>NZ_JAFAUS010000397.1 GCF_019243155.1 Mycobacterium sp.
GAACAGGAACACCGCGGCGAACGCCGCCGTGATGGCGACGTCCCGCAGGGCCGCCCGGTACGCGCCCGCGCGGGATGACTGAACGCACCGCGCCACCGACCAGGAGCTCAGCAGCAGGACCAGGGTGTTGAAAACCCCGATGCGCAGGTCGAGTTGGGCCTGGGAATGCAGGAAGAGCTCGGGGTTTCGGGCGCGGGAAAACAGGTAGAAGCCGAAATATGCGGTGAAGACCAGCGTCTCGAACAGGACGAAGGCCCACATGTCCGGTTGGCCGGGAACGAATCTGGCGGGCTTTTCCTTTTCCACGGGATCGGTCTTGAGATCGCTCACTGCGCAACTGCCTTCTTCGGGTCCGGCAGCGGTCCGGAACCCAGGTCGTCGCGGCGGATCATCTGAAACAGCATGACGATGAAAGTCACTTGATATACGCCGAACACGACCATGTCCAGCCACCAGGCGATCTCGCCGTCCCACGCCAACACGCCCCGCCGAAAGATCCAGCAGGGAGCCACGACGACCTCGGTCAGCGCGTTACACAGGTTCAGATAGCCGAACCACTTTGGGAACACCCGATTCTTGTCGAGCAGGATCGCGACCATCCAGATCAGTGAGCCGATCAAGAAGACGCCCATGGTTCCGTCGAAGGACAAGAATGCGAAGTCGTAGAGCCAACCAATCACTTCGGGATTGCGATCGGGTCGCAGCGTCCCGACGATCAGCGCGATGTTGAGCAGCATCATTCCGGGAACTGCACTCAGCGAGTAGATGATCAGATACGAATACCCGAACGCGCGGCTGACCGACATGCGCCGCATCGAATACGCGATCAGCGCGTTGTTGGTCGCGATCATGCCGCTGATGGAGAAGATGACGCCGAAACCAAGGGGTATCCCCAAGTGGCGTTCGGAGAACCAGTGCACCTGCGTCGCGAGATCCCACGTGGGCTCCGGCGGCGGCTGAACCTGCGCATTGATGAAGAACACCGGGAAGAACATGTTGTAGAAGACGACCATCGCCCACCACGCCAACCAGAGTTCCCGCTTGGGGTTGTGCCGCAGGTGCCAGGCGATCCGCCGATTCAGGGGGCCCGCGGGCGGCGTGGCCGGCGAGGTCGGCTGTGTGATCACCGCGCTCATGCGTTGACCAATTCCTGTGGGCGTCCTGGGTTCTCGGCACGCTCGGAATAGATGGCTCGTCCCAACACAACGCCCATCACGACGATCCAGACCGCAATGGCAACGTTCTTCACCCAGAACGACAGGAAGCCGTCCCAGGCCAGCGGGCCGGTCAACGACACTCCGACGAAGGCGGCGGGCACCAGCGCGGCCGCCACCAGGAGGTTGAAGTAGGCCACCCAACGGCTGAAAACAGGACGTGGCTGGTCGTCGAAAAAGATTGCCAGAGCCAGGATTAGGCTTTGCCCGATCAGAAAGGGAACCACGATGGTGAAGGTGATCCAGCCGAAGTCGTTGAGGAGCTGCGTCAGCTCCGGATTCCGCTCGGGACGAAACGCCGCCAGTAGCCAGCACACGTTGGCGATGAGAAACAACGTCGGACCGCCGGCCACGCAGCCCAGCATCGCGTAGGAGAAGATCGGCGTCCGATGTGCCATTCGCCGGATCTGCAACACGATCAGAGCCAGAATCGGGACGAGGCAGACGCCGAACCAGTTGAACACGATCATGCTGTACCGGATCTGGGGAAGGTGGGCCGGATCCCGATAGAACGCGGCGACCTGGTCCGCCGTCATCGATGGCGACATCGGCGGATTGAAACCCGGAAACAGGAAAAAGCTGGCGATCCAGAGGATCACCGTCACGGGCAGCGTCCACAGCAGAATGAGCTCTCCGTCGATGTTCGCTCGCGCAGTTCGCGTGAATGGGCGACCGCCTGCATCGTTTCCCCCGACGTCGGACATTGGTACTCCTTCCCCACACGAATTCGCCGCCAAAACTCGGCTAGTGAGCGAAGCTAGCCGATCGGCTAGCCACGGTCAATAGTGTCGTCTAGTCTCGGTGCGTGGGAACAGCACAACAGTCGGCTACCGAAGCGCAGCAACTGAGGGTGGTCGAGCACAGCGCGGCCCGGACGCGCGTGCTCGATGCGGCGCTGGATCTGTTCGCCACGCACGGGGTCAGCGGCACGTCGCTGCAGATGATCGCCGACGCCGTCGGCATCACCAAAGCCGCTGTCTACCATCAATTCCGGACCAAGGAGCAGATCGTCATCGCGGTCACCGAGCGCGAACTCGCGCGGTTGCTTCCTGCGTTGGAGGAAGCGGAGGCTCACGGCAACGGGCCGCGGGCCCGCGATGCACTGTTGGTGCGCACCATCGAAATGGCGGTTCGTGACCGCCGGTTGGTGCGCACACTGCAATTCGATCCGGTCGTCGTCCGATTGCTGGCCGAGCACAAGCCATTTCAAGTTTTCATGGACCGTCTGTACCAGGTGCTGCTCAGCGATGCGGGTCTGGACGGGCGGATCGAGGCCGCGATGTTCTCCGGTGCGCTCAGCACGGCCGTCATGCATCCGCTGGTCGCCGACATCGACGACGAAACACTGCTCGACAGGGTCACCGATTTGAGCCGGCGCCTGCTCGGTCTGCCTCGGGTCGCCCGCGACTGAGGAAACGATGCGGCTACGTGTCGGCGCGGACCCAGCTCTCGATGCCGTCGTGAGCAATACAGATCAGGAACAGACCATCTGGCGACTGCGCGACGTAGTTCAGGTAGTTCTGGCAGTCGGCGTTTTCGTCCTTGACTCCCGCCATCGGCGGTGAGCGGAACCATCGAGGCTGGTATCGCCGGGGCGAACCGCAGAACATCAGCCGTCCGGGCTCCGAGGCGAAGGAGACATAGCCGTCCGCGACACCGAAGGCGTAATAGGTGGTGTTGTCGCACGGCGCGCCTAAAACCTGGTGCGGCATGATGCCCGGGGTGCAGGCGGGGTAATCGCAGACAGTCGGCCCGGCAGACGACGGCGGCGCTGCCAGCACACCGGCGCCGAGCAACGCGGCAACCAGGGCCACGATGGATCGCACCCGATCACTCTGCCACACCCGGAAAGAAAATTCTCCTAATTGGAGAAGATCAACCAGGCCGAACACCGTCGGCGCCGCACCCCCCGACGCCACTGCGCCCCGCTGCCCGGCGAGCGGGTATTTCCGCACCTAGACGCCACGAGGAGCAGTCGTCCGATGGCGTCGGTGGGCCCAGGTTCCGGTGATAAGCTCCCTCTCCGTGCACAACCCGGACGGGCCTGACGCCGACCTCTCGGACGTGGACCCGGAAGACGAAGTTGCCAAGGCCGAAGCGCGCGCCGAGGCGGCTCGGGCGCGCCTGGAAAGCCTGCGCGGGGAAGCCGAAACCGGGGACTCCGACTCCGACACCCTCGCTGTCGAGCAGCCCGCGACGCCGACCCGGAAACGACGACGGTTGCTGCGGCGTCCCAGGCGACCACGTTGGCTCCGGCGTCCGGGGCGGAGGACTGTAGCCGCCGGCATCGGCATCGTGCTCTTCTCCACTTCTGTCGCCGCGACCGGCTACATGCTGCGGCAGCACCACACCGCGGTGCACAATCGCCAGCTCGCCGCGGAGTTCAGTGTGGCCGCCCGGCAAGGGATCACGGCATTCATGTCGATTGACCCTGCTCATGCCAAGGATGATGTCCAGCGCGCGATCGATGCCTCCACCGGCGACCAGAAGAACCAGCTAGCTGTGCTGTCGCCCCTGATAGTCAACAAGGCCGAGGAGACGAAGGTCGGTAACAAGGTCACCATCGAAGCCGTCGCCGTCCAGTCGTTGAGCGACAACTCGGGAGTCGTTCTTGTGGCGGCGAGAACCGATCCCTTTGGGCCGGACAACGTCAAACCGCCGCCGGCCCTGTTTCGCGTGAGCGTCGATATGGACCGCGACGGCGGCCAGCTCAAGATGTCGAAAGTCGATTTCCTGCGATGACTGCCGAACATGACTCGTCGCTGGACGGCACCGAAAAAACGATGGACGGCAAGGCGATTCGGCGGCGGCCCCGCCGGTATCTGGCGAGGTGGCGTTCGATCGTCGCGACAACGTTGGTTATCGCCGCCGTGGGAGTCGCTGCCGGCGTGTACTTCATCCTGTACCGGCCGGACCAGCAGGTCGGCGATGCGGCGGCGCGCCGGGCAATCCAGGCGGCCTCGGATGGTGCCGTAGCGGCGTTGTCGTATTCCTACGACCATTTGAATCGCGATTTCAGCAACGCGAAGTCACATCTCACCGGCGACTTTCTGGCCTACTACAGCAAATTCGCCGACGAAGCCGTCGCGCCGATGGCGCAGAAGGGACAACTTACGGCGACCGCCACGGTGGTTCGGGCCGCCGTTTCGGAATTGCATCCCGATTCGGCCGTCGTGCTGGTTTTCATCGACCAGACCACGGCAAGCGTGCGAAAGAAAGATCCCGAGAAGACGCAGAGCAGCGTCCTGGTCACGCTGAAAAAAGTCGACGGTTCCTGGCTGATCGCGAAATTCGACCCCTCCGGATGAGCGCGGCAGATCTTTGCCTAACCGTTACCTTGGCGGGTCGAAGCGGTGTAACGTCTCCGATCGAGGACGCCGCAACCCACGGCGAAAAGGTGCCGTAGGCACTCTCGGATTATGCGTTTCGAGGAGCACCTGATGCGTTCCGTCAAAACACTCACCACCGCAACGCTGTTGGCTGCGACTGCATTCGGCGGTTTGGGCACGGCCTCTCCGGCCCAGGCAATAACCAAGGAAGATGTGGCCATCAACGGGACGTTCCGCGCCACGTCCATTGGCGATTATGCCCAGCGAAACGATCAGTACTTCGGCCAGCCGACGGTCTACCAGACGTGGACCATCAGTTCGACCTGCGTTTCAACCCAGTCATGCCAGGGCCAGGTGTCCAGCGACCAGGGATGGACCGCGCCCCTCTACATGGAAGACGGGGAGATGTGGAAGGTCAAACGCACAGTGGCGAACTGGGAGCGGTGCGAGGACGGTACCGCGTTCAGCGGAAACCAGACGTTTTTCTTCTACCCGGTCAACGACAATGGTGGATTCCAGCTCGGGTCGCGGGTCTTCTCGGGCAAGGACAAGACGGTCGGCCCAAGCGGTGCCTGCGGCCAAAACCAGTGGCTTGATATAGCGATGCCGTTGCGCCTGGACCAGCTCTCCTGACCGGGCGGTCCTAAGCTTCACCGCCCGACCCCTCGAGGCGGTCCTCAGGACGGATTCAGGTGGGAAGCATGTCTTTCCACGTCTTGGGCGCTTTCGCAGCAACGAGATCCGACTGCTGGTACAGCTTTCCGTCCGGACCGACATAACGACCGGTGTGCGGATCGTACTTTGCGACCGCGACCGACGGCACAGGCTTAGATGCCTTGGCTCCGAACGAGCTCGGCGCAGCCTGGGGACCTCCGCCGCCTGCCGTGTCGGCCGGTGCCAAGTCGGGAGGACCGGGCGGAGCCGGCGCGTCGGGCGGCGGAGCCGGCGCGTCGGGCGGCGGTGCCGGCGCGGCGGGCGGCGGCGCGGGTCGTTCGGCCGGTCCAGGGACGTCGAGCGGTGCTATCGAAGGAATTTCGGCCGACATTCTCGACATGGGTCCCGACGACGGCACAGGGGGTACAGCAGCTCCAACCGTGCCCGGCGGTGGACTTTCTCCGCGCGGGCCGGCGGGTGCGCCGCGCGGAACCGCTCCCGGCGGCAGCGGCGTTCCCTGGACCGGGCCGAAGATTCGGTCGTTGGTGGTGATCCGGTCATCGGGCGGGACGCCCTGGGACAGCAGATTCGGATCCAGCGGATAGGGGCCGAGGGTGTGTTGGCGCATCGCCAGCGGCATGAACGGCTTGTCACTGTTGCAGATTTCGACGGTCGGCGCGCGCTTACCGGGGTGGCCCATGCAGGGATAGTTGCGGGCACCGCGAACCGCGATCGGTGAATCCTGCGGGAGTTTGCAATACAACCCGTCCGGCGTGTCGATGTCGGTGAGGTCGTCCGGGGAACACCATGTGTTGGGTGGCATGAAGCCGACCGTGCAAATAGGCGGATCGTCGACCGTGGCCGCGAAGTCGCCGTAAGCCCTACCGTCGGGATGGTTTTCACCCGTGGCTGCCACCTCGACAGCAACCCCAGGAGGTAGCAGAACCAGTAGCTGCTCGATCGAAGGATGGTAGGTGACGCCGATCTGCCCGATGGTGGTCAGGTTGGCAAGCAGCACCGGCAGCGTCGGTTTGATTTGTTCGAGAAGCCGCGATGCTTCGTTCGCGGTGTCAGGCCCCTTCTGCAGGATGGTGCGGAAATGGGAATCGTTGTTCACCAACACATCCGAGATGCCGGCGAAGCTATGCGCCCACTTTCTGATCGAATCTGTGGTTTGCGCTTGGGTATCCAGCAGCGGCCCGGTGTCTTCGGTGAGGGCTCGGGTGCGATCGACGACGCCGTTGGCGTCGCGGGACAACGTCTTCGACGAATCGAGCAGTGACCCCAGGTCGTAGCCG
>NZ_JAFAUS010000075.1 GCF_019243155.1 Mycobacterium sp.
CCGTTCCCGCATAGATGTCGGCCACCGCGACCATCCGATGCTCCGGGACGAAGACGTCGGTGACGATGACATCGTGCGAACCGGTGCCCCGCATGCCTGCGGTCTGCCACGTGTCAGCGACCTCAACGTTGGCGGCCGGTACCACCACGAGCGCGGGTTCGATGCCGTCCTGCCGCTCCACGAGCGCGCCGACGACCACCCAATCGGCGTCCATCGCACCTGTCGCCCACGACCACCGGCCCGTTAGCCGGACACCGCCGTCGGCCGGAACACCGCGGCCGGTGGGGGCCAGGGGAGCCGGCGCCAGTACGGGCCCCGAGGCGAATACCTCCTCCTGCAATCGTGGGTCGAACAGCGAGAGCATCCAGTTGTGCAGCGCGTAAAACCCCAACGTCCACGCGCTCGATGCGCATCCGTGGGCCATCCGCCGAATCGGTTGCAGCAGTTCGGGAAACGATGCCTGGATGCCGCCGAACCGGGCCGGTAGCAATAGGCGGAACAGCTCCATCTGCCGGAATTCGGCGACCGTCGCCTGGGGCAGTCGGCGCAGCCGCTCGGCCTCCTGCGCGCGCTCGGAAAGCCGTGCGACGAATTCGTCGGTGATCCCGTGCGGGGGGCTGCTTTCGAGCACGGACATGCCCCGGACGGTACCATACTATTTAGTACGGTAACCCGCCTCGTGAACCAAACACGCACGGGTTTCGTCTGCATTGTCATGGTGCTCGAAGAGACCTCGCCCGCCCAATTAATTCGCACCGTCGATGCCGCCGAACGACTCTTCTACCGTTACAGCGAACGCAATCCGGCCCACTTCGCGCTGGTGGCCGAGTTCGACGAGGTGCTCACCGCTAACCGGTTGAAGCCGGCGCTGGCCGCCATTCAAAACCGACATCCCTTGTTGTCAGCGCATGTTGAGGACCGCCCCGGCATTCGGCTTGGTTTCTATCGCGCGGCTGCCGTTGCGCCGATCGACCTGACCGTCCACCGAGACACGGCGACCTCGTGGGAGGCGCTCGCGGCCGACGAGCTCAGCCGAACGTTCGACCGATCCCGTGCGCCGCTGATGCGCGCGTCGTTGCTGCAGAGGCCAACGAGCAGTGCGCTATTGCTGGTCTTCGACCACACCATCGCCGACGGCATCTCCTCCGTGCTGGTCCTCAACGACTTGCTCGCCGCGCTCAACGGCGCGACCTTGCCGAATCTGCCTGTGCCGCAATCCCAGGAAGAGATGCTCGCTCACGCCTTGCCGAGGGTGGAGCCATTGGATCCCTCCGAGTTGCCGAACGACCCCAGGATGCGCACACCCAGTGTTTTGCGGCCCTTTGACGGCGGCTTGACCAACGTGCACACCATGGCCATGACGGAAGTCGACACCGCAAGATTGGCGCAGCGGTGCCGTGCGGAACGGACCACGGTACATGCGGCGTTGGTGGTCGCGATGTGCCGAGTGCGCGCGGCCGACCGTGGCGAAGACTTTGTGCGGGTGCTCAATCCGATCAACTTCCGCGCCCTGGTCGGGTCCCCCGAAGACTGCGCGCTCTACATCCAGTCGACGTGGACGGGATTGTCTCCGTGGGACGGAACGGCGTTCTGGGACCAGGCGCGCGCGACGACCGCGCACCTCGAGGTCGCTCGCTCGGCGCGCGGAATCCGCGCAGCTTCGCTGGCCGTGCAGCTGGCGATGCCGATCGACTCCGAAGTCGGCCACGCCGAGGAGCTATTTGGCCGCGTGTGTCCGTTCGACATGCTCGCCACCAACCTTGGCGTGCAGAACCTGTGTGGTGCCGGGCCGTTGCGGCCGACCGCAATCTGGGGGCCGGTAACCCAAAGCCAGACCGACGGCGAGCACGTCACCGGGATCACCACCTACGAGGGCAGGCTGCGAATGGTGAACTGTGGCTACAGCGTGCCGGTCACCTTTCTGAAGAGCGTCGTCTATGCCCTGATGTCTGCCGTCGACGAGGCGTAGCAGGGCCGGTTGTTACCATCGCGCGGTGAATGGTCGCCCAATTCCGATGCGATCGGTTTCACGACGCGATGTGCTGAGGTATGCCGGTGTCGCGCCGGCGATACTCGGTGCCGGAGCAGTGTTGGGCGCCCCACGTGCGTCCGCCGGTGTTGCGGGAAAGTCCGTCTTCCTCGATCCGGGCCACAACGCCGTGAACGACGCGTCGATCAATCAGCAAGTCCCCAATGGTCGGGGCGGCACCAAGGAGTGCCAAACGTCGGGCACCGCTACCAATGGCGGCTATACCGAGCACGCGTTCACGTGGGCGGTCGTTGGGCTTATCAGCGGCTCGCTCAACCAAATGGGGGTGCACACCCAGCTGTCACGGGACAGCGACGCCGGTGTCGGCCCCTGTGTCGATGCACGCGCGGCGGCGGCCAATGCGATGCACCCCGACGCGATCGTCAGCATTCACGCTGACGGTGGGCCGCCGTCAGGCACCGGATTTCACGTGAACTACTCCAGCCCGCCGCTCAACGACTCGCAATCCGGGCCCTCCGTCGAGTTGGCACGCATCATGCGGGACACTCTGGTACAGAACGGCTTTCAACCGGCGAACTACGTCGGTTCGGGTGGCCTCTACGCTCGCAGCGATCTGGCCGGGCTGAACCTGGCGCAGTACCCCGCGATCCTCGTCGAACTCGGCAACATGAAAAACGCCGACGAGGCCGCGCGGATGGAGAGCTCCGACGGGCGCGCGAAGTACGCCGCCGCGGTCACTCAAGGCATCGTCGTGTACCTGAACAGCTAGCTCAGTTCCCAAACCCTCCGGGTGCCGGCGCCGCGACCGGAGCGGGCCCGGGCGGGCCGCCCAGCCCGAGGTGGCTGGAAGCGAACGCCACGCCTTTGTCAATCACCGTGCCGTCGTCGGCGTAGGTGTCGTGCGCGGCGAAGTTGAGGCCGTCGGAGCAAACCGGGTCATCGATGGCGCAGACCTTGACGGTTTTGGCGTCATACATCGGGCCGATGACGACTGGCGGCTCGCCGAGGAAGTTCATCGCCCGGACGTTGGGCATGCCGAAGAGCACGACGGAGGAGACGTGGTTGGCGACGTCGGGGGACAGCGGCTTGGGGACGGTGTTCGGGTCGATGCCGTCCGGGACGGCGGCCGAGGTGACGAAGCCCATCACGGCCGCGCCCTGGGAGTATCCCCCAAGCACCATCTGGGTCTTGGGACAGTCGTGTGCCATCGAGACCACGTGTGCGCCCGCGTCTCGGACGCCGTCGATGCCGGTCTGCCACTGTTCGGTGGCCGGATAGTTGACCGGATAGACGTCGAACGACCTACCACCGACGCGCTGGTGCAATGCGTCGACGAAGGCCTGACCGGTCGGGCCTACGCCCGGAGCTTCGCCGGTGCCGCGAGCAAACACCACCTGCACGTCGGGACAGTCGGCGGACGCAATAGGGATGGCGAAGCCGCCGAGGACCGAAGCGCCGAGCCCCGATGCTGCAACGACAGCAGGAACAAAAGAACGAGTGACGAGACGTCCGAAGACGTCAGACCCAGTGCCCATGCAGGCCCCTCCCAAACTGTTAGTTCCGCAAAGCTTCGTGATGGTTTCCTGTATACCGGCCGACGGCGATGAACGGCGGGTTGGCTATCACCGGACTGACGCAGGTGTCGCGCCATCGGATCACGTATGGAGACACCTTAATCCGTCGGCTGGTGTCGTTCGCTGAGGCCAGCCGGGTAGGAACACAAGATTTGACTCATGCAAATTGCTTCGACGTGCCGGCGCGTTCCGTGCGGTAGCGAAGTGCATCAGTTAGCTCGATCACCGCGATTTGGCCGACGGCTCCATTCAAGCAATCGATTTAATCGCTGCGGTCATGCAGGTAACGGTGTTTCATATGCCATTCGCAAACGAAAATGGCAGTTGACGCGCAGTTTGTTCGGGCAGTTGCCAGGTTACGGCGGGGGTGTCAGCAAGGTCACATGCTGGCAAAACTCGGAAGTGTCGACGTGCAAAAGCTATTAGATTTTTGTATCTTAAGAAAAGTTTATTATTCGGACGCGTAAGCAGGAGTACGGCTGTGAACACGGACCGTTTTGACGCGATCATCGTCGGTGCGGGTTTCGGCGGCATCGGCGCCGCGATCCAGCTCAAACGCCTCGGGTTTGACAATTTCGTCATTCTCGATCGCGAAGACGATCTCGGCGGTACCTGGCACGTCAACCATTACCCCGGCGTTGCTGTCGACATCCCGTCCACCACGTATTCGTACTGGTTTGAGCCCAAACCAGACTGGTCACGGCTGTTTGCGCCGGGCGCGGAGGTCAAACAGTACGCCGCGGACATCGCCGACAAGTACGACGTGCGACGCTGTATGCGGTTCAACACGACCGTTGAGGGTGCCCAGTGGGACGAAGACGCCGCGGTGTGGCGGGTCGCGCTGGCCGACGGCGAAAGCCTGACCGCGCGGTTCCTGATCACCGCAACGGGGTTCCTGTCCCAGCCGCGCGTTCCGGATATCCCGGGCATCGCCGGCTTCGAGGGCAAGATTGTCCACACCACGGCCTGGGACCACGACTACCGCTATGAAGGGCGCCGAATCGGGGTAATCGGCACGGGAGCCTCTGCGGTGCAGGTCATCCCGGAGTTGGCCAAAGAGGCTGCGGACCTGACCGTGTACCAGCGCACCGCGACTCACGTGATTCCGAAGTTCGATTTCCCGATCTCCCCGACGCTGCGTCGCCTGTTCGCGCGCTTGCCCGTGACGCAGCGGCTTGTGCGGTGGGTGAGCGACGTCATCCTCGAGCTCATCATGGTCTTCATGGCGCTCCATTTTCGGGAGTCGCGGGGGCGGGGGAACATTTCCGCTTCCGACCTGGCCAAGATGTCCCGATTCCGGTGGATCCGGGACAAGGAACTGCGCGGCAAACTGACGCCGGACTACGACCTCGGCTGCAAGCGGCCGACGTTTTCCAACAGCTTCTACCGCGCTTTCACAAAACCGCACGTGCACCTCGAGACGAACACGATTGAGCGGATCGAGGCGGACGGCATCGTCACCGCCGATGGGCGTAAGACCGTCATCGACACCTTGGTGCTCGCGACGGGATTCGACCTGTGGGAGGCCAACTTCCCGGCCATCGAGGTGGTCGGCCGAAAAGGACGCAACCTGGGTAAGTGGTGGCGAGAGACCAGGTTCCAGGCCTACCAGGGCGTCTCCATGCCCTACTTCCCGAACTATCTGGGCCTGGCAAGCCCGTTCGCCTTCTCTGGATTGTCCTTCTTCCACACCATCGAATACCAGATGCGGCATATAGATCGGCTGCTAAGTGAGGTCAAACGCCGCGGTGCGACGACGTTCGAGGTGACCGAAGAGGCCAACGACCGGTTCATGGAGCGGATGACGAAGCTGCTGGACAATTCGGTGTTTTACTCCGGCAACTGCGCCACGTCGCGTTCGTACTACTTCAATCCCAGCGGTGAAGCATCGCTGCTGCGGCCGACCTCGACGCTCAACTCCTTGCGAGACAGCCGGTCCTTCCCGCTCAGCGACTACACGATCGCCTAGTTGACGATCGTGTAGTCGCCGAGATGATGGCGTCCCCGCAGCGCCAACATCCGCTACGCCGGCGGCATCATGACCGTGTCGATCATGTAGACAGTGGCGTTAGCGGTGGGAACGCCACCGCACACCACTCCCGCATTGTTGACCGTGAGGCTATTTCCCTGGCCTGTCACGTTCACATTCGCGCCCTGCATGGTTTTGTGAGAGCCAATGACCCTCGCCGGACTCAGCTGGCCCTGCACCACGTGATAGGTCAGGATGCTCTTCAGCATGTTCGAATCGGTCTTCAGCTGGTCGATCGTCTGCGGCGGCAGCTTGTTGAATGCCGCGTCGGTCGGTGCGAAGACTGTGTACTGACCGTTGTTCAACGTGTCGACCAGGTTGACGTTCGGATTCAGCTTGCCTGACAACGCCGAGGTGAGAGTTGTCAGCATCGGGTTGTTGGACGCCGCCACCGCCACCGGAACCTGCGACATTCCTTGCACCGATGCGGGACCGCTGGGGTTTGCGGCCGCGTAGTCGCCGCACCCCGGCCCCACCAAATCGGCCGCAGCGGCGGTTGGCGCGGTCGCCACACCCAGACCGAGCACGGCGGCTGCCGCGAGACCTTTCGCCGCAACCGATGTTTTGTGTGCTTTCATCGCGTTTGCCTTCCTTGTTGTCGGCAGCGGATTTTCGCCGCCGAGTTATTGCTCGACGTCGGTAATTCGGAGCCCGAACGCTTTTGGATTGGATGACCATCGCTGCAATCAGCCATACGTGAACGAGTACACCTGCACCCCTTGGGTGGGGTGTACCTCGAGCGTCCCCGATCGCGAGTGATCGCCGGATACGAGCTGGCGTGACGTCGGCGGCCCGCTGATTGGAACCGTGACGGATCGTCCGTCACGTGTGACGCTGAGGGATCCGGTTCCGCCGACGACGATGTAGACGTTGCTGGCGTGGTAGTTCAGCTTGATGCTGGACTGATTGCTTTCGGCGGTCGCGCCTTGGTAGTCGAGCGACCACGGACCACGGAGGGCGAAGTGGTCGGGGGCAAGCGTGCGCGGGTAGTCGAATGTGGCTGTGCCCTCGTCGTATTGCCCGTCACCGCCGTAATTGACGACCTTGCCAACGCCGAAGTAGGTCTCGGGGGTGGTCTGTTCCTCCGCGGTCGAGCTGCTCGCGTCCACTGGTGGTGGCAGCGTAAGCCCGGGGTGGGCGCTCATCATCAACTGCCTGATCAAGTGCTCAGTGACGTTGTAGTCGCCTTCGCCGAAATTGATGTGACGTACCTGCCCGTCGGCGTCGATCAGATACTCAGCGGGCCAGTAGCGATTTCGATAGTTCGTCCAGGTGGAATAGCCGTTGTCGAGCGCGATCGGGTAGTCGATGCCGAGCTCGGTGGCGCCTTTCGCGACGTTGCCCGGCACTTTTTCGAACGCGTACTCCGGAGTGTGTACGCCGATGACCTCGAATCCGTCGTCCTTGTACGCGTTATGCCAGCTGACGACGTGTTGGATGGCCCGTTGGCAGTTGATGCACGAGTACGCCCAAAAATCGATCAGTACGACCTTGCCGCGTAAGGACTCAAGCCTGAGCGGCCGGTCGCCGGGCGTGTTCAGCCAGCCGACGATGCCCTTGAGATCGGGTGCTGCACCGCACTTTTCGAGCCCGGGGACTCCGTTGCCGCAGTTGGACAGCTGCGCATTCTGCTCGTTGACGATGCCACCAAGATTCAGTTTCTCCCGGATCCCATGGTCGGTGGCCAGCCTGTCTTGCAGCCGGCTGGTGTAGTCCGGAACGGCCCGCTGCAATATCGCGGACAGATTGAACACCAAAGCCAGCGCGAGCAGGATCATCACGATCCCCGCCGCGATTCGGATCCGGCGCTGTCTGCGTTGGAAGGCTCCTACCCTGTGGGCCACCCCGCGACCCGCCAACGCGAAGATCAGCAGCGGCAAGGCGGTGCCGAGCGCGAAAGCGCTCGTCAGCACTATTGTGCGCAAGCCCAGCGGTGCCGTGGCGCCGGCCACCACGATGGCAGCGAGAACTGGCCCAGCGCAAGGGACGTAGAGCACGCCGAGTGTCAGGCCGAGACCGAAGTCGCCACCCCGAACACCAAGGGCGCGTTGCGGGATCCGGGCGAATGGCCGTTCCAAGAGATGCTGGACACTCGGGAATATCAGGCCGAGCCCGATCGCAATCAATGCGACCAGCGCGATCCAGCGAATGACATCCTGCGGTAGATGCAACAGCGACAACAATGCCGAGCCCGCGAGAGTGACCAGGGTGAAGCTAAGCACTAGACCGCAGATCACCAGGTAGGGACGGATGGCGTTCCTGCGCTTCGGCTCGACCGCGACATCCACGCCGCCGCCGGAAACCTGCTGTGCGGCACTGTCATTGCCGGCGCTCTGAGCACCCGCGAAGAAAATAACGGGTAGCACGGGAATGATACATGGCGATACGCCTGTGAGTAGGCCTCCGACGTAGCCGATCAGAGCAATGGTCAACACAAATGTCATTCGGCGCCAAGCCAGTCGTGGATTGGTACTACCACAACGAAAGACAGCCCGACCGTGGCCGGGCTGTCTCATCGGGCACGCCCGGTCGGGGAGCCGATCAGCTCAGCGGTAACTCGGCGAGGATGGTTCCGGTCGGCTGCGGCGACCCGGTGCCCGGTTCGATGGTGAACGCCAGGGCTGTCGATGATCCGAGGTTTGCGAGCGTCGCCGTCGTCGATGGTGCTACCGCGGCCGTGCTCATCGTCCCTGCTGACGTTGGGCCGTTGGCGCCCAGCAACCACATTTGGTAGACGGTTCCCGCGGAAGGAGGTGCGACATTGTTCATCACCAGCACACCAGCGTTGCGGTCGTGTGAAAAGACCACCGTGGCAGTCCCATTGCC
>NZ_JAFAUS010000100.1 GCF_019243155.1 Mycobacterium sp.
CCACCGTCCACTCCTTGACGGTGTGCTCGGCCTCATAAACCTCGCCCATCCCACCACGGCCCAACAGCCGTTTCAGGTGATAAGGGCCAAACATCGACCCCACCCGCGAGGCCTGCTCATCACTCATCGCCCATCCTCCACCATCACCTACCGAGCACCCGCCGAGCCGCCGACCCGCTGACAATTCACAGGCAAACCAACCGAACGCGACCACTGACCCAGCAACCATGACCGTAAGCCCCCGGACACCCGATCGCACGACATTCGCCGGATTTCGGCGCCCTGCGGACAGCGCTCGCCGGTCCGTTCGGTAAGCCCTTGCACGGCAGACCGTTTCGCCCTATCGCTCGCCCTGGCCGTCCGCGCCGATCTGGAAGGTGAATTCTTCGTCGCAGATGCGGATGTGGTCGCCATCGTGCAGCGTGACGGCGGAACGGATCCGCTGGTGCTCCACATGCACCCCGTTCGACGACTTGAGATCGTTGATGATGTAGCTGGTACCCGTATCGATGATGACGGCGTGGTGGCGGCTGACTTTGGGATTGTCGAGGACGATGTCGTTGTCGCCGAGACGTCCGATCCTCGTGCTTACCGCTTGCAGCGGATAGCTGCGCCCCGACGTGTCCTTTAGATAGGCGACGGCCTTCTGGCCCGAAGCCATCGTGTGCTGTTCGAGCACGGTGACCGTACCGGCGGCGGCCGTTTGGGCGGTTCGCTTGACGTCCAGAGGTTCCTGCCGCAAAACCCGGTCATTGAGCGACCGCAGGGTCGGGCCCGGGTCGATCCCAAGTTCGTCAGCGAGCGTCGTCTTCACACGGCGGTACGCGGCCAACGCGTCGGACTGCCGATCGGTGAGGTAGTAGGCGGTGATCAACTGGGCCCAGAGCGGCTCGCGGTAGGGGTGTTCGACGATCAGGGCTTCCAGTTCGGGGATCACGACAGCGGCGTGCCCGCAGGCGATTTCGGCCTCCGCCTTCGCGGTGTGGACGAGGATCTTCTCCTCGATAAAGGACGTTGCGAAGGTGTCGACGAACTCGAACTCACGAAGGTCCTCCAGGACGGGTCCGCGCCATTCGCTCAACGCGGCGCTCAAGTGCTCGGTCGCTCGATCGAACCGGTCGCCGGCCGCCGCGTGCACGCCCGCGGTCTTTTCGGCGATGAATCGTCCGAGATCGTAATCGTTTTCAGCGATGTTGAGTCGATATCCCGGCGGCGCCGCAACCAACACCTGTCGCGGATCGATGCCGGCACCGCTGAGCAGTTTACGAAGGTTGGAGACGTAGGAATGAATGCTCGCCCGCGCCCCCGACGGCGGGTGTCCTTCCCACAGGGCAGTGATCAGCCTCTCGACGCCGACCGGACTGTTGCGGTTCATCAGCAGCATGGCCAGCACCGCCCGCTGTTTGGGGGTGCCGAGCGGTACGCGGGCGCCGTCGACGCTCATCTCCAACGGTCCGAGCAGACCGAATTCGAGATGTTTGTCCACCATCGCGGCTACCGGCCCGCCGGGTGCCAGGCAATCGTCATAACTTGACATTCTGATACGAACCCGGTGGATTCGGTATCACCCTGCAAAGCCTGCGTCAGGCCTTAGTCATCGCATAGTAGGAGCCGCGCCGGGTCAACAGCTCGGCGTGACTGCCTTGTTCAACGATCCGGCCGGCCTCGACCACGATGATGCGGTCGGCATCACGGATGGTCGAAAGCCGATGCGCGATAATGAAACTCGTCCGATCTCGGCGGAGATCGCTCATGGCGTGCGCGATGTGGACCTCGGTGCGGGTGTCGACCGAACTGGTCGCCTCGTCAAGGATCAACAGTTGCGGGCGTGCCAGAAACGCGCGTGCGATGGTGATGAGTTGCTTCTCGCCGGCGCTGATGTTGGCGCCGTCGCCGCTGATCCGGGTCTGGTAGCCCGCCGGCAGCGTGTGCACGAACCGGTCGACGTAGGCGGCTTTCGCGGCCTGTCTCACCTCGTCTTCGGTGGCGTCGGGGCGGCCATAGGCGATGTTCTCCGCGATCGTCCCGTCGAACAACCAGGTGTCTTGCAGCACCATGCCGATTCGCGATCGCAGCGACTGTCTGCTCACCGTCGTGATGTCAACCCCGTCAACGAGAATCCGCCCGGAGTCGACGTCGTAGAACCGCATGAGCAGGTTCACCAGCGTGGTCTTCCCCGCTCCGGTGGGCCCGACGATCGCCACCGTGCTCCCCGGCTCCGCGACCATCGACAGGTCTTCGATCACCGGGGTGCCCGCGCGGTAGGCAAAGTTCACGTGCTCGAACTCGACACGGCCACTCGGTTGCGCGTTAAGCGGCAGCGCCAGCCCGGGGTCCGGCGACTCCTCGGGCTCATCGAGCAGATTGAACACCCGCTCGGCGCTGGCCACGCCGGACTGCAGGGTGTTGTACATCCCGGCCACCTGACTCAATGGGCCGTTGAACTGGCGGACGTATTGGATGAACGCCTGGATACTCCCGATGCTGATCTGCCCGGTGGCCACCTGCAGGCCGCCCACCACCGCGACCGCGACGTAGCCGAGGTTGCCGACGAACGTCGTTGCCGGAGAGACCAGCCCGGAGAAGAACTGGGCGCCGAAGCTGGCCCGGTACACGTCGTCGTTGAGGTTGCGGAACTGCTCGCGCGCCGCGGCCTGGTGGCCGAAGGTCTTGACCACCGTGAATCCGCTGTAGGTCTCCTCGATGTGGGCGTTGAGGCGTCCGATGCTCGTCCACTGCGCCCGGAACAGCCGCTGGGAGCGTCGGGCAATCGTCCGGGTGGCCAGCAGCGACAGCGGCACCGTCAGCAAGGTGATCAACACGAGCAGCGGTGAAATGGAGATCATCATCGCCAGTACCGCCACCACGGTCAGGATCGATGTCAGCAGTTGGCTGATCGTCATCGCAATCGACGATTGAACGTTGTCGATATCGTTGGTGACCCGGCTCAGCAGCTCACCGCGTTGTCTCCCATCGAAATACGACAACGGCAGCCGGTGAACCTTGTCTTCGACGTCCGAACGCAGTGCGACCATGGTGCGCTGCACGGTGACGTTGAGTAGCCGCGCCTGCGCCCAAATCAGCACCGCGGAAACCAGATACAGGCCCAACGCCAGCGCCAGCGTCCGCGCGACCGCTCCGAAGTCGACACCTTGGCCCGGCACCACATTCATGCCCGAGAGCAGATCGGCAAAGGTGTTGTCTCCGCGGGCCCGGGCGGCGGAGACGGCCTGCGCCTTGCTGATTCCCGCAGGCAGCCGGCGGCCGATGGCGCCGTTGAACAGCAGGTCGGTCGCGTGCCCGAGGATCCGCGGCACGATGACGCCGATCGCCGTGCCGACGATACCCACCGTGATCACCGCGATGCTCAGTCTGCGTTGTGGTGCAAGGCGTTTCACCAGTCGGGCGGCCGAGCCCCAGAAGTCAAGGGAGCGAGCCTTATCGGTGGCGGTCGTCATGCCGAACCGCCGACGTGACCCGATCGCACCACGCTCATCGACTGCGAGTCGGCGAACTCCGCATAGGTGGTGCACTCGGTCAGCAGCGACTCGTGCGTGCCCGCGCCCACCAGTCGCCCGTCGTCGATGACAATCACCTGATCTGCCCCGGCGGCGATCGAAACCCGTTGAGTGACAATGATAACCGTGGCGGCGTGGGCAATCTGACGCAACGCGGCGCGTACCCGTGAATCGGTGTGCACGTCGAGGGCGGCGAACGAATCGTCGAACAAGAAGATGGCGGGACGGTGGATGACGGCACGCGCGATGGCCAGTCGTTGGCGCTGCCCGCCGGAGAGATTGATCCCGCCCTGGGCGACGCGCATGTGCAGGCCGTTGTCCGCCGGGCCGTGTCGCCGGACGAATCCGTCGGCGTCGGCCACCCGCAAGGCCTCCCACATCTCCGCGTCGCTTGCGTCGGACTTGCCGTAGCGCAGGTTGTCCGCGACGGTGCCGGAGAAGAGGTAGCCGCGCTGGGGGACCAGCCCGATCGCGGACCAAAGCCGCTCGGTGCGGTAATCGCGGACGTCGACGTCGTCGATCAGGACCGCGCCGCCGGTCACGTCGTAGAGCCGGCAGATCAGCGACACCAACGTCGACTTTCCCGAGCCGGTGCTGCCGACGACGGCCGTGGTGGTGCCGGGCCTGGCAGTGAATGAAATGTCTTGCAGCACAGGCTTGTCGGCACCCGGATAGGTGAACGTCGCGCCGTCCAGCCGCACCGCCCCGGTGATCCCGTGCGGCGGGTACTTGGGATTCTGCGGGTCGTCGACCGCGGCAGGGGTGGACAGCACCTCGGTGATTCGTTCGGCGCACACGGCGGCTCGCGGCAGCACCACCAGCGTCATGGCCGCCATCACCACCGCCATCAGGATCTGGGTGAAGTACGCGAGAAAGGCGGTCAGCGAGCCGACCTGCATTTGGCCGCGATCGATGCGCAGGCCGCCGAACCAGATGAGCGCGACGCTGGACACGTTGATGGTCAGCGTGGTCACTGGCAGCATCAGCGCCTGCCAGTTGCCGGTGCGCAGCGCGGTATTCGACAGTGCGGCGTTGGCGCGAGCGAAGCGGTCACGCTCCAAGCCCTCGCGGGCGAAGGCGCGCACGACCCGGACGCCGGCCAGCTGGTCGCGCATCACCCGATTGATGCCGTCGATCAGGCCCTGCATCCTGCGCAGCAGCGGCAGCATGTGGGCCATCACCCAGTAGTTGGTCACGCCCATGATCGGAACGCTGACCAACAGCAGCCACGCCAACGCGGCCTCCTGGCGGATGGCCATGAAGATTCCGCCGAGACACATGATCGGCGCGGTGACCAGCACGGTGCCCGTTATCTGAACAAGATATTGGATCTGCCGGATGTCGTTGGTGCTGCGCGTCAACAGTGTGGGCGTGCCGAATCGCGCGGTCTCGCGCTCGGAGAAGGTGGTGACGTGTTCGAACATCGCCCAGCGCAGGTCGCGGCCGAAGCCCATCCCCGCCCGGGAGCCGAAGTAGACGGCACCGACCGCGCACAACACCTGCAGACCGGTGACGCAGAGCATCACCATGCCGAGCCGAACGATGGTGGCCGTGTCACCCCTGGCGACGCCTTGATCGATGATCGCGGCGTTGACCGTCGGCAGGTACAGCGACGCCAGGGTGCTGACCAGTTGGAGCACCATCAGCACCGCGACCAGCCGGCGGTACGGCCGGATGTACTGGCGCAGCAGTGCCAGGAGCATGGGGTAACTGTTGCATACCGCAACAGGCGGTTCCCTCAACCGGCGGACGGCCAACACACGCGCCGCTCCGACCGGCAGACGCGAAACGCCTGCTCAGGCGCGTCGGTGGTTGACCCGCTGAGCTGCCGCTACAGTGCATCGTGTGGACCAGCAGCAGGCTGAACAGAAGCGGGGTAGCTGTGCGGCGTAACGCGACGGCGCTGGCTCTTGCGGCGTCAGCCTTGACGATCATGCTCCCCGCGGTCGCAGCCTGCTCCGATTCCGGCGGCGGTAAGCCGGGAGCGACATCGTCGACGGCGCCGGGCAGCGGGGAGGGCCACCATGGGCCGATGTTCCCGCAGTGCGGCGGCGTCACCGATCAATCGGTGGCGGAGCTGACCAAGGTCAACGGGCTGATCAACACCGCCCGTAACTCCGTGGGGTGCCAGTGGCTCGCGGGCGGCGGCATCCTCGGCCCGCACTTCTCCTTCTCCTGGTACCGCGGCAGTCCGATCGGACGCGAGCGCAAGACCGAGGAGCTCTCGCGCGCCAGCGTCGAAGACATCAACATCAACGGCCACGGCGGTTTCATCGCCGTCGGCAACGAACCCAACCTGGGTGACTCCCTGTGTGAGGTGGGCATCCAGTTCCAGGACGACTTCGTCGAATGGTCGATCAGCTTCAGTCAAAAGCCCTTCCCGCCGCCCTGCGACATAGCCAAAGAACTGGCTCGTCAATCGATTGCGAACTCGAAATGACCCGCTCCGGTAGCAGCGTCCGTGTCGTCGCAGCGGTGTTGATCGCCGCGCTGCTGGTGTTGACCGGCTGTTCGCGCTCGGTCGCCGGTAACGCGGTGAAGGCCGGCTCGGGTTCGGTGCCGCGCAACAACAACTCCCAGCAGCAGTACCCGAACCTGCTCAAAGAGTGTGAGGTGCTGACGAGCGACATCCTGGCCAAGACCGTGGGCGCCGATCCGCTCGACATTCAGAGCACCTTCGTCGGCGCGATCTGCCGGTGGCAGGCCGCCAACCCGGCCGGTCTGATCGACATCACCCGGTTCTGGTTCGAGCAGGGCAGCCTCGCCAACGAGCGCAAGGTCGCCGAATTCTTGAAGTACAAGATCGAGAGCCGCAATATCGCGGGGATCGATTCGATCGTGATGCACCCCGACGACGCGAACGGCGCGTGCGGAGTGGCCAGCGACGCCGCGGGCGTGGTCGGATGGTGGATCAACCCGCAGGCGCCCGGCATCGACGCCTGCGGGCAGGCCATCAAGTTGATGGAACTGACGCTCGCCACCAACTCCTAAGGCCGGCAGCGCGGCTCAGCGCGGAATCTCGAAGCCGATCAGCGCGGCCCGACCGAGTTCCAGGTTTTTCCACCCGCACGGCACCGACAGCACGGCGATCGCCGACGTAGGAAACTTGGTCGAAATACGTTGGGCTACAGGGGCATCGGTGCCGTCATCGCCTGCTAGGACGAGCGCCAGGGTGGACATCGTCGGCTCGTGGCCGACAACGAGCAGGGTCCTCACCCCGTCGCTCGTCGTGTTGATCTCCTCGATCATGATGCCGGGTGTGGCGTCGTAGAGTCGCCCGGTGAACTGCACGGGGGCGTCGATTCGGGTGTTCGCCAACGTCTCTCGGGCACGTGTTGCCGTGGAGCACAGCACGCCGTCTATGGCATGGAAGTTGGCGCGCAGCCAGTCTCCGGCCAGTCCGGCTTGTCGGATGCCGCGGCGAGCCAACGGCCGATCGTGGTCGGCCACGCCGGGCGGGTAGTCGGATTTCGCGTGACGCATCAATAGCAAGGTGCGCGGGCTGTCCACGGAAGTCACGCTAACCAACGGGGCGCCGCTACCGCCAGCACCTGTCTTGAGAGACCTGCCGGGCGAGGTCCCCCGTCTTGTCGGTCCGCAGACCTAAACTCGCGATGCCCTGGTATTCACGCACTTCGAAAGGGGGTTATGGCATGCGATTCCTGCACACCGCCGACTGGCAACTCGGCATGACTCGACACTTCCTCGCCGGCGATGCCCAGCCGCGGTATTCGGCGGCCCGCCGCGACGCGGTGGCCGATCTTGGCGCCCTCGCCGCGCAGGTGGGTGCCGAGTTCGTCGTCGTCGCCGGCGATGTCTTCGAGCACAATCAGCTTCCCCCGAAAGTGATCGGGCAATCCCTGGAAGCCATGCGCGCCATCGGGATTCCCGTGTACCTGCTTCCGGGCAACCACGATCCGCTCGACGCGTCCTCGGTGTACACCAGCGCGCTGTTCACCGCTGAATGTCCCGACAACGTGGTGGTGCTCGACCGGGCCGGTGTCCACGAGGTTCGCCCCGGCCTGGAAATCGTCGCCGCGCCGTGGCGCTCGAAGGCCCCGACCACCGACCTGGTAGCCGACGTGCTGGTGGACCTGGCTGCGGCTCCGGTGACCCGGGTGCTCGTCGCTCACGGCGGCGTCGACGTCTTGGACCCCGACCGCGACAAGCCATCGCTGATCCGGCTCGCCAAGCTCGACGAAGCGTTGGACCGCGGCGCGCTGCACTATGTGGCGCTGGGGGACAAGCATTCGCTCACCCAGGTCGGGGAGACCGGCCGGGTGTGGTACTCCGGCTCACCGGAAGTCACCAACTTCGACGACGTCGAATCCGACCCGGGTCACGTTCTCATCGTCGACATCGACGACAGCGACCCCCGGCGCGGCGTCACCGTGGAGTCCCGGCACATCGGTCGCTGGCGGTTCGTCACGATGCACCGGCAGGTCGACACCAGCCGCGACATCGCGGACCTGGACATGAACCTGGACCTGATGACCGAGAAGGACCGCACCGTGGTGCGCCTGGCGCTGACCGGGTCGCTGACCGTCACCGACCGTGCCGCGCTGGATTCCTGCCTGGACAAATACTCTCGGCTCTTCGCCTGGCTGGGCCAGTGGGAACGCCACACCGATCTCGCGGTCATTCCCGCCGACGGCGAATTCAGCGATCTCGGCATCGGCGGATTCGCCGCTGCGGCCGTCGACGAATTAGTGGAGACGGCGCGCGAGGGGGACAACGCGACCGCCGCGGACGCGCAGGCGGCGCTGGCTCTTTTGCTCCGGCTCACCGATCGGGGTGCTGCATGAAACTGCACCGGCTGGTGCTGAACAACTACCGCGGAATCGCGCACCGAGAGATCGAGTTCCCGGACCACGGAGTGGTTGTGGTGAACGGCGCCAACGAGATCGGCAAGTCGTCGATGATCGAAGCCCTGGACCTGCTCCTGGAATCCAGGGACCGCTCGACGAAGAAAGAAGTCAAACAGGTCAAGCCCACTCACAGCGACGTGGGATCCGAGGTCGCCGCCGAAATAAGCTGTGGTCCTTATCGTTTCGCCTACCGCAAGCGGTTTCACAAGAAGTGCGAAACGGAACTGACGCTGTTGAAGCCGTACCGCGAACAGCTGACCGGCGACGAGGCCCACGAGCGAGTCCGGGCGATGCTGGCCGAGACGGTGGACAGCGATCTGTGGCATGCCCAGCGGGTGCTGCAGGCCGCCTCGACAACGGCGGTGAATTTGTCTGGCTGCGACGCACTTTCGCGTGCGCTCGATGTCGCCGCCGGGGACAACGCCGCGCTGTCGGGCACCGAGCCGTTGCTGATCGAACGAATCGACGCCGAGTACGGCCGGTACTTCACTCCCACCGGGCGGCCCACGGGCGAGTGGGCCGCGGTGATTTCGCGGCTGGCCGACGCGGAGGCCGCGGTCGCCGAGTGCGTCGCGGCAGTGGCCGAGGTCGACGACCGGGTATCTCGCCACGCGACGCTCACCGAGCAGGTGGCCGAGTTGTCGCAGCAGCGGCTCGCCGCCGGCCCGCGACTGGCCGCCGCACAGAACGCCGCGGACAAGATCGCCGAACTCACCGCGCAGGCCCGGGAAGCCGAACTGGTCGCCGCCGCAGCGGTGGCGAATAGCGAAGCGGCGGGCACCGCCCACGACCGCCGCCGAGACTTGCTCGCCGAAATCGACACCCGCACAGCCGGTATCGCGGCTGTCGAAGCCGAAGCGCAGCACGCCGCCGATGCGCGCGCGGCCGCAGTCGCCGAGGGCGAGGCCGCCGACGCCGCGGTCCACGAGGCCACCGAGTTGCTTGTCGACCTGCAACGCCGCGCCGAGGTCACCCGGCGCACCGTGGACCTGCTCGCCCGCCGCGAGGAGGCCGACCGGTTGACCGCCCGACTGGCCAAGATCGATGCCATCGAAGGGGACCGCGACCGCGTCTCCGCAGAGCTCACCACGATTGCCATCACGGCGGAGTTGCTGCGGCGCATCGAGGACGCAGCGGCCGCTGTCGATCGCATCGGTGACCAGTTGGCGTTGACATCGGCGGCGGTCGAACTCACCGCCGCTGCCGACATCCAACTCGTTGTCGGCGACCAACAGGTTGCGTTGTCATCGGGTCAGAGCTGGTCGATCACGGCAGCGGGCCCAACCACGGTGGAAGTCCCCGGCATCTTGACCGCGTGGGTCATCCCGGGCGCCACCACGCTCGACGTCCGTGCGAAATATGCCGCGGCACAAGAAGAAATGAATGCCGCGTTGGCCGCTGGCGAGGTGGCCGACCTTGCCGGCGCGCGAGCCGCCGACCAGCGCCGCCGCGATCTGCAGGGCAGCCGCGATCAGCTGAGCGCCACTCTCGCGGGCCTGTGCGGCGACGAACAGGCCGACCAGTTGCGGTCGCGGCTGGCGCAGTTGCGGACCTCGCTACCGGACGAGCCCGACCTCCTCGCGACCGACATCGGCACCGCCCGCGCCGAACTCGACGCGCTTGACACGGCTCGCAGTGCCGCGAATACCGAATGCGATGCGCGCCGCCTTGCGGCCACCGCCGCCGCCGCGAAACTGGCCGAGTCATTCACGCAGACAACGGTTTTGCAGAATAAATTGGAGGCTCAGCGCGCAGAACTGAGCGCGGCTAGCGCACGGCTGACCCAGGAGCGGGCCTCGGTCAGCGATGCGGATCTTGCGTCATCGGCGGACACCGCGCTGCAAGCGGCGCACGTCGCCCAGCGGCGGGTCACCGAACTCACCAACGAGCTGGCGGCCGCGGCGCCGGATGCGGTGCAGGCCGAATTGGCCATCGCCAGAAAGGAAGACGAGTCGCTGCGCGAGCGCTACGAAGACGGTTCCCGCGCGTTGCGGGAGATCACCATCGAACTGGCGGTCTTCGGCAGCGAGGGTCGGCAAGGCAAGCTCGACGCAGCGGAAACCGAGTGCGAGCACGCCGCCGCCGAGCACACCCGGGTCGGTGGCCGGGCACGGGCCGCGCAACTGCTGCGCTCGGTGATGGCGCGCCACCGCGACACCACCCGCCTGCGGTACGTCGAGCCTTATCGCGCCGAACTGCAGCGGCTCGGCCGCCCGGTCTTCGGGCCGACTTTCGAGGTGGACATCGACAGCGACCTGTGTATCCGCAGCCGCACGCTGAACGGCATCACGGTGCCCTACGACTCCCTGTCCGGCGGCGCGAAGGAGCAACTCGGCATCCTGGCGCGGCTGGCCGGGGCAGCACTGGTCGCCAAGGAGGACGCCGTCCCCGTCGTCGTCGATGATGCGCTGGGCTTCACCGACCCCGACCGGCTGACGAAGATGGGGGAGTTGTTCGACAGCGTGGGCAGTTACGGGCAGGTGATCGTGCTGACCTGCAGCCCCGATCGCTACGAAGGGGTCAAGGGCGCGCACCGCATCGACCTCTCGGCGTAGCAATCGACCGCTGACCAGCGCCGATACCGGGGTTAGCGACCATGCGCCGGTGCGTGTCGGCCGCGTCTGCAGAATGAGATCATGGTGGGCCGACACGGATGACGATGAATGCCAAGCGGCGCCGGGCCCAGGAGAAGCTCGAGGGATTGCCCGGTGTGCGTCCCATCCGGCGGCCGGTCTCGCCGGGTTCTGCCGACGAGTTCGATCTGTACTACGTGCGCACGGGCCGCAAATCGCCCCACCCGCTGGTCATCATCCCCGGAGGCCCGGGAGTGGCGTCGGTGCAGCTGTACAAGGGGCTTCGGCGGCGCGCGGCGGCCGCGGGCCTCGACGTCATCATGATCGAACACCGCGGAGTGGGTATGTCGCGCCACGACGACTCGGGCGCCGACCTGCCACCAGAGGCGTTCAGCGTGAACCAGGTCGTCGACGATGTGGCGGCGGTGCTCGATGACGCCCATGCGAAGTCGGCCGTCATCTATGGCGCGTCGTACGGCACCTACATCGCGGCCGGAGTCGGTGTGCGCCACCCGAGTCGGGTGCGGGCGATGGTGCTCGACTCACCGCTGCTGTCGCACGATGACATTGTGATCGTGCGCCGAGCGATCCGGCGACTGCTGCTCAGAGGTGACAGCCCCGAAACCGAAGCGCTGGCGCCGAAAGTGCGGAAGCTAGTCGAAACGGGGCGGATGCCCGCGTCGGCTACACATATCGTCGCGACCATGTATGGCTACGGTGGCGCCTCGCTGCTGGACCGCCAGCTAGACCTGTTGCTGGACGGCCGAAAAATGCTGTGGTGGCTCTTATCTCGGTTCACCACCCTGAGTAACCTGCCCTACCGATATGAGGAAGACCTGGTGAGTCGCATCGCGTTTCGCGAGCTCGACTACGCCGCCGAACCTGACGGACTACCCCTTGACCCCGCCGTGGCCGAGCGCGAAATACACACTCAGACAGCGACGTTCGAGGACGAGCCCTACGACCTGGCCGACGAGATGACGCGTTTCGACTGGCCCACCGCGGTGGTTTCGGGCGGCCGCGATCTCATCACGCCGCCCGCGGTGGCCCATCGGGTCGCCGCACTGCTGCCGGAGTCCGTGCTCTTGCACCTGCCCAGCATGGCGCACAGCGCAATTGACTTCCGTGAGCCGGCCGCGCTCAACGTCGCCCAGGCGGTGTGGCGCGGGGAGCTCGACGGCCTCGCCGCCAAAGCGGCTACGCTGGACGAGCTTCCGTCGCGCCCCGAGGTCCGCCTACTGTGGAAGGCCATCGAGGTGGCTGCCGCGGTCGAGGGTGCCCTGCCGGTGCCCGAACCACTGCGGCGGCGAATCACTTCCGCATGAATCCAATCGCGGTGTAGTTCAGGTCGGCCAAACCGGCTGCGCCGAAATTGGCCAGCGTGCTGCGCACCGCGACGTCACCCGGAGACTGAGTCAGCGGAAGGCTGAACCCCTCCGCCCAGATGAGTTTGTCGAGATCGTTGGCCAACGCGCGCGCCTTCACCGGGTCGAGTTCTTCGAGCGTCCGCTCGATCGCGTCGTCGATCTGCGCGCTGCCGATCTTGCCGAAATTGCTTTCCCCGTCCGACTTGTAGATCTGGGTCAGCGCCGACAGCGGGAATGCGTCGCCGAGCCAACCGAATTGGGCCATATCGAAGGCGCCGACGTTGATGTAGTTGGTGAAGAAGCCGCTGCCGGCCCTGGCCACCAGATCCAGCTTGACGCCGATCTGCGCGAGGCTGTGCTGCGCGATCTGGGCGAACTGCCGACTGCCCTGGGCGTCATAGAACAAATCGCGGATGACCAGCGGGCGGCCGTCCTTCTCCCGAAACTTCCCGTTGAGCTTCCATCCCAGGCCGTCGAGCTCCCGGCCGGCCTCGGCCGGGTCATACGGGACAATAGCGCTGTTGTCCTGGTAGCCCTCCTGCCCGGCGACGTAGATGTGGTTGCCCAGGGCCACCGGGTCGCTGGTGAGGCCGTATTGGACGACCTTGGCAATGGTGCGGCGGTCGATTCCCTTGGAAACGGCGATGCGAAGCGCCTTGTCGGACAGGATCGACCCGGGCGCCCCGTTGAACGTGAAGTGAGACCAGGCCGCGGCGGGCGCCCGCCGGATCGAGATGCCCTTGGTGCGCTGCGCGATGGTCAGTTGGTCCACCGTGCCGACCCCGGAGGCATCGATCGTGTTGTTCTGCAGTGCCGGCAGCCGCGCCGCGTCATCGAGTACGAGGTAGGTGACCGTGTCCAGTCGCGGGCGTGGACCCCACCATTTCGGGTTGCGGCTCAACGTAATCCGCTGGGTGGTGCGATCCAGCGATGTGACGATGAACGGGCCGGCCGACGGGCCGGGGCCCTCGAGCTGGCCCTTGTTGAACGCCTCCGGGGTGGCCGTCATGCTCTTGGGCAGCAGCATCCCGTTGCCGGCGAACATGCCTCGCCACTCGGCATACGGTTTGGCAAAGGTCATGATGGCCTGCCCGTCGTCGACGCCGCGGGTCACCGACGCGACGCGGTCGGCGCCGCTGGGCCCGGCGATCTCGAAGCTCTTGTCGGCGCCGCTCAGGGCGTGGATTTGGCTGGCGATGTCTTCCCAGGTGATCGGGGCGCCGTCCGACCACACCGCTTTCGGGTTGATCGTGTAGGTGACCACCTGCGGGTTGGTCCCGGTGAGCTCGACGCTGGTGAAGTAGTTCGTGTCGACCGTCGTCGAGCCGTCCGGCCCGATGATGAACGCCCGTGGCAAGGTGGCCTTCATCATTCCGGCGACCTCGGCCGAGTTGCCGTCGATGTTGAGAATGTTGAAGTTCGGCGGAAAGTCGCTGAGTGCGAGCCGCAGATCGCCGCCGTCCTGCAACGTGGCGGGATCCCGCGGGTTGATGTCGCTCGTCGTGCCGATCGCGGCGTTGTGGCCGGATTCCGGGGCCAGGTTGATGGCCGGTGAGCACCCGGACGCCACGACGGCCACGGCGAGAAGCGCCGCCGCGAGGCGGCCGACGTGCCTAACCACGTTTGCTCGGATCCGGTTGCGGCACAGCGGAAAGCAACCGCCGGGTGTACTCGTGTTGTGGATTGCTGAAAACCTGCCGACTGTCGCCCTGTTCCACGATCGCGCCGGCATACATCACGACCACGTCGTGCGCGAGGTGTTTGACTACCGAAAGATCGTGGGAGACAAAAAGGTAGGACAGATCGAATCGCTCCTGCAGGTCGAGCAGCAGGTTGATGATCCCCGCCTGGATGGAGACGTCCAGTGCGGAGACCGGCTCGTCGAGGGCCAGGATCTTGGGTTGCAAAGCCAGCGCCCGCGCGATACCGATTCGCTGCTTTTGGCCGCCGGAGAATTCGGCCGGGTAGCGTGTCGCATCGGCGCGGCGCAGTCCCACGACGTCGAGCAGCTCGGCGACGCGTGCGTTGATGTCAGCCTTGCTGAATCCGTTGGCCTGCAATGGCTCGGCGAGCAGATCGAACACCGGCAGCCGCGGGTCCAGGGACGCGACCGGATCTTGGAACACGACCTGAATGTCGCGCCGCAGGGACCGCCTGCGCGCCGCGCTAAGGCTGCTGACATCGTCGCCCAGCACCTCGATCGAACCCGATTGCGGCGCAGCGAGTTCCAGGATCTCGTGCAATGTGGTCGACTTGCCGGAGCCGGACTCGCCGACGATGCCCAGGGTGCGGCCCTGGCGCAACTCGAAGCTGACGCCGTCCACGGCGCGGACTTCGCCGACGGTGCGGCGGAACACCACACCCTTGCTCAGGCGGTAGGTCTTCACCAAATCGCGCACCGCAACGACGACCGGACCCTCTCCGGATTCCGCTTTCGGCGCTTCGGTGCTCACTCCGTAGATATCGGCCGCGCTGCGGCCATTGACTTGTTCGGTGCGAATGCAGGCCGCCCGATGATCGGCACCGACCGAAAGCAATTCCGGTTCCTCGGTCCGGCACTCGTCGATGGCCAGCGGGCAGCGGGGGGCGAAGGGGCAGCCCGGGTCCAGTCCCGCCAGGGACGGCGGTGCACCGGGGATCGGCACCAGCCGGGCGCCCTGGGCGGCGTCCAGCCGCGGTACCGAGCCCAATAGCCCCACGGTGTAGGGCATCTGGCGATCTCGGTACAGGTCGTGCACTTCGGCGGATTCCACAACCCGGCCGGCATACATCACCAGCGCCCGGTCGGCGAACTCCGCGACCACGCCGAGGTCATGGGTGATGATGAGCACCCCGGCGCCGGTGATGTCACGCGCCGTCTTGAGCACCTCGAGGATCTGCGCCTGCACGGTGACATCCAGCGCGGTGGTGGGTTCGTCACAGATCAACAGGTCGGGGTCGTTGGCGATCGCGATCGCGATGACCACCCGTTGGCGTTCACCGCCGGACAGTTCGTGCGGAAAGGCGCGCGCGCGTCGTTCCGGCTGCGAAATACCGACCAGCTCAAGAAGTTCCACCGCGCGGCGGCCAGCCGTCTTCTTGCCCAGGTGTGGCTGGTGGATTTCAATTGCCTCGGCGATCTGATCGCCGACGGTGTAAACGGGCGTCAGCGCCGACATCGGATCCTGAAAGACCATCCCCACCGTCTTGCCGCGAAACCGCGACATCGCGTCGTCGCCGAGGCCCAGCAGTTCGGTGTCGTGCAACCGGACCGATCCGCGCACCCGCGCGTAGTCCGGCAGCAGGCCAACGACGGCCATCGCCGAGACGGACTTGCCCGAGCCCGACTCGCCGACCATCGCCACGACTTCGCCCGGGGCGATGCTGTAGCTGATGCCCCGCACCGCGGTCACCGATTGCCCGTCCGCCGGGAAGGTGACGGCCAGGTCGGCGACCTCCAACAGCGGACTCATCGCGGGCCGCCCCGGGCCATCGCGCTGCCGGGGTCGAGCGCGTCGCGCAGGCCGTCGCCGGTCAGGTTGGCGCACACCAGAATCAGCACCAACACCCCGGCCGGAAACAGGAACACCCACGGAAAAGTGGTGGCGGACTGGGTGCCGTTGGCGATCAGCGTGCCCAGCGAGACGTCGGGCGGCTGAATGCCGAAACCGAGGAAGCTCAGGCCAGTTTCGGCCAGGATCGCCGAGGCGACGTTGAGCGCGGCGTCGATGATCAGGATGGATGCCACGTTGGGCACTACGTGGCCGACGATGATCCGACGGCTGGAAACACCCATATACCGTGCGGCCCGGATGAATTCGCGTTCTCGCAAACTCATCGTCATGCCGCGCACCATGCGCGAGCTGACCATCCAGCCGAACCCGGCCAGCAGCAGAATGAGCATCAGGATGCTCGCCGAGTTCTTGATTCGAGGGGTGACGATGGCGATCAGGATGAAGCTGGGCACCACCAGCAGCAGGTCGACGACCCACATCAACGCCCGGTCCCGCCAGCCGCCGAAATAGCCCGCGATCGAGCCGACGGTGGCGGCGATGCCGGTGGAGATGACCGCGACGCAGACGCCGATCAGCATCGACTTCTGCATTCCCCGCAGGATCTGCGCCAGCAGGTCCTGGCCCAGCGCGTTGGTGCCCAGCCAATGCTTGGTGTTCGGCGGCTGCAGCAGGGCGTCGAAATCGAGGTCATCGTAGGAATACGGCAGCACCGCGGGCAGCGCGTAGCAGCCGACGAACAGCAGCACCAGCAGCGCCAGCGACACCACCGCGATGCGGTTGCGCGCAAACCTGCGTAACACCAGGGTGCGGCGCGAGGTGAAGGCCGCGACTTCCGGGCTCGAGATACCATGGGCGCCAACGCTTTTAGCGGTCGTCATTTGCGCCACTCCTCAGCATCGCTTCGCTCTGCATCGTCGCCGGCGGTCGTCATGACACCCGGACCCGCGGATCGAGCGCTGCGTAGAACACATCGGAGAGCAGGCCGGCCAACAACACCACGGCGCCGGAGAACAACGTGATCGCCGCGATGATGTTGGTGTCCTGGGCCGTGATGCCCTGCACCAGCCATTCGCCCATCCCGTGCCAGCCGAAGATCTTCTCGACGAACACCGCCCCGGTGACCAGCCCGGCCACCCCGTAGGCGAACAGGGTGGCCAACGGGATCAGCGCGGTGCGCAAACCATGCTTCACGAGTGCCCGCCTTCGCGTGAGTCCTTTGGCGCGCGCTGTGCGAATGAAGTCTTGACCGAGGACGTCGAGCATCGCATTGCGTTGATAGCGGCTGTATCCCGCGGCGGCGGCCAGTGACAGCGTCAGCGACGGCAGGATCAGATGCCGCAGCCGGTCGATGAGGTGATGCCACACCCCGCCCTGCACGCCCGGTGAGGTCTCCCCGGTGTAGTCGAACAGGTGAATACCCAAGGCCCAGTTCACCCGCAGGGCGCCGAGGATCAACAGGCTCGCGATGACGAACGTCGGGGTGCTCAGTAACAGCAGCGCCACCAGCGTGACGACGCGATCACTGAGTCGATACTGCCGGATGGCACCCCAGGCGCCGGCCACGATGCCCACGACGGTGCCCACCAGAGAGCCAATCACCAGCAGCCGCAGGGTTACTCCCACGCGCCGCCACAACGTGGTGCCGACGGGCTGCCCGGTGATGGTCTTCCCGAAGTCGCCTTGTACCGCGTGCAAGGCCCAGTGCGCGTAGCGAATCGGAATGGGCTCGTCCAAACCGAGCGAGTGGGCCTTGGCGTCGATGACGGCCTGCGGCGGCCGCGGGCTGCGCTGCAGCAGGCTGTCCAGGGGCCGGAACGCATAGGACGTCAGGCAGAACGTCAGAAACGACGCCAACGCCAGCAGCACGATGTAGTTGAGCAAGCGGCGTGCCAGAAAACGAGTCATGCCCGACCGCATCGCCCGTACCGCATTGGGACAGGTTAGCGAGCCCCAAAAGATGAGATGAACAGCGCCGCGTCTGCAGCGCCCGAGCGGCCGCCGCTCTTCCGATCCGGCTGATTCTCATGCATGAATGCCGCGTGATCGATTGCTAAAATCCACGGCGGTACCGAGCCGTGCAGCCAAGGCGGCACATTCCGGCTACTCCCGAGGAGGCTCTCGTGACGGTTACCGACGATTACCTGGCCAATAACGCAGAATACGCGAGCAGCTTCTCGGGGCCATTGCCGATGCCGCCGGGCAAACACGTCGCGGTCGTCGCGTGCATGGACGCCCGGCTCGACGTCTACCGCATCCTCGGGCTGAACGAGGGCGAGGCGCACGTCATCCGCAACGCCGGCGGGGTCATCACCGACGACGTGATCCGCTCCCTGGCCATCAGCCAACGATTGCTGGGCACCCGCGAGATCATCCTCATTCACCACACCGACTGCGGGATGCTCACCTTCACCGACGACGAGTTCAAGCGCGCCATCCAGGAGGAGACCGGCGTCAAACCGTCCTGGGCGGCCGAGGCCTTCGCAGATCTCGCCGAGGACGTGCGCCAGTCGATACGCCGCATCGAGGGCAGTCCGTTCGTGACCAAGCACGTGTCGGTGCGCGGATTCGTCTTCGACGTCGCCACGGGCAAGCTCGAGGAAATCACGTCCTGACTTCTCAGCCGACCTTGTAGATGGCGAGCGCCTTCGCGACGAGCCTGCCCTGCGGGTCGATGATCTCGGCCTCGCAGTTGACCAGCGACCGGCCGCGCCGCAGGACCCGGCCGACGCCGATCACGTCGGTGGCCCGCGCCGGGGCCATGAAGTCCAGCGCCATCGACACCGTCACGCCGCGAAGTTCGGGAGGCGCTTCGGCGCCACACCACGCCGCCGCCATGATGGTGAGGTCGGCCAGGGTGGCGATGGCGCCGCCGTGGACCATGTCGCCGACGGTCACGTTGGACGGATCCCAGGGCAGCCGCAGCCTGACTTCGTCCGGTTCGAGTCGGTCCGCGACGATGCCGAGCTTGGCGACGAACGGTGACTGCGGGAGGAAGTCCGCGATGACGTCGCGACCGCTGGACGGTGTGGACAGGCCGTCGGGCCCCGAAGGAGAAGTCATCCGTCCATGTTTTCGCACCGCCAACCAGCGGCGAAAGGGAGAGCGCCGGTCTTGACGCGATGCGTCCGGTGGCCGGCGTCCGCGCCATCGTGACGATGGACTGCTTGACAGCATCCGCGCGAGCTGCTGGTATAAACGGCAAAGATTCTAAATATGGTCAGTTCTGCCAGATTTAACTAAGGATGCTATGACCGCCGATCTGAAGGCGGGCCCCGCGGCCGGCCAGTACGAATTGAGCCATCTGCGCTCGCTCGAGGCAGAAGCGATACACATCATTCGCGAGGTGGCCGCGGAGTTCGAGCGTCCGGTGCTGCTGTTCTCGGGCGGCAAGGACTCCATCGTCATGCTGCATCTGGCGCTGCGGGCGTTCCGCCCCGGCCGGCTGCCGTTCCCGGTCATGCACGTCGACACCGGACACAACTTCGACGAGGTGATCGCGACCCGCGACGAGTTAGTGGCCGAGCACGGCGTGCGCCTGGTGATCGCCTCGGTCCAGGAGGACATCGACGCCGGGCGGGTCGTCGAGCCCCGGCAGGGCCGCAACCCGATTCAGACCGTGACACTGCTGCGCGCCATCCGGGAGAACAAGTTCGACGCCGCATTCGGCGGGGCGCGCCGCGACGAGGAGAAGGCCCGCGCCAAGGAGCGGGTGTTCAGTTTCCGCGACGAGTTCGGTCAATGGGATCCCAAGGCGCAGCGGCCCGAGCTGTGGAACGTCTACAACGGGCGCCATCACAAGGGCGAGCACATCCGGGTGTTCCCACTGTCCAACTGGACGGAGTTCGACATCTGGTCCTACATCGGCGCCGAGAACATCGCGTTGCCGTCGATCTATTACGCCCACCAGCGCAAGGTCTTTCGTCGTGACGGCATGCTGCTGGCGGTCGACAGGAACATGAAGCCGAACGCCGACGAGCCGGTATTCGAGGCGACCGTGCGGTTCCGCACCGTCGGCGATGTCACGTGCACCGGATGCGTGGAATCGCAGGCCGCCACCGTGGAGGAGGTCATCGCCGAGACCGCGGTGTCCCGGCTGACCGAACGCGGCGCGACCCGGGCCGACGACCGGATCTCGGAGGCCGGGATGGAAGACCGCAAGCGGCAGGGGTACTTCT
>NZ_JAFAUS010000039.1 GCF_019243155.1 Mycobacterium sp.
GACGCCATGTGCAGCCCGTCGCGGGTGTTGCTGTGCAGGTCGCGCAGATCGATCAGGGCGGCTTCGTAGGCGTAGTCGTGGGCCAGCTCCAGATGCCCGACCTCCGCGCACATCACCGCCTGGGTGCAGGCCGACAGTGACGAGTCACGCACCATCCGCCGCTCGTAGTAGTCGACGTTGCGGGCCTTCTGCTCCGGTGTGAACGCGTGGCTCTGCCACTGCATCGCCAGCACCAGGTCGGCCTGCTTGATCACCTGTGCGGGATAGAGCCGCACATAGGCCTCGTGCAGCAGCAGCGGGTAGGTCTGGTTGGCGTCAAAGTCCCACTCCGCGAACGTGGTAAAGCCTTCACACTGCTGGTGGACACCGAGGTCCTCGTCGTACGGGATGTGGACCGCGTCGGCCGCGTTGCGCCAGTTGGCCATCTCCTCGGTGGTGACGCACAGCTTGGCGGCCTCGTCGGGATCGCGAACGCAGGCGTCGGCGGCGACGATCAGGTTGTGTGCGGCCATCAGGTTGGTGAAGACGTTGTCGCGGACGATGGCCGTGTATTCGTCGGGACCGGTGACCCCGTCGAGATGCCACACGCCGTACCGGTCGTGGTGTCCCAGCGACATCCACAGCCGGGCGGTTTCGATCAAAACGTGTAGGCCACAATCCTTTTCGAGGCTGTGGTCACCGGTGACCACCCGGTAGCGTTCGAAGGCCATCGCGATGTCGGCGTTGATGTGGAAGGCGGCGGTGCCGGCCGGCCAGTACGCGGAGGTTTCCTGGCCGCGGATGGTCCGCCACGGAAAGCTGACACCCTTGAGGCCCAGCTCGGCCGCTCGCTCCCGGGCCAGATCCATGGTCGACGCGCGCCACCGCAGCGCGTCGGCGACGGCGTGCGGCGCGGTGTAGGTGAGCACCGGCAGCACGTAACCCTCGGTGTCCCAGAAGGCGTGGCCGTCGTAGCCGGTGCCGGTAAGTCCCTTGCTGGGAATCGCGCGGCGTTCGGCGCGAGCGCTGGCCTGCAACAGATGGAACAGGCCGAACCGCACCGCCTGCTGAGATTCGAGGTCGCCTTCGACCTCGACGTCGGCGTTCTCCCAGAACTCGTCGAGGTACTTACGTTGTGCATCGAGCAACCCTTGCCAACCGCTGTACTTCGCGCTGTGCAGGGCGGCGGCGGCCTGGTCGCGCAGCGCCGGGCGGGAGCGCAGGCTTGACCAGCCGTAGGCCAGGTATTTGACGATGCGCAGCTTCTGGCCCGGGCGCAGCCCTGCGATGATCGTGGTCCGGGCCAGGTCGGCACGCGCGTCGGTGCTGACCTCGACCCGTCCGGGCACGTCGACCTCGTGGTCCATGCCTGCCGCCATCATCAGGGCGCTGCTGCGGGTCCGGTGCATCAAAAGCGCTCCGGTGTCAGTGTTTTCGTGGTCGACGGCCTCCAGCGGCTTGTCCAGAATGGCCGACACCCGTGGGTCGGCCGAGGTCTGCGGCTGGTCCTCGTTGGTGACGAGTTCGGATTGCACCGTCACCCGGACGAATTCGTCGACCGCCTCGACGATGTACTCGATGGCCGCGACGCTGCGCTGGGCCAGCGAAACCAGTCGGGTGGACGTCACTTTGATCTGCTTGCCCGCGGGCGAGGCCCAGTGCGCGCAGCGGGTCAGCGTCCCCGCGCGCAGGTCCAGGGTGCGCTCGTGGGAGAGCAACTGTCCGTACCGGACGTCGAACGGCTCGTCGCCGACCAACAGGCGAAAGATCTTGCCGTTGGTGACGTCGACGATGGTCTGGCCGGCCTCCGGATAGCCGTATCCCGCCTCGGCGTACGGCAGCGGCCGGATCTCGTAGAAGGAGTTGAGGTAGGTGCCGGGCAGGCCGTACGGCTCGCCCTCATCGAGGTTGCCGCGCAGGCCGATGTGCCCGTTGGACAACGCGAACAGGGATTCGGACTGCGAGATCAGGTTCAGGTCGAGCCGGGTCTCGCGGACCCGCCACGGTTCGACGGGGAAGGCGTCCTCGGTAATCATGACTTGTCTCCGTCGTCTTGGCTGAGCAGTTCGTCGAGGTCTTGTACCACCACGTCGGCGCCGCTTTTGCGGAGTTCTTCAGCCTGGCCCACCCGGTCGACGCCCACCACGTAGCCGAAGTGACCGGCATGGCCCGCGGCCACGCCGGACAGCGCGTCCTCGAACACGGCGGCCGCGTCGGGCGCGATGTCGAGGAGTTGTGCCCCCTTCAGGAACGAGTCGGGGGCCGGCTTGCCTGGAATGTGCTCTTCGCGCAGCGTGTTGCCATCCACCCGCTGCTGGATGAACTTGTCCAGGCCGGTGATCTTCAGTACCTCGGGGGTGTTGGCGCTGGCCGACACGACGGCGATGCCCAGGCCCGCGGCCGAGACCGCCTCCAGATAGCGCCGCGACCCGTCGAATACCTTGACACCATCCTTTTCGAGGACCTTCTGGAACATGTCGTTCTTGCGGTTGCCCAGGCCGTAGATAGTCTCGGCGTCGTCCGAGTCGTCGGGCCCGCCTTCAGGCAGCTCGATTCCCCGGCTTTCCAGAAACGACCGGACTCCGTCTTCGCGCTTCTTGCCGTCGACGTATGTCCGATAGTCCGCGGCCGCGTCGAAGGGAACGAACTTATCCCCGGTGCGCTCGGCCCGCTGGGACAGGTAGTCGTCGAACATGGCTTTCCATGCCTTGGTGTGCACGCTCGCCGTGTCGGTGAGCACACCATCCATGTCGAACAGGCAGGCACGCACTTTCTCTGGCAGACCCAGCACAGCGAATCCTCACTGTCGGAGTAGTCGGGCGATACCACTTCACCATGCTTGCCCGCGTGTTGCCAGCGATCTGAAGTTCTTAAACCGCAGCGCACAGTAGCCGGCAGACCGCCAACGGCACCGTAGTGAGCAGTCCGAGTGCGAGAACCGCCGTCAGGTGGCGGTGATGCGTCGTCGGCCGCCGCGCGGCCGTGTTATGTCTGCGGGCTGTTTTGCCGGATGATGCGAATCATCTCCGCCGGGCGCTCCAACGCCGAAAAGTGGCCCGTGTCAGTTATCGTGATGGCTTCGGTGCCGAGTCGGCGGGCAATCTGTTCCCGTTCGGCTACGCGCGACCAATCCCGTTCGGAATAGGCCAGAGTTACCGGCACGTTCACCCGCGCGTAACGATCGCGCGCACTGACGAACCCTTTCAGGCTGCGCATGATTGCCCGGTTCACCGCCGGGTAGCCGCGCCTGCGGCCACTTCGCCGTAGCTCGCTCAAGAAGTCTTTAGGCAATGCGCTGGGGTCGACGAAGCCGCCACGCAGCACGGTCCGAAGGATGACGCGGGTCTCCAACCGCGTGACGATCGATCCGAAGCCGGTGCTGCGGACGCCGGTTCCAATCAGGCGGGCAAACCAGTTGCCCCGTTCCAGCCCGCCCGGGTAGTCGTTCGGGTTGAAGGCGATCACCCTGCGCACGTTGTCTTTCAGTTCAATGGAGGCCAGCAACGCGGTCGCCGCCCCCATCGACTCACCAACCAACGTGACGTCGCGCAGCCCGAGCGTTTTGACGAATTCAGTGACCGCAGCGTGCAATTCCAGTTCGTCGTGTTGGGCACCGGGGACAATGTCCGACCAACCCATGCCGGGAAAATCCAGTGCGTAGACAGTGAATTCGTCCCAAAGCGCGGGCACTGCGCGCTGAAAGTAGTCCAGCTGGGTGCGGACCGTGTGGAGCAGCACCAACGGCGGGCCGGTTCCCGCA
>NZ_JAFAUS010000275.1 GCF_019243155.1 Mycobacterium sp.
CGAGCCCGCGCCACGAAGGCTTCCTTGCCGATGCCGCCCGCACCGGAGTAACCGACGATGAACTGCGCGCTACCGCCGGTGTAGGGCGGGAACCCGATGCCCATGATCGACCCGATGTTGGCGTCGGCCGTCGACATCAGCACGTTCTCGTCGAGGCACTTCTGAGTTTCCAGCGCCTCAGCGAACAGCATCCGATCGATCATGTCCTGCAACGGAATTTCCGCGCTGCCCGACTTGAACGCCTCCCGCAGGCCCGGCCACAGGCGGGTGCGTTTGCCGTCCTCGTACTCGTAGAAGCCGGCTCCCTTCAATCGCGACGGCCTGCCGAGCTCGATCATCTTCTCGACGACGGCCTCGGCCGGGTGCGGCTCGTACGTGCCGCCCGCATCCTCGATGCCCTTGCGGCTCGCGGTGGCGATCTTGTGCATGAGCTCGAGGTTGAGCTCGTCGGACAGCTGCAGCGGCGGCGCCGGGTAGCCGGCCTGCGAACCGGCGTGCTCGACGCTGGCGGGCTCCACGCCCTCACCCAGCATCGCCAGCGCCTCGTTCACGAAGGTGCCGATGACACGGCTGGTGAAGAAGCCGCGGCTGTCGTTGACCACGATCGGGGTCTTGCCGATGGCCAGCGTGTAGTCGAACACGCGGGCCAGCGCCTCGTCAGATGTCTTCTCGCCCTTGATGATTTCGACCAGCGGCATCTTGTCGACCGGGGAGAAGAAGTGGATCCCGATGAAGTCCTCCTGCCGCTTCACGCCGGTTGCCAGACCGGTGATCGGCAGCGTCGAGGTGTTCGACCCCAGCAGCGCGTTGGGTTCGACGATGTCCTCGATCTCCTGAAACACCTTGTGCTTGAGGTCCTGGTTCTCGAAGACGGCCTCGATCACGAAGTCGACGCCCTTGAAAGCTTCGGGATCGGCGGCCGGCGTGATGCGGTCCAGCAGCGCCTTGGACTTCTCCTCGGTGGTCTTGCCACGCTGAAGCGCCTTGGCCTCAAGCTTTTCCGAGTAATTCTTGCCCTTTTCGGCGGCCTCGATGCTGACGTCCTTGAGCACCACGTCGTAGCCGGCCTTGGCCGAGACGTAGGCGATGCCCGCGCCCATCATGCCCGCGCCCAGCACACCGATCTTGTTGATCTTGACCGGCTCGATGCCGTCCGGCCGCGAACCGCCACCGTTGATGTGCTGCAGGTCGAAGAAGAACGCCTGGATCATGTTCTTGGCGACCTGGCCGGTGACCAGTTGGGTGAAGTACCGACTCTCGATGCGGCTGGCGGTGTCGAAGTCCACCTGCGCGCCCTCGACGGCCGCGTCCAGGATGGCCCGCGGCGCCGGCATCGGTGCGCCCTTGAGCTGCTTCTTCAGCAGTGCGGGGAACGACGGCAGGATGCCGGCCAGCGCGGGGCTGGACGGGGTGCCGCCGGGCATCTTGTAGCCCTTCTTGTCCCACGGCTGCTCGTGCGAGTCGGGGTTGGCCTTGATCCAAGCCTTCGCGCTCGGCACCAACTCGTCGACCGAGCCGACAAGCTCGTCGAGAAGCCCCATCTCCTTGGCCTTGTCGGGCTTGAAGCGGGTGCCCTGCGACAGGATGTTCATGAACGCGTTCTGGATGCCGAACATCCGCACGGTGCGGGTGACCCCGCCGCCGCCCGGCAGCAGGCCCAGCGTCACCTCGGGCAGACCGACGACGAGTCCCTTGACGTCGGCGGCGATCCGGTGGTGACAGGCGAGCGCGATTTCGAGGCCACCGCCGAGCGCGGCGCCGTTGATGGCGGCCACCACCGGCTTGCCCAGCGTCTCCAGGGCGCGCAGGTCGCGCTTGACGGACTCGACCGTGTCGAACGCCTCACCGGCGTTCTCCGGACCCAGGTTGATCATGGCCTTCAGGTCACCGCCGGCGAAGAAGGTCTTCTTCGCGCTGGTGATGACGACACCGGTGATCGAACCCTTCTCGGCGACAAGCTTTTCCACCGCGTTGTGCATCGACTCGGCGTAGTGCTCGTTCATCACGTTGGCCGACCCGGTGGGGTCGTCGAGCGTCAGCGTGACGATGCCGTCGGCGTCCTTGTCCCACTGGATGGTGTTCTCTGCCATGGCCTTAAACCCTCTCGATGATGGTGGCGACACCCATGCCGCCGCCGATGCACAGGGTGACCAGCGCGCGGCGCGCGTTGCGGCGCTCGAGCTCGTCGACCATGGTGCCGGTGATCATGGCGCCGGTGGCGCCCAGCGGGTGGCCCATCGCGATGGCGCCACCGTTGACGTTCAGCTTCTCGTCCGGGATGTTGAGGTCCTTCTGGAACTTCAGCACCACCGACGCGAACGCCTCGTTCAGCTCGAACAGGTCGATGTCATCGACGGTCAGGCCCGCGCGGTCGAGCACCTTGCGAGTCGCCGGCGTCGGGCCGGTCAGCATGATGACCGGGTCCGCACCGCTGGTGGCGGTGGCCACGATGCGCGCCCGCGGCGTCAGGCCCTGCGACTTGCCGGCAGCTTCCGAGCCGACCAGCACCAGCGCGGCGCCGTCGACGATGCCCGAGCTGTTGCCGCCCGTGTGGACGTGGTTGATCTTTTCGACCGCGTGGTACTTCTGCAGCGCCACGTCGTCGAAGCCGCCCATCTCGCCGATGCCGTCGAACGCGGTCTTGAGCTTGCCCAGGCCTTCCAGCGTGGTGTCGGGGCGCATGTGCTCGTCGTGGTCGAGGATCACCAGGCCGTTCTGGTCGCGCACGGGAATGACCGACTTCGCGAAATAGCCGCCCGACCAGGCCTCGGCCGCCTTCTGCTGGCTGCGCAGCGCGTAGGCGTCGACGTCGTCACGGGAGAAGCCTTCGATGGTGGCGATCAGGTCGGCGCCGATGCCCTGCGGCACGAAGCCGATCCGGTAGTTGGTCTCGGGGTCGGTCGCCCACGCGCCGCCGTCGGAACCCATCGGGACGCGGCTCATCGACTCGACGCCGCCCGCCAGCACCAGGTCGTCCCAGCCGGAGCGCACCTTCTGTGCGGCGGTGTTGACGGCTTCCAGGCCCGAGGCGCAGAACCGGTTGAGCTGCACGCCGCCGGTGGTCTCGGGCAGGCCGGCCACCAGGGCCGCGGTGCGGGCGATGTCGCCGCCCTGGTCACCGACCGGCGAGACGACGCCGAGGATCAGGTCGCTGATCAGGTTCTCGTCCAGGTCGGGGTTACGCCTGCGGAGCTCGTCGACCAGGCCGACGACCAGGTTCACCGGCTTGACTTCGTTCAGCGATCCGTTGCGCTGCTTGCCGCGTGGAGTGCGGATGGCCTCATAGATGAAGGCTTCTTCGGACATGTCGACTTCCTGTTCGCAAATGGGGATTCGGGTCCGCCTACAGAGTAGGTCCGATGACACGACCCTAACAAAACGCCCGTCCAACCTGTTGGTTGGGCCGAATCCCGCTGGTCAGAGCCCCGAGCGTGAGGCCGCGGTGACAGTCGGCGCCCAGCGTGGCTCTGCGGTCACGCTCGGCGCGGGCGCCCGCCTAAGCTCGACGACCATGACGGTGTCGCGACTGCGCCCCTACGCGACCACGGTGTTCGCCGAAATGTCGGCGCTGGCCGCGCGAATCGGAGCCGTGAACCTCGGCCAGGGATTTCCCGACGAGGACGGGCCGCCGGCAATGCTGAAGGCCGCCCAGGACGCCATCGCCGAGGGCGCCAACCAGTACCCGCCCGGAATCGGGATCGCGCCGCTGCGGCACGCAATCGCCGCACAGCGTCAGCGCCACTACGGCATCACGTACGACCCGGACACCGAGGTGCTGGTGACTGTCGGAGCGACCGAGGCCATCGCTGCCGCGGTGATCGGCCTGGTCGAGCCGGGCTCGGAGGTCCTGCTCATCGAGCCGTTCTACGACTCCTACTCTCCGGTGGTCGCGATGGCAGGCACGCGGCGGGTCGCCGTGCCCTTGGTCGCCGACGGCCGCGGCTTCGCTCTGGACACCGATGCATTGCGCAAGGCGGTGACGCCGGCGACTCGCGCGCTGATCGTCAACTCACCGCACAACCCGACTGGCAAAGTGCTGAGCGCGGCCGAGTTGGCGGCCATCGCGGAAGTCGCGGTCGAGGCCGACCTGCTGGTGATCACCGACGAGGTGTACGAGCACCTGGTCTACTCCTCCCCCAGTGGGCACCGGCATCTGCCGTTGGCCGGCTTCGACGGCATGGCCGAGCGGACGATCACCATCTCCAGCGCGGCCAAGATGTTCAACTGCACCGGCTGGAAGATCGGATGGGCTTGTGGCCCAGCGCAACTCATCGCCGGATTGCGGGCGGCAAAACAATATTTGAGCTACGTCGGGGGCGCGCCGTTTCAGCCCGCGGTGGCTCTTGCGCTGGACACCGAGGACGCGTGGGTGGCCGACCTTCGCCGCTCACTGCAGGCCCGGCGCGACCGGCTGGCCGCCGGACTGATCGACATCGGCTTCGAGGTACACGACAGTGCCGGCAGTTACTTCCTGTGCGCGGACCCCCGGCCGTTGGGCTACGACGACAGCACCGCGTTCTGCGCGGCGCTACCGGAAAAGGTCGGGGTGGCGGCGATCCCCATGTCGGCGTTCTGCGATCGGGAGGCCGCGCACGCCGACCTGTGGAATCACTTGGTGCGCTTCACTTTCTGCAAACGCGACGACACCCTCGATGAAGCCATCAAGCGGCTGGGCGCACTGCGCGATCAGCCGGCTTCGTGAGCGGGCCTTAAAGAGGGCCAAAGCCCTCCATCACGCGCTTTCGCAGCCCTTCGAGGGCGGCGTGAAGGATCTTCTTGCGAGCCCGGTTCACCCAGAACTCGGGTAACGGCGCCCACGGTTCGACGGTGATCGAAAACCGCACCCTGGTCCTTTCGGCGGTCTCGCGGCTCAGGTTGTACTCGCCGTGCTGGCCGTGCTGCTGGGCGGTCTTGGCGGCGTCCCACACCATCCAGTCCGGCCCCCAGTGATATTCGAGCAATTCCGTGTCGTGGATGCCAGTCACTGAAATGGTGACTTTCACGTGGTGCGGCAGCCCGTCGGCATGTTTGTCGACGACCTGGACGCGCTTGTGCACCGATGACCATGATGGCACCGCGTCCATGTCGGCGAGCGCCTCCATGATGATTTCCGGAGGCGCGTCGATGAGAATTTCCGACGTCGCTTGAACGGCCACTGCTACAAAATTAGCAATCGCGATCCATTAGGGCCGGGAATAGCGGCAATTACTTTGGCTGGCCCGAATCCGGGCGCCCCGCGACCAGTTCGGTCAGCCCTTTCATCGAAGCGTCGAGAACCTTTTCGGCGGCCCGCTTGACGACGAAAGCCGGAATGGGCCCCGCCGGTTCGACGGTGAGGTCGAACCGCACGCGCGTCTGGTCGACGCCCTCGGGTTTCAGGTTGTACTCGACATGCTGGCCGTGCTGCTGCGCGGTCCCTTTGGCGTCGTACACCACCCAGTCGGGGCCCCAGTGATATTCGAGGATCTCGTTATCGACGAGACCCAGGATCCTGATGGTGGTCTTGACGTGGTGGGGTCGCCCGTCGGGGAATCGGTCGATCACTTCGATGTGTTTGTGTAGCGGCGACCACGATGACAGGACACCGACATCTGTCAGCGCCTCCATGACCACCTCTGGCGGCGCGTCGACGATAAATTCTCGCGATGCTTTTACGGCCACTGCAGAACAACCTAACGCCGGTGCTCTCCAAGTGGTTGGATTTCGCGCTGATCGTTACTTACCAGCCGATTTCGTCAAGCGATGTCGTCGTCTGCGGCGGCGCCCCGACGGGTCCGGCCGGCGTGCGCGCGAAGCGCGGCGCCGGCGCGGCCTGTTCGGCCCCGTGCGCGGTGATCACCGTCGACCGCGCCGTCAGATGCTCGTCGGTGGCGGCCTCGCTCCACGTCAGCACCGGGGTGACGCAAGCGTCGGTGCCGACGAAGACCCGCGCCCATTCGTCGCGGCTCCGGCTGGCGAACCGCTTCTCGAAGATGTCGCGCATCCGCGGGTAGGAATCTCTGTCGAGTTGGCCGGGCACGTCATCGGGCGTCAGGCCCAGGCCGTCGAGCAGTGCGGCGAAGAATTGCGGCTCGATCGCACCGACGGCCAGGTATTTGCCGTCGGAGGTCTCGTAGCAGCGGTAGAACGGCGCGCCGCCGTCGAGCAGAAACGACTCACGCCGATCCCGCAGCGCCCCAGTCGATTTCATCGTCCACATCATCTGGGCCAGCACGCTGACCCCGTCCACCATCGCCGCGTCGACGACCTGACCCTTGCCCGAACGTTCCCGCTCGAAGAGCGCGACCGCGATGCCCAGCAGGGCGAGCATCGAACCGCCCCCGAAATCGGCGACCAGGTTCAGCGGTGGCATCGGCGGTCGGTCGGCGTAGCCGAGCGCGGACAGGGCACCGGTCTGCGACAGGTAGTTGATGTCGTGGCCGGCCGTCTGCGCGAGCGGTCCGTCCTGACCCCACCCGGTGATCCGCGCGAAGATCAGCCGCGGGTTGACCGCGGCGCAGTCGTCGGGACCGATGCCGAGTCGCTCGCAAGTGCCGGGCCGGAAGCAGTCCAGTAGCACGTCGGCTTTGGCGGCCAACTCCAGCAGCGCCTGGCGCTGTGTCTTGACGTCCAGGTCGACAATCCGCTTACCGCGATGCAGCAGATCGCGGTCCTCGGCCGGCATTTGCAGGCCCCCCGGCCGGCGCACCCGCACCACGTCAGCTCCCAAGTCGGCCAGCACCATTCCGGTGTGCGGGCCCGGTCCGATCCCGCCGAGTTCGATCACCCGCACCCCGGCCAACGGCCCGCTGTTGCCCACCGCGATTACTTGCCCTTCTTCACC
>NZ_JAFAUS010000002.1 GCF_019243155.1 Mycobacterium sp.
ATGTCGTGCTCACCCGGCTGGTGGTGCCGTCGCGCGAGCTGCTCGATCTGCACGCCGAGGTGCACCGCTTGTGCGCGAATCACCTGCTGCCCGAGCCGATGGCCAACAGCCTGCCCGGCCAGTGGACCGCCCATGTCACGGTGGCCCGCCGGGTCGACGACGCCCACCTGGGCCGGGCCGTCACCATCGCCGCGCGGCCGTCGCAAATCGACGGCCGCTTCGCCGGGCTGCGCCGCTGGGACGGCGACGAGCGGGTCGAGTACCCGCTCGGCTGACCCCGGGTCAGCCCGCGACGAGGTCGCGGCGCTGTGTGAACTTGATGTCGAGGCTGCGCAGGTAGGTCTGCAGGCCCGCGTCCTGGACGGGGATCAGGTGGGCGGGCTGGTCGGTCTCGTTGACGTGGGCGTGCCACATGCCCGGGGGCGTGGTGAACGCGCCACCGGCCTGCCAGTCCACCCGGATCGGGTCGACGATGTCACCGCGCTCGTCGAGGCGGGTGCCCAACAGCGAATAGCAGCCGCTGGGCGGCGCGTCGAGGATCAGGTCCAGCGCGACCGACTGATGCCGGTGTGGACGCTGCTGCTGGCCCGCCGGCAGCACCCCGAACATGGCCCATAGGACGTGGGTAATGGTCAGCGACTGCTCCTGGTTGGCGTTGGCCAGCAGCACGCTGACCCGGCTCTTGTCGTTCGCGCCGGGCTGGTTGGCGATTTCCTCCAGTTTGGCCACGGCGTCGGCGCGGGCGAACTTGGTGGCCGCGAACCTCGGCTCGTTCGCCTGGACGCCCAGGTAGCGCAGCAGCGGCTCGTCGTGCACCCAGTACATGGCGGTCTCGGCGTCGGCGTAGAACACCGAGTGGGAACCCGCTGGCAGCGTCAGGAAGTCGCCCTTCTCGAACTTGACCAGCCGCCCGTTCACCGCCGCGAAGCCCCGCCCGCAGAGCACGTAGTACAGCTGCGACGTCGCGTTCGGGCTGGTGTCGATCTGCTCGCCGGCGCGGACGCGCAGGAAGTTGGCCAACAGGGCCGGGCTGGTCGCCTCGCCGGCGTTGATGCCCAGCTCCCTGGACAGGTCCAGCGGAATCACTCCCGTTGGCTGGTCCAGGTACATCTCGGGACCGAATTGCCTGATCGGAACCATCGGCGCGTGCCCCGAGCCGATCGGGTTGGCGGCCTTGGAGTACTCGAAGTAGCGCGCGTCATCGGCCCAGTCGACGAATCGCCCTTCGAACCCGTACTCGGCCACATTGGTCATCGGCGCCGGAATCGTCGGATCGAAAGTGGCGGCCAGTGATCGGTTGGAGTCGGTGATGGACATTGCAGAGCTCCCTTCCAAGCTTGTGCCTATATAGTATCCATCTTGTATCTCAGTTGCAATCGGTGTGTACTGTCATGAACACGAGTGAGATACGACTGCGCTGCAAGGAGGTGCCGTGGCGACGAAGCCCAGCGGTGGCCGCCCCGCGGCCAAGGACCGCGCCCTGGACTACGTGAAGCGCCAGGTGCTGACCGGCGCGTTTCCCGGCGGGGAGTTGATCAGCGAGGGGGAGGTCGCGTCGGCGTTGGGCATGTCGCGAACCCCGGTGCGCGAAGCCTTCCTGCGGCTGGAGGCCGAAGGGCTGCTCAGGCTGTATCCGCAGCGGGGCGCCCTCGTCGTACCGGTCTCGTCCGAAGAGGCCAGGTCGGTCCTGGAGGCCCGGCTGGTGCTCGAGCAGTTTGCGGCCGACAAGGTGATCGGCCGAGGTCCGGCGGCGTGCGCGGCCGTCTTCGAGCGGCTGGCGGCGGAGCTGCGGCGCCAGCACGACGCCGCCGCGAAATCCGACTGGCAGGACTTTCTCGAGGCCGACCGCACCTTCCACCTGGTCACCCTGGAGGAATCCGGAAACCGGATGCTGTCCGACTTCTACTCGTCGCTGCGCGACCGGCAGATGCGGATGATCGGCGACTCGATGACACGCGACCCGCAGCGCATGACGACGATCATGGACGAACATCGCGTCATCGCCGACGCGCTGCGCGACGGCGACCTCGAGAAGGCCCGGGAGGCCGTGCGCGCTCATCTGTCGAGCACGACGCGCGCCCTCGGCTTGGCCATGGTCTGAAACCTACCCACCGAACAACAGATATAAGCCGGTGAACGTGTAGCCGACCATCACCAGCATCATGGTCAGCTGGCCGGTGAGTTGATGGCCGGCCGGCAGCAGCCGCAGGGCCCTGTCGTGGGCCGCGATCACGGCGACGATGTGCCCGGTCACCACGCAGGTCACCTTGACACCGGCCAGCACCGGCGGATGGGTGGACAGCACGTAGGCGACATGCAGGTGCGCCAACCCGAGCAGGTTCCAGCCGTGGCCGAACGGATCGGCCAGCGCGAAGACGGCCTGCTGCCCGCGCTCCACCAGATACGACAGGTAGTGCGCGAAGATGTAGCCCACCACGATCGGGATCAGCGAGTGCGCCATCTGGCCGGGCAGCGCCCGGCGTTGCTCGGCGTCGACGCCCCCGGTCGCCCGCGCGGCCAGCGAAAACGTCAGCGCCACAACGCAAATGAAGATGATCAGCCCGATCGTTCGCAACACCGATGACGACGCCGTCGCCGGCATGCCGAAGCCACGCGAGACCCGGTCGCTGAAGGCGCGCCAGGTCGGTGAGGACGAGAAGCTGTCGAACGCCGTCGACCCGAGCAGCACCGCCAACAGCACGACGATGCCCGGCCGCACCGGCAACGAGGGCAGGTGGTCGAGCGGGTTTCCCACCACGATCCGTCGCGTCTGGTGGTTGCGCCGGAACGGGGACAGGCGCGACACCGCCATGCTGTACACGCCGAAGGGGTCGGCCCGGGCCAGCCAGCGCTGCCCGCACAGCCACGCCCCACCCAGCATCAGCACGGCGTAGACCAGCAGCCACGATCTGACCAAGGGCAGCGATGCCGAGTCCGGGCTGGCCAGCTCGAGCCAGACGAACGCGAACAGCCCTGCCGCGGCCGGGCGGTAGCCCCAGCTCGCGGGATAGGCCACCCGTGCCCGGCCCAGTCGCCTCGGCGTCATCCGCCGCAACACCAGGTACACGGTGCGCATCGGTGAGATCGCCTGCCACACCGGCCCGAACGCCAGCGAGGCAGCGACCAGTCCGACCCACAGCAGCACATAGAAGACGCCGAGAAGCGCGTTCGACTGGTTGTGGGGACCCAACACCCCGGCCAGCACCACCCACACTGTGAAGAGCAAAGCCAGCCCGGCCGCCGTCCACCGGGTCGCGCGCGCGTCGACCATCGTGGTCACAGCCGCAGGCAACGGACGACCGGGCTTGAGCGGATCAAACCGCGGCCGCCGCCACGCGAACGCGACCAGGGCGAAGGTGAACGTCAGCGCCCATGCCGCACCGACCATCGCGTAGGCATACGGAACCGGAAGATCGCCCGACCCGCCGAGACCGTGCGCGAGGATCACGGTCGCGGGGCCGGCCGTCACGGCTGCACTTGGATGGTCGCCACCGTCCGGTCCAGGTGATGCAGCTCTACTTCCACGTTGCCGGGGACGTCAACGCTGAACTGAAACGTCTGATTGGGCGCCGCGGCGATTTCGAATTTGTGGTCGGGCGTCGAGTGCACATGCAACTCGTCGGTGGCGTCGCTGGTGACGTGGAAGGTGATCTGCTGGTGCACCTTGGCCTGCAGCGTGGCGTTGGTCGGCGTCACCTGGCCCTTGGTGATGGTGACGTCGACGACCGGGGCCGCACTCGTGGGCTGGTTTCCCGGCTTGCTGCAGGCGATCAGGCCGCAGCTCAGCGCCGCCACCCACGCGAGAATGACGGTGTCGCGAAGTCTCATGAGTTCACGCCGCCCTGGGGAGGGGCTGCTTCTCCTCGATCCGATCCGGCGCATCATCGGCGCCGTTGAGGCGGCCCGCGCCCCACGTAAGAGCGGCGATGACCATCAGCGTCAGGAACAACACCACGATCGAGCCGGCGGTGAACAACCAGGCCGGCGCGTTCTGGTCGCGTTCGCGCTGCAGGATCGTGACCTCCTGCACGAACGGTCGCGTGCTCGACGCCTGTGCGGGCACCTCGGGCGCCGGAATCGCGTCATCGGCCGGCTCGTAGATCGGCACACCGGTCATCGTGTAGCCGTCCTGGATCCGCAGCAGCGTCTTCCACGTCCCCCACACCGGGACCGGCTGGGTCGAGCGGTAGTGCCCGGGGGCGACCCGTTCGAGCTTGTCGATCACCAAACCCCGCTGGTTGTTCATCCGGCCTTGCCACGAGAGGATCGTCACCCAGTCCGGCTGTTGGCTGACCAGGTCGGGCCGGGACAGCAACACGTCGGCCGACACCATGCGCTGCCCGGGCGCGCTGGGCTGTTCGGTCAACGTGATGTAGGCGGTGTCCTTGCCTGGCACCACGATGTGCAGGCCGTTGGCCACCGCTCCGCCGATCACCAGCACGGTCAGCGTGACGACGGCGATGCCGACCCGGCGGCCGGGAAGGCGCTGCCCCGTGAGCACCATCCCGAACAACGCTCCGCACGCCCCCATCAGCACGGCCACCGGCACGGACATCGCCAGCGCTTCCGGCCACATCTTGGCGGGCCAGGGGTAGTGGTAGACGGTCGCGATCCAGAGGGATTCCAGCCACAGTCCGACGGTCCCCACGGCGAGGCCGGCCACCGCGCCGAAGGCGACGGGTCGCTTCAACAACGGCGTCAGCGCGACGAGTTCGACCACCAGTGCGGCGCCCAGATACAGCGGGAACCAGTTGATCGGCGCCCCCAGGATGGGGCCGACCAGCAATGCGACGCCGCCGCGCAGCGCGATGGCGAACACCGCCGAGATGATCGCGGCTCCGCGACCCATCGTGATGCGGGCGGCGACCGCGGCCAGCGCCGAGGCGGCGGCGATCATCATCGGCTGCAGCACGAGCCGGAACTGCTCGACGCCGAAGTCGTACTCGATCTGATAGACCGACAGGCCGATGAACATCCCGCCGAAGGACAGGTAACGCAGGAACGTGATGAACGCGCCGTGCGCGACTTCCTCGGCCTGCTCCTGTTCGCCTTCGCGCTCCAGCATCAGCACCGCGAACAGAGAAAAGCACGCGCCACCGATCATCATCAAATGCGTTGGGCCCCAAAGGGTTACGTCCTGCCCGAAGATCCGGTGCCAGATGTCGTCGAGTGGGAACCCGATCATCGCGTACAGCCCGCAGCCGGCCATCAGCACGCCGCCCACCGGTGCGTACCAGTTCTTGGTGATGCGCACCGCGGCGGGACCCGGCTTGTCGAACGGCAGCACGACCGCCGTCATGCCGCCGAGGAACACTCCGAACAGCCCGATGATGATGAAGTAGTGCGCCGGGTTGGCCAACGGGCCGGGGTCACGCCCATTGCCGATGTGCCAGCTGACATCCCAGATGAAGCCGAACAGGGCGCAGATGATCGACGTCGTGAAGATCATCACCGGCAAAGCCACCCAGGCAGGGCGATGGAACTTCTCCCCGAGCTTGTCCGCGATCCGGCTCAACCAGTGGATGCGATGGCTGCGGTGCGCGTAACCCACCCACAGCATCACCAGTGTTATCACCATCGCGGCGACCGACAACCCGATCACCTGATTCAGCCCGGCTCCGCGAGCCGGAGCCTCGGCAACGAACGTCACTTCCGTCGAGTTCATCGTCAAACCCTTTCAACGCCAGACCGCTGAAAATTGTGATCCACCTCGCAGCAAGCGGAATGCCCGGATCGGGGCTAAGTCAATCACCGTCTTGATCAGGCGCATTGCTGCGGCGCGCGGCTTCGTCCGACTTTCCGTGGGAACGGCGATCGCGCAGCGCCACGTAGAGCACAACGCCGACGACGACGATCGCCGGCAAGAAGGCCGGCGCCGCCAACAAGATCCAGTGATGGGCCACGTATTCAACGTGCGGGCCAGTCATCTAGTCACCCCCGGCGCACCGTTACCCTACTTTGAACACCATTTACCTCAGGCTGCCACGATCGGGTGGCAGACGGTTGCGACGGGTAGGACAACTCGCAGCAACCGACCAAAGACGCAGGGGAGTACCGCGTGACGCAAGCGCCAATCCGACCGACGACCGATGCCGACAATGACGACACGCTTGACGTGTTGGCTGTGGCCCGGCAGCAGGTCCTGGAGCGCGGCGAGGGACTGACCCGGGACCAGGTGCTGCAGGTGCTGCAGCTGCCCGACGACCGGCTCGACGACCTGCTGGCGCTGGCCCACGAGGTGCGGATGCGCTGGTGCGGCCCCGAGGTCGAGGTCGAGGGCATCATCAGCCTGAAAACCGGCGGCTGCCCGGAAGACTGCCACTTCTGTTCGCAGTCCGGGCTGTTCGCCTCCCCGGTGCGCAGCGCCCGGCTGGACATCCCCAGCCTGGTCGAGGCGGCCAAGCAGACCGCCAAGTCCGGGGCCACCGAGTTCTGCATCGTGGCCGCCGTCCGCGGCCCCGACGAGCGGTTGATGGCCCAGGTCGCGGCCGGCATCGAAGCGATCCGCAACGAAGTCGAGATCAACGTCGCCTGTTCGCTGGGAATGCTGACGGCCGAGCAGGTGGAGCGGCTCTCGGAGATGGGCGTGCACCGCTACAACCACAACCTGGAGACCGCCCGCTCGTTCTTCACCAACGTCGTGACCACCCATACCTGGGAAGAGCGCTGGCAGACATTGTCGATGGTGCGTGACGCCGGCATGGAGGTGTGCTGCGGCGGCATCCTGGGCATGGGCGAGACCCTCGAGCAGCGCGCCGAGTTCGCCGCCGAACTGGCCGAGCTCGGCCCAGACGAGGTGCCGCTGAACTTCCTCAACCCGCGCCCGGGCACGCCGTTCGGCGACCTCGAGGTGATGCCGGTCTCCGAGGCGCTGAAGTCGGTGGCGGCCTTCCGCCTGGCGCTGCCGCGGACCATGCTGCGCTTTGCCGGCGGCCGCGAGATCACCCTGGGTGATTTGGGCGCCAAAAAGGGCATCCTGGGCGGTATCAACGCCGTCATCGTCGGGAACTACCTGACCACCCTCGGCCGCCCGGCCGAATCCGACCTCGAGCTGCTCGACGATCTGCAGATGCCGATCAAAGCGCTCAATGCCAGCTTGTAGGCCGGGGCGGTAGTGACTGGGGCCGGGAAGCTCGTGGATCGGGAGCTGGGCGCTCCGGTCAGCGCCGGTATTTACAACGTCTACACCGGCGAATTGGGGGGCACCGCGATGCCGACAGCGGCCCAGCTGGGTCTTGAACCACCCCGATACTGCGCGGCGTGCGGGCGGCGGATGGTGGTGCAGGTCCGTCCCGACGGCTGGCGGGCGAAATGCTCCCGACACGGCGAGGTGGACTCCGCCGACCTGGAGGCACAACGGTGACCGAGCACCCCTTGCCGCAGACGCCCGAGCCGACGCGCGTCCCCCGCAGGTCGCGACTGCGTAGGGCCGCCGTCGCCGTGCTCGGGACGGCGGTGGTCGGACTGCTGATCGGCGGGCTGTGGGCGTGGATCGCCCCGCCCATCCACGCGGTGGTGGCGATCACCCGCGCGGGCGAGCGGGTGCACGACTATCTGGGCAGCGAATCCGGGCACTTCTTCGACGCGCCGTGCCTGATGTTGGGTCTGTTGACCGCGCTGGCCGTGGTGGCCGCGGTGTTGGCGTGGCAGTGGCGCGCGCACCGTGGGCCGGGGATGGTCATCGCGCTGTCGGCCGGGATGGTGACGGTGGCCGCCATCGCCTCGGCGGTGGGGGCGGTGCTGGTCCGGCTGGCCTACGGCGCGCTGAACTTCGATGCGGTGCCGCTGCAGGGCAAGCCGTCGGTGGCGTACGTCATCGAGGCGCCGCCGGTGTTCTTCTCGGACGGGCCGCTACAGGTGGCGTTGACCCTGCTGTGGCCCGCCGCGATCGCCGCGCTGGTGTACTCCGTGCGGGCGGCCGCGGACCCGCGTGATGACCTCGGGGCCCGCCCGGCAGCCGATGGTCGTTCCGACGCGCTGCCCGTGGGATCCGGCGGCGCCGCGGAACCGGCCGTGTCATAGCGGACGGCGGGGAATCTTCCTCCCGGTGACGACCTTGGCCGCGATCTTGGCCAGCCGGGCCATTCCGGCGTAGGTCATCGGATTGAACATCGTCGGCCAGGTGGTCCTGACGAGGTTCTCGGTCAGCGGGCGGTGTTCGAACCGGTCCGTCAGCCACCGCAGCGTCATCGGGGCCGACAGCGGGTGCAGCATCATGTGCTCGTTGAACGCGTCGCGGTGATAGGTGACCTTGGCGCCGCCCGCGGAGTACGCGTCGGCGAGAACGTCGATGTCATGCACGTCGATCAGGTAGTCGTGGACGGCCTGCACGATCAGCACCGGCGGTGTCGGCACCGCGGCGCCCAGCCTGATGTTGTCGAAGACGTACTTCACCTCGGGCGTCGACAGGATGGCCTCGAGCGGCTCGTCGAGGAAGTCGCCCATGTTCTTGCCGGCCATGCGGACGACCGCCTCAACGGTCGTCATGTCCTCCAGCGACTCGAGCAGGGCGCGCCCCTCCTCGTTGCTGTGCTCTTTGATCACCCGGTCGAGGTCGGGGTAGACGTGCGACAGCGCGGCCACCACCAGCGCGGGCAGGCCCGCGAACAACCGGCCGTTGAGCCTGCGGAAGGTGTTGCCCAGATCGCCGACGGGTGATCCCAGCACCGCGCCGACGATGTCGAGCTCGGGTGCGTAGTCACCGCACATCTCGGCCGCCCATGCGCTGGCCAGCCCGCCGCCGGAGTAGCCCCACAGCCCGATCGGGGCCTCCTGGGACAGCCCGAGGCGCTCGGAGTTCAGCGCGGCCCGGATGCCGTCCAGCACGCGGTAGCCGGGCTCGAACGGCGCGCCCCACATGCCCCGCAGGCCTTCGTGGTCGGGTACCGAGACGGCCCAGCCCTCGGCGACGGCGGCGGTGATCAGGAAAAGCTCGAGCTGGCTGATGGCCCCCATGGCCTTCGACCGGCGCCGCAGCGCGTAGGACGGGAAGCAACGCGACGACATGGCGTCGATCGCGCACTGGTAGGACAGCAGCGGGCAGGGACGATGCGGGGCGAGATCGGCCGGGACGATCACCGTCGTCGCCGAAGCCTCGGGCTCGCCGTTCATGTCCATCGTCCGGTAGAGCAGCTGGACGGCTTTGACCGGTTGCGGGATCAGGCCCAGGAACGCCAGCTCGACGTCGCGGGAGCGCAGCACGGTGCCGGGCTCGGCGTGTTGGAAGCCCAGCGGCGGCTGGTAGAAGGGGTCGTCGCGGGGCAGCAGCGGGCGAACTTTGTGCTGCAGTTCCTCGTGGGGCGGCCGGGCGATCCATTCCGCGCCACTTGTGCCTGCCAGGTTGCCGAGCTCAGTCATTGAGCCTCCCTCCTAGGCCATCCGGCATTGTCGCGCACGAACGGCAGGTAACCAAAACGTAATCGCCGCACTGTGAGCGACTTATCGCCCACGCGTAAAGGTCGAACGCGCCACTAGGGTGTCGGTTCACCCGACGGCGCTTCCCGCAAGCTTAGCCGGGGTGCGCGCAACACCGGTCAAACCTGGCCAGGGGACCCCGGGGGCTTGAGCGCAGCGAACTCGTCGGTGACCCGCAACTGCGTGTCGGTGAATCGGTAGAGCGCAGCCGGACGGCCGCCACTGCGGCCGGACTGCGCCATGGTGCCGGTCTGGTTGATGACCCCGCGGCGCACCAGCACGCGCTGCAGGTTTGTCGCGTCAACCTGGTAGCCCAACGCGGCCCCGTAGATGTCACGCAGCGTCGAGAGCACGAATTCCCTTGGGGCCAAGGCAAACCCGATGTTGGTGTAGGACAGCTTGGCGATCAGCCTGGTGCGGGCGTGGGCCACCATCGGGCCGTGATCGAACGCCATCGGCGGCAGGCAGCTCACCGGATGCCAGCGGGTGTCCGGCGGCAGCTCGGGGCTGGCGGGGGAGGGGACCAGGCCCAGGAAGGTGGACGCGATCACCCGGGCGCCCGGCACCCGGTGCGGGTCCGAGAACACCGCCAGCTGCTCGAGATGTGCCAGCTGTTTCAGGTCGACCTTCTCCGCCAGCTGGCGCCGCACCGACGTGGTCATGTCCTCGTCATTGCGCAACCGGCCGCCCGGCAGCGACCAGGCGCCGCGTTGCGGATCTTGGGCACGCTGCCATAACAGCACGTTTAGCTGCGGTTTCTGTGCTCGGGGTCCCTTCGTAACCTGTTCGGTGGGCGGGCGAACCTGGAACACGACCGCGAGCACTTCATGTGCGGTGCTACCATGGGCCATGTTTTCGATTATAAGTCGAAAACCTCCTGGGCTGAAAGGAGCCGCCGTGACGGTTGTAAATCGCATGGACACGCTCGCCGAAGGCATGATGGCCGAGATCACGAATTCACCCGCCGGTTACGCCGGTGTCGACTCCGATGAGCAGTGGGCGAGCGAGATTCGCAGGCTCGCGAAGCTGCGCGGCGCCACGGTGCTGGCGCACAACTATCAGCTGCCCGCGATCCAGGACGTGGCCGACCACGTCGGGGATTCGCTGGCGCTGTCGCGGATCGCCGCCGAGGCGCCCGAGGACACCATCGTGTTCTGCGGGGTGCACTTCATGGCCGAGACCGCCAAGATCTTGAGTCCCGAGAAGACGGTGCTCATCCCGGACCAGCGGGCCGGCTGCTCGTTGGCCGACTCGATCACCCCCGAGGACCTGCGCGCCTGGAAGGACGAGCACCCCGACGCCGTCGTCGTCTCCTACGTCAACACCACGGCGGCGGTCAAAGCGCTCACCGATATCTGCTGCACATCGTCCAACGCGGTCGACGTCGTCGAGTCCATCGACCCCGACCGGGAAGTGTTGTTCTGCCCGGACCAATTCCTGGGCGCCCACGTCCGCCGGATGACCGGCCGGCAGAACCTGCACGTGTGGGCGGGGGAATGCCATGTGCACGCCGGGATCAACGGTGACGAACTGGCCGCGCAGGCCCGCGCCAACCCCGACGCGGAACTCTTTGTGCACCCCGAATGTGGTTGCGCCACTTCGGCGTTGTACCTCGCCGGCGAGGGCGCATTCCCGTCCGAGCGGGTGAAGATCCTGTCCACCGGCGGAATGCTCGACGCCGCCAACCAGACGCAGGCCCGCAAGGTCCTGGTCGCCACCGAGGTCGGCATGCTGCACCAGCTGCGCCGGGCGGCACCGAAAGTCGACTTCCAGGCCGTCAACGACCGTGCGTCCTGCAAGTACATGAAGATGATCACCCCCGCGGCCCTGCTGCGCTGCCTGGTCGAGGGAGCGGACGAGATGCACGTCGACCCGCAGATCGCGGCGCTGGGCCGGCGCAGCGTGCAGCGAATGATCGAGATCGGGCAGCCGGGCGGTGGCGAATGACCGTCCGTCCCAACTGGACTCACACCGCTGACGTCGTCGTCATCGGCACCGGCGTCGCCGGGCTGGCCGCCGCGCTGGCCGCACACCGCGCCGGGCGCAACGTCGTCGTCCTGAGCAAGGCCGACCAGGCGCACGGCGCGACCGCGACGCACTACGCTCAGGGCGGCATCGCCGTCGCGCTGCCGGAAAACCCGGAGAACGACGACTCGGTCGAGGCGCACGTCGCCGACACCGTGACCGCGGGCGCTGGCCTGTGCGACCCCGACGCGGTGCGCTCGATCGTGGCCGACGGCTACCGGGCGGTGTGCGATTTGGTCGGTGACGGAGCGCGTTTCGACGAGTCCGCTCCCGGCCGCTGGGCGCTC
>NZ_JAFAUS010000035.1 GCF_019243155.1 Mycobacterium sp.
TGTTTGGCGTCGGCGACCAACGCCGAAATCCGTTTGCTCGCTTCCGAAATCTGATTCATCAGAAGCTCGCTCTCGATGGTGTAGCTGATCCAGCGGATCGCTTCCTCCAACGTGCTCGAGGCATCCAATTCCTCGGCGGTCGCGGCGATCCGCTCCAGCCAGTCCGTGTCGACGCCGCCTTCGACGAATGTCGGCGCGATGTCCCACCCGCCGTTGATGTCGTGGGCCTCCAGCCAGTCGCCGACGGCGTCCTCGCGGTCGGAGGTCTCGATCGGGGTCAGGTTCTGCGACGCAGACTTGGCGACCTGCTCGGCGACCGCCTCCTGCAACAGCACCAGGGCATTCAGCGTCTCGGGGCTGACTGTGCCGTCGGCGAGCATCGCCAATTTCCCACGCATGCGCGAGATTCGGCCGCGCAGCTCGTCGGCGGCCCGCGCGATGGCCGCGGCGGGGTTGTTGAGCTGATGGGTCAGCCCGGCCGACAGCCGGCCCAGCGCGAGCAGCTTCTCCCGGTTGTCGATGATCCGCCGGGTCCGGTCGGTGCCCACCGCGATCCCGTCGAGCAGGTGCACGGCCATCGGGAACTGGTCCTTCATGAACTGCGCGAACACCGGCGCGTCCATGACGAAGAACCTCGACGGCTTGGTCACGTGCACCGAGGCGTCGTAGCTCTTCTGGTTCCCGCCGGTGAACGCCCGCCACGCCCCGCAATACACGCCGCGTTGCGAGGTGCGGTTGGTTTCGATGTCCTGGCCGCCGGACAGCTTGGACATCATCAGCTCGCCCTCGATCAGGACGTAGAAACAGGTCGCTGGTTCGCCCTCGACGCAGATGGGACCGGGTTGGTAGTTCTCGATGCACCCGTTGGTGCACAGCACCGCAAGCTGCTCGTCGGTCAGGGCCTCGAACAGGAACAGGCTGCGCAGCTCGTCGGGCTCACACGGCGTGTTGGCGGTCATGGCGCTGCCTAACTCTCGGCCAGGTAGCGGTGGACCAGCATCACGGCCATCGACCCTTCGCCGACCGCGGCCGCGACGCGCTTGGCGGACTCGGAGCGGACGTCCCCGGTGGCGAACACCCCCGGAACGCTCGTCTCCAGATGGTGCGGCGGGCGTTCCAGCGTCCAGCCGCACACGTTGCGCAGGTCCGGGCCGGTGAGGATGAAGCCGTGGTCGTCGCGGGCGACGATGCCGTCGAGCCAGTCGGTGCGCGGCGCCGCGCCGATGAAGATGAACATCCGGGCGCACGTGACGTCGTCGATGTCGCCCGTGCGGTTGTTTCGCAGGGTCAGCTTTTCGAGGTGGCCGTCCCCGGCGACGCTCTGCACTTCGGTGCAGGTGTGCACGGTGATGTTCGGCGTCGCCTCGATCTGCTGGATCAGGTAGTAGGACATCGACGCGTCCAGCGAGGGGGCGCGCACCAGGATGTGCACCTGCTTGGCCTTGCGGGACAGAAACATCGCGGCCTGACCCGCCGAGTTGGCCCCGCCGACGATATAGACCTCTTCGTCCGCGCATTCCGTCGCGACCGAGACCGCGGCCCCGTAATAGACGCCGCAGCCGGCCAGCTCGTTGCAGCCCTCGGCGTCGAGGTTCCGGTAGGCCACGCCGGTGGCCAGGATGACGGAGTGCGCGTCGATCGAGCCCCCGTCGGCGAACCGCACGGTGCGCTTGGGCCCGTTGATCTCCAGCGCCGTGGCCGTGCGGGCGGTGATCAGCTCGGCACCGAACTTCTCGGCCTGCCTGCGCGCCCGCTCGGCCAGCTGCCCGCCCGACACCCCGTCGGGGAATCCCAGATAGTTCTCGATCCGAGAACTCTGTCCCGCCTGGCCGCCCGTCGCGGTGCGCTCGATCAGCACCGTGCGCAGGCCTTCGGACGCGCCGTACACCGCCGCGGCCAGGCCCGCGGGCCCACCGCCGATGACGATCAGGTCGTAGAACTCCTGCGACGGGTTGACCGTCAGGCCCAACTTGTCGGCCAGTTCGGCGTCGCTGGGTTCGATCAGGGGGTCGCCCTTGTCGGTGATGACGACGGGCAGCCGCAGGCAATCGGCGCCGGCCGCGTTCAGCAGTCGCTCGCCGGCGGGTTCGTCGGACATGAACCAGGTGTAGTAGAGGCCGTTGCGGGCCAGGAAGTCGCGCACCTGCCAGGACCGCGCCGACCAGCGGTGACCGATCACCTTGGTGTGCGGGATCGGATGCTCGGGTGCGGCCCGCCAGGCGTCCAGCAGCCCGTCGATGACGGGGTAGAACTTCTCCTCGGGCGGGTCCCACGGCTTGAGCAGGTAGTGGTCGAGGTCGACGACGTTGATCGCGTCGATGGCGGCGTGCGTGTCCGCGTAGGCGGTCAGCAGCACCCGCCGGGCCGCCGGATAGAGGTCCATGGCCTGTTCGAGGAATTCGATCCCGCTCATCTGCGGCATCCGGTAATCGGCGATCAGCACCGCGACGGTCTCGCCGCGCAGCTTGAGCTCTTTGAGGGTGCCCAGCGCGTCCGCGCCCGATTCCGCGCGCACGATCCGATGGTCCTCGCCATAGTGACGGCGCAGGTCCCGGGCGACCGCGCGGGAGACCGAGGGATCATCGTCTACGGTCAGCATCACGGGCTTGCGGGACGGGCCCGCGGCGCCGGAATCGGGATTCGTCATCGGCGTTAAGTATGCCCTTGTCAGGCCACATGTGGCAGGTCGTGAAAGCGGGCCCATTTCCTCTGAGAGCGATTTTGGGTCAGGCCCCATCACCAGGTATCGTGGACCAACGGTGCGTCATGCGCGCCGACTATTTGTGCGCCAAGTCCCTAGGAATTTCCTGTCACCGGCTCACGTTCTAAGTCGGTGTTCTATGTTGCGCCGATCTGGGCGCAATGCGATACGAAACTAACGACGAGGATTTTTAACAACTTATGGCCAAGAAAGACGGTGCCATAGAGGTCGAGGGCCGCGTGGTCGAGCCCCTGCCCAATGCGATGTTCCGCATTGAGCTGGAGAACGGACACAAGGTGCTTGCCCACATCAGCGGCAAGATGCGGCAGCACTACATCCGCATCCTGCCCGAGGACCGGGTGGTGGTGGAGCTTTCTCCCTACGACCTGTCCCGGGGCCGCATCGTGTACCGCTACAAGTAACGAGAAGCCCGAACCGAACAAGCGACGAGTAGAAGAACAGGATCGAAAAGCCGTGAAGGTGAACCCGAGCGTCAAGCCAATCTGCGACAAGTGCAGGGTCATCCGTCGGCATGGGCGGGTCATGGTGATCTGCTCCGATCCGCGTCACAAGCAGCGCCAGGGCTAACCCCAGATCGCGCTGCTGCCGCACAACTGAATGCAGACCTCCCAGCACCAGTGAACGAATAGGTCGTTCATCCACGCCCGGACGGAGGCCGGGCCCCCGCCAGAATCATTTGGCGCAGGGAACGGGCTGGGATAAGACCTCCGCCTAGAAAAAGAGGAAACGCCACCATGGCTCGACTAGTGGGCGTCGATCTGCCGCGCGACAAGCGGATGGAGATCGCCCTGACCTACATCTTCGGTGTAGGCCGTACCCGTTCCAACGAGATTCTGGCAGCTACGGGCATCGACAAGGACCTGCGTACCAGGGACCTGACGGATGACCAGCTGACCCACTTGCGCGATTACATCGAGGCCAACATCAAGGTCGAGGGTGACCTTCGCCGTGAGGTGCAGGCCGACATCCGCCGCAAGATCGAGATCGGCTGCTACCAGGGCCTGCGGCACCGCCGCGGCCTGCCGGTGCGCGGCCAGCGAACCAAGACCAATGCGCGCACCCGCAAGGGCCCGAAGCGCACCATCGCCGGCAAGAAGAAGGCCAGGTAACCGCCCATGCCACCAGCCAAGAAGGCAGCAGCGTCGGCCCCCAAGAAGGGGCAGCACAAGACGCGCAAGCGGGAAAAGAAGAACATTCCGCACGGTGCCGCTCACATCAAGAGCACGTTCAACAACACGATCGTGACGATCACCGACCCGCAGGGCAACGTCATCGCCTGGGCGTCGTCGGGCCACGTCGGCTTCAAGGGATCGCGCAAGTCGACCCCGTTCGCCGCTCAGCTGGCCGCTGAGAATGCCGCGCGCAAGGCGCAGGAGCACGGCGTGCGCAAGGTCGATGTGTTCGTGAAGGGCCCGGGCTCGGGTCGAGAGACCGCGATCCGCTCGCTGCAGGCCGCCGGCCTCGAGGTCGGCGCGATCTCCGACGTCACCCCGCAGCCGCACAACGGATGCCGTCCCCCCAAGCGGAGAAGGGTCTAGGTAAATAGAATCATGGCTCGTTACACCGGACCCATCACGCGCAAGTCGCGCCGTCTGCGCACCGACCTCGTCGGTGGCGACCAGGCCTTCGAGAAGCGTCCCTACCCGCCCGGCCAGCACGGTCGCGCGCGGATCAAGGAGAGCGAATACCTGCTG
>NZ_JAFAUS010000042.1 GCF_019243155.1 Mycobacterium sp.
GGCAAGGGGCAGATCTTCGTTCGCGGCGAGGTGATCAAGACCGTGCCCGAAGCGAAGATCGTCGAGACGCTGATCGAGGAGGCCATGCGGATCGCCGCCGAGCAGGGCATCGACGTGGACGACGATCACGGTCCGGGCACAACACAGAGCGGTTCGCCCATTGTGACCGTAAGCTGATAGGGGCCGGTTAGAGCCTCAACTGGTCTTCGAGTTCGCATCAGAAGAGAGTTCGCCAATGTCGGCTCCGCCCATCTTCCGCCTTGTCGGCGAGCGACGGGTGTCCGTGGTGCGCGACGCTGCCGCCGTCTGGCGGGTGTTCGAAGACGATCCCGTCGGGTCCTGCATGGTCGCGGCGCGGGTGGCCGACCACGGCATCGACCCGAATTCGATCGGCGGGGAGTTGTGGACGCTGCGCGGCGCCGAGGAGTCGCTGTGCTTCGCCGGCGCCAACCTGATCCCGCTGCGCGGGGCGCTGCCCGACCTGAACGCCTTCGCCGACGAGGCCATGAGCGGCACACGCCGGTGCTCGTCGCTGGTCGGCAGGGCCGACCTGGTGATGCCGATGTGGGAGCGCCTCGAGGCGGCCTGGGGCCCGGCCCGCGACGTGCGCGACCGCCAGCCGCTGCTGGCGCTGTCCAGCCACCCGAACTGCGAGATCGACCCCGGGGTGCGCCAGGTCCGCCCGGAGGAGCTGGATGCCTATCTGGTGGCCGCCGTCGACATGTTCATCGGCGAAGTGGGCGTCGACCCGCGGATCGGTGACGGAGGTCGCGGGTACCGCCGACGGGTGGCCAGCCTGATCGCGGCCGGGCGCGCCTGGGCCCGGTTCGAGCACGGTCAGGTCGTCTTCAAAGCCGAGGTGGGCTCGCAATCGCCGGGAGTCGGCCAGATCCAAGGAGTGTGGGTGCATCCCGAGTGGCGTGGCCTGGGCCTGGGCACCGGCGGCACCGCGACCGTGGCGGCCGTGATCGTCGGCAGCGGGCGGACGGCCAGCCTGTATGTGAACGACTTCAACACCGTGGCGCGCGCCGCTTACGCCCGTGTCGGCTTCGCCGACGTCGGCACTTTCGCGACGGTGCTGCTCGACTAGCCGCCCGTCCGGCGAGAATTACCCCACCCGTAACAGTTTGGTCTCGGTGTGTCGGCGCTGGTCTGCGCCCCGATGTTCATAACATCAGCAACGATGGTAACTCGAACAACACTGGCCTCATCCGCATCGGGCCTGCTGCTCATCGCGGCGATCGCCTTGTCCGGATGCACCCCACGGCCAGATGGCCCCGGCCCGGCCGCGGAGAAGTACTTCCGCGCCCTGTCCGTGGGGGACACCGCGGCGGCGGCCGCACTCAGCGACAACCCCACCGAGGCCCGCGACGCGCTCAACGCGGCCTGGGCCGGCCTGCAGGCGACGCACCTGGACGCGCAGATCCTCAACGCCAAGTACGCCGAGGACACCGGCACGGTCGGCTACCGGTTCACCTGGCACCTGCCCAAGAACCGGACCTGGAGCTACGACGGTCAGCTGCGGATGGCGCGCGACGAGGGCCACTGGCAGGTGCGCTGGGCAACCACCGGGTTGCACCCCAAACTCGGTGAGCACCAGACGTTCGCGCTGCGGGCGGATCAGCCGCACCGGGCGTCGGTCAACGACGTCGGCGGCGGCAACGTGCTGGTGCCGGGCTACCTGTACCACTACACGCTGGACGCGACGCAGGCCGGACCGCCGCAGTCGCTGAGCTTCACCACCCACTCGATCGTCGACGTGCTGAGGCCGTTCAACGACACGCTGACCGACCCGCAGCTGTTGGCCGAGCGGGCCAGTTCGGCGACCACGCCGGTGGACCTGGGCGTCACGCTGCTTCCCGCCGACAACGACAAGGTCTTCCCGGCGATCGGCCGGTTGCCCGGCATCGTCGTCACACCGCAGCCCGAGATGTTGCCCACCGACCCGCATTTCGCGTCGGCGACCGTCGCCGAGGTGAAGAAAGCGGTTGCCGGCCAGCTCGACGGCGAGCCGGGCTGGCGGGTGGTCAGCGTCAATCAGAACAACGTCGAAGTCGAAGTGCTGCACGAGGTTCCGGGGGCGCCGGCGCCGTCGGTGTCGATCACGTTGGACCGGGTGGTGCAGAACGCCGCCCAGCGCGCGGTCGACAACAAGGGCGGCAAGGCGATGATCGTCGTGATCAAGCCGTCGACGGGGGAGATCCTCGCGATCGCCCAGAACGGCGGGGCCGACACGGACGGGTTGCCCGCCACCAATGGCCTTTTCCCGCCGGGCTCGACGTTCAAGATGATCACCGCCGGGGCCGCCGTCGACCGCGACATGGCCACGCCGAACTCGATGCTGGGCTGCCCGGGCCACCTCGACATCGGGCACCGCACCGTCCCCAACTACGGCGGCTTCGACCTCGGCGTGGTGTCGATGTCGCGCGCGTTCGCCAGCTCGTGCAACACGACGTTCGCGGAGTTGAGCAGCCGGATGCCGCCGCGCGGCCTGACCCAGACGGCCGCCGAATACGGGATCGGCCTCGACTACACCGTTGACGGCATCACGACCGTGACGGGGTCGGTGCCGCCGACGGTGGATTTGGCCGAACGCACGGAGGACGGCTTCGGCCAGGGCAAGGTGCTGGCCAGCCCGTTCGGCATGGCCCTGGTCGCCGCCACGGTGGCAGCCGGCAAGACCCCGGTGCCGCAGCTGATTGCGGGCCGGCCGACAGCGGTCGACGGCGATAATGCCCCGATCAGCCCGAAGATGATCGACGCGTTGCGACCGATGATGCGGTTGGTGGTGACCAACGGGACCGCCAAGGAGATCAACGGCTGCGGCGAGATCTACGGGAAGACCGGTGAGGCCGAGTTCCCGGGCGGATCGCACTCCTGGTTCGCCGGATACCGCGGTGACCTCGCCTTCGCATCCCTGATCGTCGGGGGTGGCAGCTCGGAGTGGGCGGTCCGGATGACGAAATTCATGTTCGAGGCGCTGCCGCCGGGCTTCCTGGCCTAGCGCCGGGCGCAGGGGGGCGGCGCCAGCGCGGCGCTTGCGCCCGCAACAGCGGTAAATTGCGAGCATGACGGATACCGGCGGAGACATGGTCGCGTTGCGCGTCTCCGATGCAGACCGCAACGGCACCATGCGGCGGCTGCACAACGCGGTTGCGCTCGGCCTGATCGATATCGACGAGTTCGAGCAGCGCTCGTCGCAGGTCTCGTATGCGCGCACCCGTCCCGAGTTGGACGGGCTGGTCGGCGACCTGCCCGGACCGGGCGCCATCGTCACGTCTGCCGCCGATCGGGTGGAACTGCGTGGCTGGGCCGGCTCGCTGAAGCGCCACGGCGAGTGGACGGTGCCCACCCGCCTGGCGCTGGTGCGCCGGATGGGATCGGTCGAACTCGACCTGACCAAGGCCCGATTCGCGGGGCCGGTGGTGGTCATCGAACTCGACATGAGGATCGGCTCGGTGCACATCCGGCTGCCCGACGGCGCCAGCGCCTCGATCGACGACGTCGAGGTCTACGGCGGCAGCGCCAGCGACCGCCGCAAAGGCGCGCCCGGCGAGGGCAGGCCGCACGTGGTGCTGACCGGCCGGGTGGTGGCCGGCTCGGTCGTCATCCGCGGACCCCGGCGTCGGCCGCTGCTGCGCCGGGCCTGAACCCCCGCATTCGCCGGGTGTGCATTGAGGGCGGGAAATCTCGCGAATTCCCGCCCTACCGACACACTCAACGCCCTTGAAGCACACTCGACGCCCGGTCGGGCCGCCGGGCCTGCCGTTAAGCTGGCGGTATGCCTGCTCGCACCGCGCTCTCGCCCGGAGCGTTGTCCCCGACGCTGCCGGTGCCCAACCGCATCCCGCGCCCCGAATACGCCTGGAAGCCCACCGTCAAAGAGGGCACCGAGCCGTGGGTGCAGACGCCGGAGGTGATCGAGAAGATGCGCGTCGCCGGCCGGATCGCGGCGGCCGCGCTCGAGGAGGCCGGCAAAGCGGTCGCGCCCGGCGTGACGACCGACGAACTCGACCGCATCGCCCACGAATACATGGTCGACAACGGTGCCTACCCTTCGACCCTGGGCTACAAGGGCTACCCGAAGTCGTGCTGCACGTCGCTCAACGAGGTCATCTGCCACGGCATCCCCGACTCGACGGTGGTCGAGGACGGCGACATCGTCAACATCGACGTCACGGCCTACATCGACGGCGTCCACGGCGACACCAATGCGACCTTTCTGGCCGGCGACGTCTCCGAGGAACACCGGCTGCTCGTGGAGCGCACCCGCGAGGCGACGATGCGGGCGATCAAGGCCGTCAAACCGGGACGGGCGCTGTCCGTCGTCGGCCGCGTGATCGAGGCATACGCAAATCGGTTCGGGTACAACGTCGTTCGCGACTTCACCGGCCACGGCATCGGCACCACTTTCCACAACGGGTTGGTCGTGCTGCACTACGACCAGCCCTCCGTCACCACCGAGATCCAGCCGGGTATGACGTTCACCATCGAGCCGATGATCAACCTCGGCGGCCTGGACTACGAAATCTGGGACGACGGCTGGACGGTGGTCACCAGAGACCGCAAGTGGACGGCGCAGTTCGAGCACACCCTGCTGGTGACCGACACCGGCGCCGAAATCCTCACGCTGCCATGAACTTTTGAACGGCGCTCTGCTGGTCGCGGGCACCAGCTCGGACGCCGGGAAATCGGTGGTGGTCGCCGGCCTGTGCCGGTTGTTGGCGCGCAACGGGATTCGGGTGGCGCCGTTCAAGGCCCAGAACATGTCCAACAACTCGGTCGTCACCGTGGAAGGCGGCGAGATCGGCCGGGCCCAGGCGATCCAGGCGCGGGCGGCGGGACTGGCCCCCAGCGTCCGCTTCAACCCGATTCTGCTCAAACCCGGCAGCGACCGGACCTCCCAGCTGGTGATCCGCGGCCAGGTGGCCGACTCGGTCACGGCGACAAACTATGTGCAGCACCGCGACCGGCTCGCCGGCATCGTCATCGACGAATTATCCAGTCTGCGTTCGGAATTCGACGCGGTGATCTGCGAGGGCGCCGGCTCGCCGGCCGAAATCAACCTGCGCGCCACGGATTTGGCCAACATGGGATTGGCCAGGGCCGCGAACTTGCCGGTGATCCTCGTGGGTGACATCGACCGCGGCGGGCTGCTCGCCCATCTTTTCGGGACCGTCGCGGTACTCGAGCCCGACGACCAGGCGCTCATCGCGGGGTTCGTCGTCAACAAATTCCGGGGTGACCCCGCGCTGCTGGAACCCGGATTGCGCCAGCTGCACGAGCTGACCGGCCGCCCGACGTACGGAGTCCTGCCCTACGTCGACGAGCTGTGGCTGGACGCGGAGGATTCGCTGTCGGTGGTCGCACACCGCGTCGTGGGCACCCCGTCGCCGCCGCGCGGACGCGAGTGGCTGCGGGTGGCCGCGATCCGGCTGCCCCGGATTTCGAACTCCACCGACGTCGAGGCGCTGGCGTGCGAACCGGGCGTTCTGGTGCGATGGGTCACCGACCCCGCCGACCTGGCCGATACCGATCTGATCGTGATTCCCGGCAGCAAGGCCACCGTCTCGGACCTGTCCTGGTTGCGCGAGCACGGTCTGGCCGACGCCATCGTCGCTCACGCCCGGGTCGGCAAGCCGCTGCTGGGAATCTGCGGGGGTTTCCAGATGCTGTGCCGCTGCATCAACGACCGGGTGGAATCCAAGAAGGGGGAGGTGCCCGGGCTCGGGCTGCTGGACGCCGACGTCGCCTTCAGTGAGGCGAAAACCTTGCGCCGCTGGGAAGCGCCCCTCACGGGATACGAAATCCATCACGGACGGCTCGCCCGCTGCACGGAGAGCAGTTGGTTCGACGTCGACGCTGCACCGCAGGGAATCGCGCGCGGCGCGGTCTTCGGGACCCATTGGCACGGCCTGCTCGACAACGACGACTTCCGTCGCGGCTGGTTGACCCGCGTTGCCGAGGCGGCCGGCCGAAGCGGCTTCGAGGTGGGCGAGACCAACGTCGCCGCGCGCCGCGACGCGCAACTGGATCTTGCCGCCGACCTGCTGGCTTCCCATCTCGACGTCGATGCCGTCCTCGGCCTGCTCGCCGGTCCGCCACCGCTGCGACCGCGCATCGCAAGTCGGTTGCGGCCGTAGCGCATTCGCGGAAATGGACGATCTCGAGCGGTCCGTCAGACCGGTGCGGACCGCTTAAGATGTTTCCCGATTCGTCGTACACGCAGGCCGATTCCTGTAGCTTGCGTAGGTGTCCTCAATGATGACAACTCTCGACGGATTTCCGGTCCCGGTGGCGATCGCCGGTCCGGAGAAGGGCGTCGTCGTCATCATCGTGGGAGACGATCAGCGGGCCCCCGCCGCGTATGACGCGGTGTGCGAGCGCCTGCACACGGCATCGCTCCGGACGGTCGTCATCGGCCGCGATCCGCGCCTGACCCCCAAGTCCGTGGTCGGCATTCTCGACGCGCTGGGCATCGCCTGGGCCGTCGTGGTGGGGGACCGCGCCGGCGGCGAACTCGCCTGGGAACTGGCCGCGACCAAGCTGGGCCGGTTCGTGGGCCTGGTGGTGGTCGATCGCGGGCACCCGCGCGCCGCCGACCGCGACGGAAATGTGCGCGACGATCACTGCCCACCGGTCGAGATCGGCACCACGGTGCTGTTCAGCTCGCCGGCGGATCGGGCGGTCGCCCGTGCCAGTCAGCAGTACGTCTACGCCGAATACCGCGTGGTGCATCTTGGACGTCGTAGCGTGCAGGAGTCGACGGCACAATTGGCCGCCGAGATCGTATTGCGCACCAGTACCTGGTGACGCCTGGTTGACTACGCTGGCATGGCCGGCAGTCAGACCGCAGAAGGTGTTGTGAACGATCCGAATTCTCCGATGTTGTCGTTGGGCGCGCTCGCGCAACTCGTGGACATCGGCGGGGTCGACACCGTCATCGTCGCCTTCGCCGACATGCAGGGGCGGCTCGTCGGTAAGCGGGTGGCCGCGCGGCTGTTCGTCGAGGAGATGGCCGCCCACGGCGCCGAGTGCTGCAGCTACCTGCTCGCTGTCGACGTCGAGATGAACACGGTGAGCGGCTATGCGCTGTCGAGCTGGGACACCGGATACGGCGACATGGTGATGAGGCCGAACCTGAACACCCTGCGGCTCGTTCCCTGGCTGCCCGACACCGCCCTGGTGCTGGCCGACCTGGGCTGGGCCGACGGCAGCCCGGTCGCGGTGTCGCCGCGCGCGATCCTGCGCCGCCAACTCGACCGGCTGGGCGAGCGCGGCCTGGTCGCCGATGTTGCCACCGAGCTGGAATTCATCGTGTTCGACGAGCCGTATCGCCAGGCCTGGGCCGCCGGCTACCGCGGACTCACCCCGGCCAGCGACTACAACATCGACTATGCGATCTCCGCGTCCTCTCGGATGGAGCCGCTGCTGCGCGACATTCGCCAAGGGATGCAAGGAGCCGGCCTGCAGTTCGAGGCCGTCAAAGGCGAATGCAACAGTGGCCAGCAGGAGATCGGTTTCCGCTACGACGAGGCGCTGGTCACCTGCGACAACCACGTCATCTACAAGAACGGCGCCAAAGAGATCGCCGACCAGCACGGCAAGAGCCTGACGTTCATGGCGAAATACGATGAGCGCGAAGGCAATAGCTGCCACATCCATTTGTCGCTGCGCGACGCGGACGGCTCGGCGGTGTTCGCCGACGGCGACGGCCCGCACGGCATGTCGTCGACGTTTCGCGCCTTCCTGGCCGGCCTGCTGGCCACCTTGCGCGACTTCACGCTGTTCTATGCGCCGAACATCAACTCCTACAAGCGATTTGCCGATGGCAGCTTCGCCCCCACGGCGCTGTCCTGGGGTCTGGACAATCGCACCTGCGCTCTGCGGGTGGTCGGCCACGGGCGCAACACCCGGGTCGAGTGCCGGGTCCCCGGCGGCGACGTCAACCCCTACCTTGCGGTGGCGGCACTGATCGCCGGCGGGCTGTACGGTATCGAAAAGGGTCTTGCGTTACCGGAGCCGTACGCCGGGAACGCCTATGAAGCCCCCGATGTCGAGCGGCTGCCCAACACACTGGCCGAAGCGGCGTCGGTGTTCGAGGCATCGACGCTCGCGCGGGAGGCGTTCGGCGACGACGTTGTCGCCCACTACCTGAACAACGCGCGCGTGGAGCTGGCGGCGTTCAACGCGGCGGTCACCGACTGGGAGAGGATGCGTGGATTTGAACGCATGTAAGTCCAGACCGGTAGTCGGCCTGACGAGTTATCTCGAGCGGATACAGACCGGAATCTGGGACATGCCCGCGGGATACCTGCCCGCCGACTACTTCGAGGGCGTCATCTCGGCCGGCGGGATCGCGGTGCTGTTGCCTCCGCAGCCGGTGGATCCCGACATCGTCGGCTCGGTCCTGGACAGCCTGCACGCGCTGGTGATCACCGGCGGGTACGACGTCGACCCCGCCGCGTACGGTCAACAGCCGCACGCGACCACCGACAAGCCGCGCAGCGAACGCGACGCATGGGAACTCGCGCTGTTGCGCGGCGCTCTGGACCGCGGGCTGCCGGTGCTGGGGATCTGTCGCGGCGCACAGGTTCTCAACGTCGCGTTCGGCGGCACGCTGCACCAGAACCTGCCCGACGTCATCGGCCACAGCGGGCATCGCGCGGGCAACGGCGTGTTCACCAGGCTGCGGGTGCAAACGGTGGCCGGCACCCGGCTGGCCGCGCTGGTGGGGCAGTCCGCCGACGCACCGTGCTACCACCATCAGGCCATCGACAAAGTGGGCGACGGCCTCGTGGTCAGCGCGTGGGATCCCGATGGCGTGGTCGAAGCGCTGGAGCTGCCCGGGGACAACTTCGTCCTTGCGGTGCAATGGCATCCCGAACAAGCCCTGGAAGATCTGCGGTTGTTCACCGCGATCGTGGACGCCGCGCGTTCCTACGCGGAGCGCGTCGGCTGACATGGGCCCTGTGCTGCAACTGATCAACCCCGCCACCGAAGAGGTGCTGCGCTCGATCGAGCACCTCGACGCCGCTGGGGTGGACGATGCGGTGGCCCGTGCGCGGGCCGCCCAGCGACGCTGGGCGGCGCTGTCACCGGCCGAAAGGGGCGCCGGCCTAAGGGCATTCGCCGCCGCCGTCGACGCCCATCTCGACGAGCTGGCGGCACTCGAGGTCGCCAACTCGGGCCATCCCATCGCGTCCGCCGAATGGGAGGCCGGCCACGTCCGTGACGTGTTGACGTTCTATGCCGCCAGCCCGGAGCGCTTGTCCGGCAAGCAGATTCCGGTGGCCGGGGGACTGAACGTCACCTTCAACGAGCCACTCGGCGTGGTGGGGGTGATCACGCCCTGGAATTTCCCGATGATGATCGCGTCCTGGGGCATCGCGCCGGCCCTGGCCGCGGGCAACGCCGTGCTGGTCAAACCCGCCGAATGGACGCCCCTGACCACCATCCGGCTCGCCGAGCTGGCGGCGGAGGCGGGGCTGGACGCGGATCTGCTGCAGGTGCTGCCGGGCGAGGGTTCCGTCGTCGGCGAGCGGTTCGTCGCTCACCCTGACATTCGCAAGATCGTCTTCACCGGCTCGACCCGCGTCGGCAAAAAGGTGATGACCGGCGCCGCCGCTCTGGTCAAGCGGGTGACGCTGGAACTGGGCGGCAAGAGCGCCAACATCATCTTCGATGACTGCGACCTCGAGCGCGCCGCGGCGGCCGCGCCAGCGGGGGTATTCGACAACGCCGGGCAGGACTGCTGTGCCCGCAGCCGGATCCTGGTGCAGCGCAACGTCTACGACCGGTTCATGGAGCTGCTGGAGCCCGCGGTGCGCGGTGTGGTGGTCGGGGATCCACGCTCCCGTGACACCGAGATGGGTCCGCTGGTGTCAGCGGCGCACCGCGACAAGGTGGCCTCCTACGTACCCGACGGCGCGCCGGTCGCTTTCCGTGGCACGGCGCCGTCCGGCCGCGGGTTCTGGTTTCCGCCAACGGTTCTCACCCCGGCCCGCACCGACCGGTCCGTCATCGACGAGATCTTCGGCCCCGTCGTCACGGTCCTGGCGTTCGATGACGAGGCCGACGCCATCGCGCTGGCCAATGACACCAGCTACGGCCTGTCCGGATCGATCTGGACCGACGATCTGTCCCGCGCGCTACGGGTGTCGCGGGCGGTGGAATCCGGAAACCTGTCGGTGAATTCACATTCGTCGGTGCGCTACAACACCCCGTTCGGTGGTTTCAAGCAGTCGGGGCTCGGTCGTGAACTCGGCCCGGACGCGCCGCTGCATTTCACCGAGACCAAGAACGTGTTCATCGCGATCAGGGAGGACTAGGTGGCGGTCGATCTCACCCAACGACTGGCGGACCGCGTGGCAGTCATCACCGGCGGCGGCAGCGGAATCGGATTGGCCGCCGGACGGCGGATGCACGCCGAGGGCGCGACCATCGTCGTCGGTGACATCGACGGAAACGCCGGCGCCGCGGCGGCGGCCGAACTGTCCGGATTGTTCGTCCCCGCCGACGTTTCCGACGAGGATGCGGTCAATGCGCTGTTCGACACGGCGGCCCAGTCCTACGGCCGCGTCGACATCGCGTTCAACAACGCCGGCATCTCGCCTTCCGACGACGACCTCATCGAGAACACCGAACTCCCTGCGTGGCAGCGAGTCCAGGACGTCAATCTCAAGTCGGTGTACCTGTGTTGCCGTGCGGCACTGCGGCACATGGTTCCCGCGCAGCGGGGTTCGATCATCAACACGGCGTCGTTCGTCGCGGTGCTGGGGTCGGCGACGTCGCAGATCTCCTACACCGCGTCCAAGGGTGGTGTCCTGGCCATGTCGCGGGAGTTGGGCGTGCAATTCGCCCGGCAGGGCATCCGGGTGAACGCCCTGTGCCCGGGGCCGGTCAACACTCCGCTGCTGGAGGAGCTTTTCGCCAAAGATCCCGAACGGGCCGCCCGGCGGCTCGTGCACGTGCCGGTGGGCCGCTTCGCGAATCCCGACGAAATCGCCTCTGCCGTAGCATTTCTGGCCAGCGACGACGCGTCATTCATCACGGCATCGACGTTCTTGGTCGACGGCGGCATCAGCGCGGCCTACGTCACACCTCTGTAAGCCGGCTGATGGCGGGTCGGTTCGCTGACCGCCACCAAGCGGACTGGCGCCCAGCCCTGCGAAAGGTCCTCCGTCTCAACCGGATTGGGCATGATGGCGGTCGTCCAGGCATCCGGTACCGACAGCCTCCCGACCGCCGTCGCGCGCCCGAATGCCGCGGTGACGGCGGCGCCCCGGACGCCGCTCGGATTCGGCAGCAGCGCCTGCAGGGCCGCCCCCTTGTTCATTGCGTTCAGGTGAATGATCGCCGAACCCGACGGTGCGGTCAGCGAACTGAGTTTGGACAGCGACGGGGTGATCGCCAGCAGTGGAGCGTCGAACGTGGCAAGCGGCGACGACACGAGCTCCCGTAGCGCATCGGCAATGGTGGACATCACTTCGTGGCCGGTCGATACGACTTCGGGCGCGGCGGCCAGCGTCCAGTTGTCGCGCGGCCGGCCCGCGTCACCAATCGGTGAGCGGAACGGCGCCATCCTCGCTGCGTCGGCCGACGCCCGGGCATAGCCGGTCAGGGCGTCGGCGTCCTGCGCCCACATCCGTTCGTATTCGGCGTCGGCCTCCGCGATCGCCGGACCGGCATGGCCCAGCGGGTTCGTCGATGCCAGCGACGTCCGTAACGCAAGGATGGCGTCGATCACCGCCGGGGGTGCCATCGCGGCCAGCGCCGACTCGTAAGCGCTCGCGGCCGCCCGCGCCTGCGCGGCCGCCGTCTGCGCTTGAGCGGCGGCCTTTTTCAGCCAGTCGATCTGCGGTGCCGCGGCCCGGCTCGCCGCCGCGGCGGCCGGCCCCCGCGCCAGTGTGGAGGTCGTCGCGGCGTAGGCCACGGCCATCTCGGAAAGCTGGGTGGCCAGCCGATCCCAGGCCGCGGCGGCGGAGGTCATCGATTCCGACCCTGGGCCGGAGTGCATTCGCCCGGAGTTGATTTCCGGCGGAAGCGTGGTGAAGTGCATCGCTATCCTTCAGGCAAAGACGTGCTTGAGATCGACTGGCGTCGAATTGCTGAGTGCCGCTGGAACTACGCGAAGCGGTGGACTGTCAGCAGCGCGTGACGCAGAGCCGGGTCAAAAGGTCTTGGCCGCCAGGAAAATACGCGGGGGAGCGATTGCGGGTGCCGCCGGGCGCATACGCCGCGGGAACGAACGAAGCCGTCGAAAGCGACCGGGCCGACTGCGGTGACCATCTCGGCCACGTCTGCGGCCGACCTTGCGTCATCCACATGCTGTGGAACGGCTTCTTGTTCACCGGTCCGGCTCCGCACAGGCACCCGGCGACCTGGTTCGCCAATCGGGGGCTGCCATGAAGTTGCGGATGGGATGTCGGTGTTCCGGCATCTGCCGCGTGCGACCACGCCGCCGGCTCCGGCAGTGCGGCGGCGGAGAACTGCGGGCGCAACGCCGAACCCGCGACGAGGGCAGCGAACAAACCGAGGGCGGCGACAACCGCGATGGCCGGTTGCCATCGCCGAGTTTTACCTGCTCGTCGCGGATCCACTGTGTCTGCGACCCTACAACAGAACCCTTGACGGTTAACGCGATCTGGCTGTGAAAACGATCAAAGTCGGTTGTGTATTGGCCGACGTCAGCCGCGCCAGAAGAGCAGGGGGATCGCCACTTCGGCGGCAGTGGCCGCGCCGTGGAAGCCGATGAGGCGAGCCGATTCCGGGGGCTCGTGTGCGGTTGCCAGCACGGCGGTGTCGCCGGTGCAGATCACCACCACGTCACCGATCCGCGCCAGATGCCGGGGGTCGACAGGCCCGAACATTCCCGTGGCCACGGCCTGCTCGCGGCTGTAGACGCCTGCCCGGCCATCCAGCAACTCGGCCCATCTCGCCCGCACCTCGTCCGCGGCGCCGGGTTCGGTGTGGAGATAACGCACGCGCGGCTCGCCCGCCACTAGTCGGACGCCCTCGCTTAGCCGTGCGTCGGTATCGAGGTCGACGCGGGTGTCCGGCGGGACATTGAGCCCGCCGTGATCGGCGGTCACCAGCAGCGCCGCGTTGCGCGGCAACGTCTCGACCAACCTGGTCAGCAGAGCATCGACGGCCGCCGCGGCCATATGCCAGTGCGGGGAACCGATGCCGAATAGATGGGCCGCGGTGTCCAGGTCGGCCAGGTAGCCGAAGACCAATCCGGGCGCCGCCTGCAACGCGTCGGCCACCAGCTGTGCGTAGTCAGCGGCCGGCTCGGCCGGGTGAAATTCCGCGCCGCGGTACGCCGCTTCGGTCAGCCCACTGCCGGCAAACGCCGCGGGCAGTATGACGCGGGCGCTGATGCCTGCGTCCTTGAGCCGCTCGAACCACGTCGGCAACGGCTGCCAAACGGCGGGGGCCGGGTCGTCGCGCCAGCGGATGTGGTTGATCACCCGATCGGTGCCGGGCACGTTCAGCGTGAAGCCCAGGATCCCGTGCTCGCCGGGCTGCGCGCCGGTTGCCAGGGACACCAGGTTGGTCGGAGTGGTCGACGGGAAAGCGGAGATTAGCTGCGTCGCGCTGGCCGCGGTTCCGGCCAGCACGGCCGCCAGCAGCGGTGCGTCTCCCGCCAGCCGCGGCAGCAGATGCCAGCCCATGCCGTCCACCAGCACGACGAGGACGCGATCGATCTCGTCGGCGCCAACCCCGTTCGTCAACGCCAGCGTGTCCACGGCACCCGGGACGCCGAGCAGCGCGGCCGCCGACGGCAGCACGTCGCAGATGGAACCGGGCGCCAAAGACATGGGGCCAGTCTGGCACGCCGCTAGACGCGGGCCAGCCGTTGACTGGTGACGCGCAGCTGACGGTTGGTGGCTTCGGTGAGCGCGCCGACCTGCCCTGCTGACAGCCGGCCGCACAGCCGGTCCCAATGCACCGCGACTTCGTCGCCGACGGCCACGTCGGGCACCGCACTGTAGCCGTCGGCCCAGACGTCGAGCCGGCGCGGCGCGGGCTGCGACAGCGTCAGCGCCCGGCCGTCCCAGAGCAGCCTCTCGCACACCACCTCGACGTCATCGCCATCGCGGGAAACCACTGTGCCCCAGGTGATCCGGCAGTTGTCCAGCACGCCCAGCGGGTGTTCATCCATGCTGCCGCCGTTACGGCCCAGGAACCGCGTCCACGGATACACGCCGAACACGTGGAAGCAGTGGTTGCCTGCCGCCTCGCGGGCCAGATGCGGCGTGAGGTGTGACCAGTACCGGCCCGCCTGCGGGCCGATGATGGCCAGCAGCGCATCGAAGAAGGCCTGGGGGTCCAGATCGGCGGCGACGCCGCCGCCCAGCCAATACGACTCGACGAGCCGGTAATCCAGCGGATCGGCGATACCGGTCAGCCGGGACAGCACCCGAAGGTATGGCCAGGCGCCCGAAAATCCCTTCGCCGCGACGCGTACCTCGTCCACGGAACCGTCGCGCAGCGTGGCGCCCAGCGGGGGACCGCAATAGCCCAGTGCGTTCGGGGCGTACGCGTAGCGGGCGAACATGTCGACGCCGCGGGTATCCGTCAAGTGCGTCCCACCAACTTGACGGCGTCGCGGTGCATGCGCCCGAAGTTGTAGTAGGCCGCACAGGCGCCTTCGGGGGACACCATGCAGGTCCCGATCGGGGTCTCAGGTGTGCAGGCGGTGCCGAAAACCTTGCATTCCCAAGGCTTTAACACGCCCTTGAGCACCTCGCCGCATTGGCAGGCCTTCGGGTCGGCGACCCGCACGCCCGGCATCGCGAACCGCAGTTCGGCGTCGAACTCCGCGAAGTCGTCGTGCAGCCGCAGCGCGCTCTGCGAGATGAACCCCAGCCCGCGCCATTCGAAGTGCGGACGCAACGCGAACACCTTGCCCATCAGGGTCAGGGCGGCCGGATTGCCGTTCTCGGGCACCACGCGCTTGTACTGGTTTTCCACCTCGCAGCGGCCCTCGCGGATCTGGCGCAACAGCATTGCGACCGCCGCCAGGATATCCAGCGGCTCGAATCCGGCCACCACCAACGGCTTTCGGTACACCTCGGGCACGAAGCGGTAGGGCCGGTTGCCGACCACCGTCGACACGTGCCCGGGTCCGATGAAACCCGACAGCCGCAGGTCCGGCGATTCCAGGATGGCCTTGATCGGCGGCACGATGGTGACGTGGTTGCAGAACACGCTGAAATTGGGCAAGCCCAGATCGCGCGCCCGCACCAGCGTCACCGCGGTCGAGGGCGCGGTGGTCTCGAATCCGATGGCGAAGAACACCACGTGCTTTTCGGGATTGTCGATCGCGATCTTCAGCGCATCCAGCGGGGAGTAGACGAACCGAACGTCGGCGCCGCGCGCCTTGGCGTCCAACAGGCTGCCGTTGGAGCCGGGCACCCTCATCATGTCGCCGAAACAGGTGAAGATCACGTCGGGTTGGCCGGCCAGCCACATCGCGTCGTCGATGCGGCCCATCGGGATCACGCAGACCGGGCAGCCCGGGCCGTGCACCAGCTCGACGGCGTCGGGCAGCAGGTGCTCGATGCCGTGGCGGTAGATGGTGTGCGTGTGCCCGCCGCACACCTCCATGAACTTGAACTGTTCGCCATCACCACCGGCCAGGTGCTCGATGGCCCCCAACAGTTTTCGCGCCGCCGCGGGGTCGCGGAATTCGTCGACGAATTTCATTTCTCTCCCTCCCGCTCAGACAATGGCCGAGGAGTCGAAGGCTTCCATCTCGGTGGTGTATGCCTCGCCGAGCTTCTTGATGGCCGCCAGCGTGAGCAACGCCTCGGTTTCGTCGATCTTGGCCATCGCGAACCCGACGTGGACCAGCACCCAGTCGTCGGGCTGGGGGTCGTCACCCTCCAGCAGTCGCACGCTGATGGTACGCTGCACGCCGCTCACGTCGACCTTCGCCAAATAGTTTGCGGGATCAGTGATCTCAACGATCCGGCCCGGTATTCCTAGGCACATCTTTAGTTCCCTTCTCAGCAGATTCGCGGCAGCGGATCCCCGACGAGCATGTCGACGATCCGGGTGCCCCCGAATCCGGTGCGCAGCACCACGCTTTCGGCAGGCTCGGGGACGATCTCCCCGACCTCGGCCGCTTGGGCGCCCAACGGATGCGACCGCAGCGCTTCCAGCCCGGCCTTGGCCTCCTGCGGTGCGACGACGGCGACGAACTTGCCCTCGTTGGCGACATAGAGCGGATCGATGCCGAGCAGTTCGCACGCCCCGGTGACCATGGGCGCCACAGGCAATCGATCCTCTTCGAGCAGCACCCCGAGGCCGCAGGCCTGGGCCAGCTCGTTGCACACGGTGCCCACCCCGCCCCGGGTGGCGTCGCGCAGCCATCGGGTGGACGGGGCCGCCGCCATCAGCAGTTCCACCAGCGGGCTTACGCACGCGGTGTCCGAGGCGATGTCGGCCTCGATGGCCAGATCGCCGCGGGCGAGCATGACGGCCATGCCGTGATCGCCCATCGACCCCGACAGCAGCACCTTGTCGCCGGTGCGGACCGACTGAGCCGACAGCGTGCGCCCCGCGGGAATGACGCCGGCTCCGGTGGTCGTGATGAACAGGCCGTCTGCGGCGCCCTTCGGCACCACCTTGGTGTCGCCGGTGACGATCTGCACGCCCGCCGCAGCGGCGGCGGCCGCCATGTCGGCGACGATCTCTTTGAGTTCGCCGATCGGGAAACCTTCTTCGAGCACGAACGCCGCCGATATCCACGACGGCACACCGCCGGCCATCGCGACGTCGTTGCAGGTGCCGTGGACGGCGAGTTCACCGATGGAACCGCCGGGAAAACGCCTGGGCTGCACCACAAACGAGTCGGTAGACATCGCCAGCTGGTCGCCGCCGGGCAGGGAGAGGACCGCGCCGTCGCCCAGCGTCTGCAGCGTCGGGTTGCGGAACGCCTCCACGAACACCGCGTCCACCAGTGCGGCCGACGCCTTGCCGCCCGCCCCATGCGCCAGGGTCACGTGGTCATCGAGCAGCCGCGGCCGCCGCCGACGGAACGATTCGATCCGCTCGATCACCTCGCCCTCGGCGAAGCGCGGTCCCGACGACAGGTAGTCGCCTTTTGATTTGTTCATGCGGCCCCCAAACCTTGGTCGTCACCGAGTCGTTGGTGGACTGCCAGCCACAACCGATAGCCCAGCAGCGCCTGCGATTCCTGAATACGGTGCACGCTCTGCGAACGAACAACGAAGCAGGCGTCCACATTCGGGTTGTCCGCGAACGCCCCGCCGTCATAGCCGGCGAAACCGACGGTGTACAGCCCGCGTTGGCGTCCCTCGGCGAGCGCGGTCAACAGATTGGGCGAATTGCCGCTGGTCGACATGGCGATCGCGATGTCCCCGCTTTTCGCCCGCGCGATCAGCTGCCGGGCGAACACGAGCTCGAATCCGACGTCATTGCCGAGCGCGGTCAGGATCGCCTGATCAGCGGTCAACGACCACGCCGGCAGCGAGTTGCCGATCGCCGGCCGCGCGAACAGCCCCGCCAAAGTGGTGGAATCGGTGCAGCTGCCACCGTTTCCGAATGTGAACAGCCGCCCGCCCTCCGCGAAACGGCGTGCCATCTCGGTGGCGGACCGGTCCAGCAGATCGGCGTTGGCTTCCAGCGTGGAACGCCGCAACGCCAGGCTCTCGGCTGCCTTGGCTTCCGCCGACGCGGCCAGGTCGGCCAGCAGAGCCGAGGGGTCGTGTTCTTCGGCGTCGATGAACGGATACAGGAAGTTGGTGGGTTCGTTTGGCGGAGCCATCAGCAGCCCTCCTCGTCGCTGTCGCCACTTGGCCCATTGCGTCGCTCCTCAATCCCGGCTGCGCCGGGATCTTCGTCGCCGACGCGACTGATCGCCGTCCCGGCGTGCACCAGTACCAGCTCGCCGGCGGCGATCGGATCGACGAGCGTCGTCACCACGCTCTCGACCCCTCGGGCGGTGCGTACCGTCGCCTGTCCGTCGCCACAGGCTGCTATTACCTCGCCCAGCCGCCCCTCGTCGCTGCACGTGACGCAGACGTCCTCGGCGCCATTCGGTTTGAGCAACCCGGAGTGCTCGAAACACACGTGGGTCAGCTCCCACAACAGGTGGTAGAACAACACGAAGCCGCCGGTGGCGGGCACTCGTGGATCGGGATCGTCGAGCCACAGCACATGTTCTGCCATACCGGCTTTGGGCCGTTCGCCGCTGCCGATCCAGACCGTGGTGGCGCCCCACGCCGGGGCGCGGCGCATCACCGAGCGAACCTGCGGCTCGTCCGCGCCGGACACCGCGACCACGAGGTCGCCGGGCCGCACCGAAACCCGTACCAGGTCCACCAGATCGGGCCCGGTCAGTGCGACCGCCGGCAGGGCCCGTTTACCCATGATCACCGGATGGACGAATTCGACCGCGATGTGCAGCGCATGCGGTTCCAGCGACGGCGCGATAGACCACATGGTCGCGCCCGCGGCGAAACGCTTGGCCAAAGTGAAGGCCGTTGCGGCGAGGTCTTCTGCCAGCTCGGCGCCCAGCCCCCGATCGATGGCGGTCGTGCTCATGAGTAACCCTCCTCCCGCGCGGTCAACATCGAAATCACTGCCTGCCCCAGCGCCAGACCACCGTCGTTCGGCGGCACGATGTGATGGGTCAGCACCTCAAACCCGGCCAGCTGCAATCGCTTACGGCAAGCGCCCAGCAGCAGCACGTTCTGGAACACCCCGCCGCTCAGGCCCACCAGCCGGACTCCGTCCGCCGCCTGGACGACCACCCGGACGACGGCATCGGCGACCGCCTCGTGAAACGCGGCGGCCAGCACGGCGGGGTCGGTGCCGGCGTAGAGCGCCGACACCATCGTCTGCACCGTGGTGCCGGGGTCGATCACCCCGTCGGCACGCACCATGAACGGCAGCGACGGCCACCCGCGATCGCCCAGGGCTGAACTCGCCAGCGCCTCGAGCTCGATGGCGGCCTGGCCTTCATAGTCGATCCGGTGCCGGACCCCGAGCAGGGAGGCGACCGCGTCGAACAGCCTGCCCATGCTCGAACACGGCACACATCCGGTGCCGCTCTCCAATTGCGAACGAATGAGCCGCAATTCGTCGGGCGCGGCGGCGGCGACGGGCGCCAGATCCGGGGTCCAGTCGATGCCGGCCAGCCACAGCTGCGACAACGCCATCCGCCATGGGTTGCGCACAGCGGCGTCACCGCCCGGCAGCGGCACCGGCAGTAGATGGCCGGATCGGACGAAGCGGTGGCTGTCGCTGCCCAGACGCAGGATCTCCCCGCCCCAGATGGTCTGGTCGCAGCCATAACCGGTGCCGTCGAAGGAGACTCCGACGATGGGTTCGCCGACGCGACCGTGTTCTGCCAGCAGCGACACCACGTGCGCGTGGTGGTGCTGGACGAGGTCCAGCGGACGCTCGCCCGCGTGCCGCTCGGCCCAGCCCCGCGTGTGATACCCGGGATGTAGATCGGCGGCCAACCGTGCCGGCGTGCCACGTATCTCGCTGAGCTGTCCCACCGCGCGCTCGAAGGCCCGCAGCGTCTCCAGCGTGGCCATGTCGCCGATGTGCCCCGACACGTAGGCGCGCGAGCCGTCGGTGAGGCAGAAGGTGTTCTTCAGCTCCCCGCCCACCGCCAGCACCGAAGGCCCCGCGATCTTGACGTCCACCGGTAGTGGCGCGTAGCCGCGGGAGCGGCGGATCGGCAGCTCTCGCCCGTCGACCACGCGCACCACCGAGTCATCACACGGCACGTGGATTCCGCGGTCGTGATCGAGCACCGCATCGCACAGCGACGAAAGCCTCTGCGCAGCATCGTTTTCCGTGAAGCAGATCGGCTCGTCCGAGCGGTTCGCGCTGGTCAGCACCAAGGCGTCGGGACGGCGCTGGCCGGCACCGGGCACCGGCGCCAGCAGCAGGTGGTGAATGGGGGAGTACGGCAGCATCAGCCCCAGCAACGGGCTGCCGGGCGCGACCCCGTCGGCGACCGGCGCGCCGGCCCGTCGCCGCAGCAGCACGATCGGGCGGGCGGGGCTATCAAGCACCGCGGCCTCGGCCGGATCGACGTAGGCGTAGCGCCGCGCGACGTCGAGGTCGCGGACCAGCATGGCGAAAGGCTTGGCGCCGCGTGCCTTTCGCGCCCGTAGCGCGGCGACGGCGACATCGTCGTCGACCCGGCAGGCCAGGTGGTAGCCGCCTACGCCCTTGACAGCGACCACTTCACTGGCCGCCAGCGCGCGCTGAGTGGCGGCCAGCGCGGCGTCGGATCCGTCGACCCGACCCGCCGCCGTCCTAAACCACAGCGACGGACCGCACTTCGGGCAGGCGATCGGCTGCGCATGGAAGCGGCGATCGGCCGGGTCGTGGTATTCGGCGGCGCAGCGGTCACACATGGCGAATGCCGCCATGGTGGTGGCCGGGCGGTCGTAGGGCAGCTCGCGGATGATGGTGAACCGCGGACCGCAATTGGTGCACGTGACGAACGGGTGGCGGTAACGCCGGTTGCGCGGGTCGAACAGCTCCGCGACACAATGCTCGCAGATCGCGACATCGGCGGGAATCGGTGTCAGCGGCGCACCGACGCTCGTCCGGCTCGCCACGATTTCGAATGCGGGTGCGCAGGCGGTGTCGGCTGCGAGTTCGGTGACCGTGACGGTGCTGATCCTCGCCAGGGGCGGGGCTTCGCCGCGCAACCGGTGGCAGAACTCCTGTATCCGTGCGGGCTGACCCTGCACCTCGACGAAGACCGCGCCGGAATCGTTTCCGACGAAGCCGACCAGACCGAGCTCGGTCGCGATCCGGTGGACGAACGGACGGAAGCCAACCCCCTGGACGACACCGGTCACCGTGACGCGCTGCCGAATGTCTTCGGACCGCAACATCAAGGGGGTCTTGGTCATTTCAGCCGCCCTCCGGACTGAGTATGTCCACGTCCATCTTTAGGTCCATCTCCGGGTCCATCTCCAGGTCCTCGACGCGACCCCGGCCCATCAGCTCCAAGCCCGCCATGGCCTGCTCGGCCCCGGCCCGGTCCGTCTTCTCGACGGCGAAACCCATGTGGATGATCACCCAGTCTCCCGGAGAGAACGTCTCCTCCGGCAACATCCCGATGTTGACCCGGCGTTGTTCGCCGGTGACGTCGACCAGCGCCAGCTGCCCCTCGAAACCGTCGAGCATCCTGATGAACTGGCCCGGTATCCCAAGACACATGGTTCAGCCCTCCCGCTCCGCCGCGGTCGACTGCGGGGGGCCCTGCAATGCCGCGACAATTTCGTTGACCGCCCGCGCGGCCCGGGGGACCGCCTTGGCGACCGGCTCGGTCAGCCCGATCCCCTCCTCGACGCTGCCCGCCTCGCAGCCGACGACCACGGTGTAGGGCGGACTGCCGCCCAGTGCCCGCAGGCTGGCGAAGACCGCGGCGGGGTCCATGCTGTGGCCGTCGAGACCGCTTGTGTCCGAGGGTGGATCGTGCTCGGCCTGAAAGACGTGCAGCGTGCCCGGATGGCCGCGGCTGGGCACCGCATCGACCAGAACCAGCGTGTCCCAGTGCTCGAGCAGATCGTAAGCCAGGTGCATGCCACGGATGCCGTAGTCGATGACTTGAACGGTCGGATCATCCTGGGGGAGTGCGGCATTGCGGACGACCTCAGATCCGAAGCCATCATCCCCCAGGAATATATTGCCGATCCCGGCTACCAGGATGCGTGCTGTCATCGTGTTACCCGCTGTCTACATCCGCCTCAGCTTGAGATAACGCCGCGCATCGGGCAGCGACACCACGCCCAGTCCCACCGCGACGGCGACGACCAGCGCGATGACGGCGATGAAAATCCAACCTACGATTTCCATGTCGGACTCCTTTCTGGGTTTGTTGCGGATTGGTCCGTCCCGAGCGGCTCGACCTCGTCAGGGGAGAAGTACAAATAGCGCCCGTACCAGTCGTGCAGGTCCGCGGCGGGATCGTCCTCGACCACGACCCCGATGTGCTTGTTGCCCTCGACGTCGGAGTGCACGGAGGTGACGCGCGCGGTCCTGCCCGCGACGAAGATGTCCTGCGCGTCGGCGTTGCGTCTCGGCCGCAGCCGGACCTGGCTGCCCCGCGCCACCGCAACCCCGTTCACCAACACGGCATCGATCTCGGGACGAACGGCGTTGTCGGCCAGCGGATCCCACCAGTCCACGCCCTCAGGGATCTCGGGTACCAGGCCGATGGCCTCGTTAAGTGCGTGCGGATCGCGCAGCACACCGTGCAGTCGGGTCATCGCCTCGGGCGACATGGCGTCGCACTGATCGATGATCCGCGCGGCCCGCGGATCGGTGGCCCGGGCCTGCGCCTTCTCCTCGTCCGTCATCGTCATCACGCGCAGGGTGAGGATCTCGTCGATCTCCGTGCAGTCGTACAGCGCGGTGTCGCTCTGTTCGGCGACCTCGGGGTGGTCGTAGAGAATGATCGGCGAGATCAGCAGCATGTCGCCGGCGCCCGGCGGACCGGCCAGCACCGGGAAGCAGCGATGCCGGCCGCACCGCGACACCGCGCCGGTCGCGTGCTTCGGCGGTTCGAGCAGCGAAATGAACTCACCGCCAACGACTTCAGCGACGATATGCGTCCCGATCAGGGAACGCGCGATGGCGTCGGTCTTGTCGCGCGCGGCCGCACCGATGTTGCTGAGCCGTACCGAAACCCGGCGCAGGTCGCCGTCCGGCTCGCTGGTGACGCGCAGGACCGCGCGCACTTCGGACCGTTCGCGAACGAGGCGACCACCGTCGAGCGGTTCGATGTCGGTTGCGGCGTCGGCCGTCACCGGCAGCTCGAGATCGCCGAAAGCGAGCTCGGTGAAACAGACTTCGCACTCGACGGCCTCGTCCCAGGTCAGCCACGACCCCGACGGGGTGGTCAGCTCGTCCACGCACTCGAACTCACCAGGCCCGACGGCGCGCTCGGCACGGCGGTGTTGCAACTGCAGGAACCGCACCACCAGGGTGATCGTCTCGGCTCCCTCGACCAGGAAGTCGGCGGCGAGGGTGTTGTCTTCGCCCAGTCCGGCGTCCGCCGCACCGGGCGGGCCCAAAACGCCGAACTGCCAACGTGATTGATTCTTACTCGACGTCCCTCGGTACGGGTAGAGCAGATAGCCCTCGTAGAGCACCGCGTCGGCGACGGCGCGGGCGCGGGCCCAGCTCGAGGTGTGCGACGCGGTCACCGTGCCACCTCGCGATCGGCCGCGGTATGCAGCAACTCGGTGACGGCGTGGTCGAAGTCGAGCAGCCCCCGCGCCGACTTGTAGCCGGCGAGTGCGGCGACGGTGTCGTGACTCAGCCGCACCCAGCCGCTGTTCGGGAAGTGCTGGGCGATCAGGTCCCGCCACACCTGCACCGGCATGTCGTAACGGCATTCGCAGTCCCACGGCACCTGCTGCACGGAGAAGCCGCGCCCAGCGTTGACGAAGATGGTTCCGCTGAACAGGAATTGGAGCGGCAGTGTCCCATCGCGCAGCGCATGCAGGTATTTGGCGGCGGCGACCTCGAAATCGTAAGTGCAATCCAGCGGCAGCGCCACAGTCGTCGTACCGGTGAATCCCTGCACCATCGCGGTGCAGTGCTGCCAGAGGAACGTGCGTTGGGTGCTCGCCCAGCGTTCGCGGGGGCCGAACAGGTCCAGCAGGCCATCCGCCTCGTCGTCGGTATAGGAACGGCGCAACGGCTCGATGCGCACCTGGCACCGCAGGGCGATGGCGTGCACGGGGTCCGGCCCGCCGGCGGTGATGCCGACCCGGGCGGTGAGCACCGGGCTGACCGCGTACGGTTCGGCGACCACGTCGAGAACCGCGAAGTCCACCTCCACCGGCCCGCCGGTCATGGCGGCGTCTCCGTTGCCCGGGCGCCGACCCGCGCGAAGAAGTCGTCGATGAATGCGCGGGCCTGCTGGCCGCCGTCAAACCCCCGCCACAACATGCGCAGGCGCCCGACGAATTCGTAGCAGGCGTCGATGGGGACCAGATAGGTTTGCGGCTGCGGCGTTTCGCCATTCTGCGAGCCGTCGGTCTCGGGGACCCGTACCAGTAGCGCCTCCACGTCCTCGGCGAGCAGACCCACCCGCGAGTCGGCGCCGCCGATGGCGTCCCAGACCTCTAGGTCCAACTCGGATTCGGTTGCTCCCGCCGGGCCCGGATAGAAGGCGACGGTCCGGCCGAGGGCGGAGTTGGTGAAGAAGAACGCCACGCCGACGGGGATCTGCAACGCATCCCACGCGCGGCGGTCCAACGCGAAGTCGGGGAACGACAGGTACCGGTCCGGCACCGCGCGGTAGCGCAGTTCGGCGTCGGGATCGGTGAACAGCAGATAGCAGGCGCGGCAGACGCACATGAGCTGCCGCCCGGCCACATTGACGACATGCTGGTGCTCGTCGGCGATCGACTCCGCACACATCTCGCACCGCTCGCCGGCCTGTTCGGGAGGGCGGCGGTCGCTTCTGATGCGCGCCAGGACGTCGTATGGAGTCGTCATGTGCCCGCTCCCATCGGTTCTCGCAACGCCACCGACGGCACGCCGTCACGGGCCAGCAGCGGCAGGGGCTCGAGGTGGGTTCCGTCCGGGCCGGCACCGGCATGCACGACGTCGAAATGCGTGCCGCAGCGCGGGCAGACGAGCAGCCCCTCATGCAGTTGCGCGCCCGCAAGCGAGTCGTCGCACAACGGGCAGTGGTCCCGGTAGGCCAGCGTCTGATCGTCGACCCGGCACACCAGCAGCGGGATGCCCGCGATCAGGAAGCCCGCGACCTCGCCCGGCGCCAGCTCGGCCGACTCTGGCACCGGATGCC
>NZ_JAFAUS010000180.1 GCF_019243155.1 Mycobacterium sp.
GAACGGGCTTGCCACAAACCGCGATCCTGTCAGCCCGGCGCGGCGCCAATATCCAACCCCGACCCCGACGCCGGCCACGTACAACTCGCCGACCACCCCTACCGGCACCGTGCGTAACCACCCGTCCAGCACGAAGAAGGCCGCCCCTCCCACCGGGAAGCCGATCGGCGGACCGCCCGACCCCGCCTTCAGCGGCGCACTCATGGAGGTATAGATCGTGGTCTCGGTGGGGCCGTAGGAGTGGACCATTACCCGGTCGGGTGCCCACCGATCCACCAGTTCGGGCGGGCAGACCTCGCTCGCCGCCACCAACGTCACCCCATCCAGCCCCTGCGGCGACAACATCCCCACCGCCGAGGGCGTCAGGATGAGCATGCTGACCCGCTCGGCCACCAGCAGGGCATTCAGGTCCGCCGGTGACCGGCCCACCGACTCGGGAATCACCACGAGACGCCCACCGCGCAACAGTGCACCCCACATCTCCCACGCCGAGACGTCGAAGGCCAGCGAATGCCATTGCGACCAAACCTGTTCCGGTGCCAGCCAGCTGTCCAGTGACCTCAGCAGCTGGGTCACGTTGTGGTGGGTGAGCGCCACGCCCTTGGGCGCGCCCGTGGTGCCCGACGTGTACATGAGGTAGGCGATGTCGTCGGGGGCCGATCCCGGCAGGCTCGCGGCCGGATGGGTGTCGGGCGGAAGGTGCTCGACATCGATGATGCGCAGATCGGTCCCGTCCAGACGCGCGGCCAGCTGAGCGGTGGTGATCGCGGCGATCGGCGCGGCATCGGCGATCATGAACTCGATCCGCGCCGCGGGCAACGCGGGGTCGATCGGCAGGTAGGCCGCCCCGGTCTTGAACACCGCCAAAATCGCCACGACCGCGTCGGCGGAACGCTCCAACAGCAGCGCCACTCGCTGGCCCGGGCCGGCGCCATGGGCGGCAAGCAGGTGCGCCAACCGGTCGGCGGCGTCGTCGAGTTCGCGGTAGGTCATCGAATTGCCCTCGAAGGTCACCGCCACGGCGGCGGGGGTGCGGGCCAACTGTTCGGCGAACGACTGCGGAATCGATACCGCGGGCGCGGGGCGGGTCAGCAGCGCGCGGTGACCGATCTCGTCCAGGCGGGCGCGCTCTTCCTCGTCGAGCAGATCCACCACCGACAGCCGTTCGGCAGGGTCGGCGGTGATGGCCACCAACACCCGTTTGAATCGCTCGGCGAGGGTGTCGATGGTTGCCGCATCGAAGACGTTGGTGTCGTACTCGAGGCGAAGGCCCAACTCGGTTCCCGGGGTGGCTTGCACCGTCAGCGGGTAGTGGTTGGACTCGCTGCCGAAGAACTCGGTGATGGCCAGCTCGTGGTCGCTGGCCAGGGCCGCGGTGTCGACGGGATAGTTCTCCAACACGAACAGGGTGTCGAACAGTTGATCGTGGCCCGTGACCCGGTGAATCTCGCTGAGGGCCAGGTGTTGGTGGTCCAGCGTGTCGTTGTAGGCGGTCTGCAATTGGTCGAGCAGGTCGGCGGTGGTGCTCGCCGCGGTGATGCGGGCGCGGACCGGCACGGTGTTGATGAACAGCCCCACCATCGAGTCCGCGCCGATCACCTCGGCCGGCCTACCCGAGACCGTCGTGCCGAACACGACATCATGCTGGCCGGTCAGCCACATGAGCAGCTGCGCCCACGCGGCCTGCAGCACGGTGTTGACGGTGGTGCGGCGGGAGCGTGCCAGCTCGCTAACGGCCCGGGAGGTCTCGGCGGACATGTGAAACGATTCGACGCCGCGACTCCCCAGCCCCAGCCGATTGGGCGGCCCGACCAGTGTCGGGGTCTCGAATCCGGCGAGCACCTCACGCCAGGCCGCCTCGGCGGCGTCGACGTCTCGATCGGCCAGCCAGGCGACAAAGCTGCGGTACGGCGCCGGCGTGGGTAGTTGCTGCTCGTAGTAGCCGGCGAAGATCTCGCCCAGCAGGATCGGGAGCGACCAGCCGTCCACCACGAGGTGGTGATTGGTCAAAACGAATCGGTGCCGGTCCTGGCCGAGACGGATCAGCGCGGCACGAAACGCCGGCTTGTTGCCCAGCTCGCGCACCGCGGCGCGTTCTTCGGCGCACACCCGCCGGATCTGCTCGTCGACGTCGCCGGCGTCGTCGCCGAGGTCGACATACCGCCACCCCGGCGCGGGATCGGAGGGGATGATCTGCACCGGGTGTTCGAATTGTCCGCAGAACCGGGCCGCCAGATGGGGATGACGTTTGACCACCGTGTGCACCGCGTCGCGCAGCCGGTAGTAGCCCAGCGGTCCGGTCACGGTGAAAGCCAGCTGTACCGCATACACGTCGTCGGTGGCCCGCACGATATTGGCGTGGAAAAGCAGTCCCTCCTGCAGCGGGGTCAGCGGCAGGATGTCGGCGATGTCGTACTGCTGTTCCAGCTCGTCGATTTCGTCTTGGGTCAGCCGTGCCGGGGTGATGTCAGATGGGGTCAGTCCGCCGCCGCCGGTGTCGACACGGGCGCAGATTCCGCGCAGGGCGTCGAACCACAGCTGGGCGAGCCGGCCGATCTGGCTGTGGTCCAGGGCTGAGGGCGCCCACGTCCAGGTGGCGTGCAGCAGCGGTCCGGCGTCGGTGTCCTCGGTGGCGGCGTTGAGCTC
>NZ_JAFAUS010000241.1 GCF_019243155.1 Mycobacterium sp.
CGCCGACGACAGTTCGGACGACTGTCCGACGACCGTAGATATAAGTGGACTCCAGCGCTCTCGCCGGATCGACATTGTCACCCGCGGCCCATCGCTCGACGAGTCGCATCCCGTCGAGACCGGGAAGGACTACCAGGTACGCAAGCACTAGACCGGCGACGACGGTGTAGGCGGCTACCTCGACCTGTCGATCGGAATGCTCATAGGCGAGCACAACAAGTGACCATAGGAGGTAGAGCGGCAGCAACGCGGCGAAGGTGAACACGAAGCACACCCACGAATACCTCGCGCCGTGTCGATCCCACGCCCACTGCCAGAAGCGGTCCATGCCGCGAGTAAACGCCAGCAATGAAGCGAAAATGCCCCGACCAGTTGGCCGGGGCATTTTCGTTCAGCAACTAGTGATGGTGGTGATGACCATGGCCGTGACCGTGGTCGTCGGCCTCGTCGGCGGGCTTGTCGACGACGGCCGTCTCGGTGGTCAGCACCATCCGGGCCACCGACGCGGCGTTGAGCACCGCGGACCGCGTCACCTTGACCGGGTCGACGACACCTTGCTTGATCAGGTCGCCGTACTCGAGCGTGGCCGCGTTGAGGCCCTGCCCGGCCGGCAGGTCGCCGACCTTGTGCACCACGACCGCGCCATCGAGCCCGGCGTTGGCTGCGATCCAGTACAGAGGAGCCGCCAGCGCGTCGGAGAACACGCCGACACCCGCGGCCTGGTCGCCCTTCAGCGACGCGCGCAGCTCCGCCAGCGCCGAGCGGGCTCCGATGAGTGCCGACCCACCGCCCGCGACGATGCCCTCTTCCACGGCGGCCTTCGCCGCCGCGACGGCATCCTCGACGCTTTCCTTGCGTTCCTTGAGCGCGGTCTCGGTAGCCGCGCCCACCTTGATGACGGCCACGCCGCCGGCGAGCTTGGCCAACCGCTCCTGCAGCTTCTCGCGGTCCCAGTCGGAGTCGCTGTTCTCGATCTCGCCCCGCAACTGCTTGATGCGGCTGGCAACGGCATCCTTCGCGCCGCCGCCGTCGACGATGATCGTGTCGTCCTTGCTGACCACGACGCGGCGGGCCGAGCCCAGCACGTCGGTCCCGACCTCGCGCAGCACCAGGCCGGCGTCGGGGTTGATCACCTGGCCGCCGGTGACGACCGCCAGGTCGTCCAGGAACGCCTTGCGGCGGTCACCGAAGAACGGCGCCTTGACCGCAACTGCCTTCAGCGTCTTGCGGATCGAGTTGACGACCAGCGTCGCCAGGGCCTCGCCCTCGATGTCCTCGGCGATGATCAGCAGCGGCTTGCCCGACTCGGCGATCTTCTCCAGCAGGGGCAGCAGGTCCGGCAGCGAGCTGATCTTCTCCTGGTGCAGCAGGATCACCGGGTCGTCGAGAACGGCTTGCTGCGAGTCGAAGTCGGTGACGAAGTATGCCGACAGGAAACCCTTGTCGAAACCGACGCCCTCGGTGAACTCGAGCTCGGTGCTCAGCCCCGAGGATTCCTCGACACTGACCACGCCGTCGGTGCCCACCTTGCTCATAGCCTCGCCGACCAGCTCGCCGAGCTGTTGGTCACGCGAGGACACGGTCGCCACCTGCCCGATCGCTTTCTTGCCGGACACCGGGGTGGCCGACGCCAGCAGCGCCTCGGACACCGCGTCGGCGGCCTTGCTGATACCGACGCCCAGCTCGATGGGGTTGGCGCCGGCCGCGACGAGTCGCAGGCCGCCCTTGACCAACGCCTGCGCCAGCACGGTCGCGGTCGTGGTGCCGTCGCCCGCGACGTCGTTGGTCTTGGTGGCCACCGACTTCACCAGCTGGGCGCCCAGGTTCTCGAAGGGGTCTTCCAGGTCGATCTCACGCGCGACGGTCACGCCGTCGTTGGTGACCGTCGGGCCGCCGAATGCCTTGGCCAGCACCACGTGCCGGCCGCGCGGGCCCAGGGTCACGCGCACAGCGTCGGCGAGCGCGTTCACGCCGGCTTCGATGGCGCGGCGCGCGGTCTCGTCGTACTCAATCTGCTTGCTCATCAGGTTCCTTTAAGAGGGGCGATAACGCATGCCGCCCCGGAAATCACCCGTGATTGAACACGGGGATTGCCGGGGCGGAACACGCTTGCTTACTTGGATACGACAGCCAGCACGTCGCGTGCCGACAGGATCAGGTATTCCTCACCGTTGTACTTGATCTCGGTGCCGCCGTACTTGCTGTAGATGACGGTGTCACCCTCCGAGACGTCGACCGGGATCCGCTTCGCGCCATCCTCGTCCCACCGGCCGGGGCCGACTGCGACGACGGTGCCCTCCTGGGGCTTCTCCTTGGCGGTGTCAGGAATGACCAGACCGGACGCGGTCGTGGTCTCGGCCTCGTTGGCCTGCACGAGAATCTTGTCCTCGAGTGGCTTGATCTTCACCTTCGCCACGATTGGAGCCTCCACTAGTTAGTTCGGGTCCGGGGCCTTCGCCCCGGACTGGTGTAGATCCCGGGTCCGGGGCGTGCGCCCCGGCCGGAGTTGGCGGCCGGTCCGGGGCTCGCCCCGAACCTTCCGAATTATCAGGTGGTCGGCATCCGTCCGTGCCCGAGCGCCGTCGTCGCGGGTGCCGACACAGGGCTTGGCCGATTGCCACCTAGCACTCTATACACGCGAGTGCTAGCACTCAAGGGCGCCCCGTTGCCGAAGCAAAACCACAGGCAGACGCCATGGCGCTTCGCTTGAACGGGATCACGCCGGAGCTTTTGATCGTCGCGTATGAGTCCAGCGCTCAGGGCAGCTGCCCGTGCACCACCGGCAGGCCGGGGTCACTGGGCACGTCCAGCGGCGACTTCGGCGCGCCGGCGGCCACCAGGTGCGCGGCGAACGAGGCGATCATCGCCCCGTTGTCGGTGCACAACCGGGGCTTGGGGATGCGCAGCGTCAGGCCCGCGGCCGCACAACGCTGCGCCGCCAGCTCCCGCAATCGCGAATTCGCGGCCACTCCGCCGGCGATCAGCAGCGTCGAAACGCCGAGCCCGGTCGCCGCACGCACCGCCTTCATCGTCAGTACGTCGGCGACGGCCTCTTGGAAGCCGGCCGCGATGTCGGCGTTGACCGCATCCGGGTGGCTTTCCAGATACCGCGCCACGGCGGTCTTCAGGCCCGAGAAGCTGAACGCATACGGGTCGTCGGCGGGACCGGTCATGCCGCGCGGAAACGCGATGGCGTTGCGGTCGCCGGTGCGGGCCAGCTCGTCGAGCACCCTGCCGCCCGGGTAGCCCAGCCCCAGCAGTCGCGCCACCTTGTCGTAGGCCTCGCCGGCGGCATCGTCGACGGTGCTGCCCAGCTCGATCATCGGTTCGCCGAGGGACCGCACATGCAGCAGGTGGGTGTGTCCGCCGGACACCAGCAGCGCCACGCATTCGGGCAGCGGCCCGTGTTCGTAGACGTCGGC
>NZ_JAFAUS010000258.1 GCF_019243155.1 Mycobacterium sp.
CGCTGTGCCAACGCTTCGGCGAAGCGGGCGATGAGGCCACACTTTTCACCGGCGAGGAGTGGCTCGACACCGCCGGCGCAGCGGGCGTCGACGCCGCACCGCTGGACGGGCTGGTGGCCACCGACGAAGACGTCGACGCGGGCGCCAGAATCCACCGCCGGGCGGCGCGGATGGCGCAACTCAACGTGCCCGCGCTGCGCGACCTGGCGCCCGACCTGGTGGTGTCCGACGTCATCACCGCGGGCGGCGGCATGGCCGCCGAGCTGCTGGGAATCCCGTGGATCGAGCTCAACCCGCACCCGCTGTACCTGCCGTCGAAGGGACTGCCGCCGATAGGAAGCGGGCTGGCACCGGGCACAGGTGTCCGAGGTCGGCTGCGGGACACCACGATGCGCGCACTCACCGCGCGGTCCTGGCGGGCGGGTTTGCGGCAGCGCGCCGCGGTGCGGACCGAGATCGGGCTACCCGCCCGCGACCCCGGACCGCTGCGACGGCTGATCGCGACCCTGCCCGCCCTCGAGGTTCCGCGGCCGGACTGGCCGGCCGAGGCCGTGATGGTGGGCCCGCTGCACTTCGAGCCGACCGACCACGTGCTGGAAATCCCCGCGGGCTCCGGCCCGGTGGTGGTGGTGGCGCCGTCGACGGCGGCCACCGGGACCCAGGGGTTGGCGGAAATCGCGCTGGCGCAGCTGAAGCCGGGGGACACGCTGCCGGCCGGGTCGCGGCTGGTGGTCTCGCGGCTGGGCGGGGCCGAGCTGGCGGTGCCGCCGTGGGCGGTCGTCGGGCTGGGCAGCCAGGCCGAGTTGCTGACGCGCGCCGACGTGGTGATCTGCGGCGGCGGCCACGGAATGGTCGCCAAGACACTGCTGGCCGGGGTGCCGCTGGTGGCGGTGCCCGGCGGCGGGGATCAGTGGGAGATCGCCAACCGGGTGGTCCGGCAGGGGAGCGGGCGGCTGATTCGGCCGTTGACCCCCGGTGCGTTGGTGGCCGCGGTGAATGAGGTGCTGTCGTCGCCCGAACACCGGCGGGCAGCGCGAACGGCGGCGGCCGGCGCCGCCGACGTCGCCGATCCGGTGCGCGTGTGCCGCGAAGCGCTTGCTTTAGCCGGATAGCGCGCTGGGTATGTTGGCTGACGTGCGGCTGACGGAATTCCACGAGCGGGTTGTCCTGCGATTCGGCTCCACATACGGCTCATCGGTGCTGGTGGACCACGTGCTGACCGGCTTTGACGGCCGTACCGCAGCCCAGGCGATCGAGGCGGGCGCCGAGCCCCGCGACGTGTGGCGGGCGTTGTGTGTCGACTTCGACGTGCCCCGTGAGCAATGGTGACCGGTTATTCGTGCGGCGGTACCCGGTCGAATACGCAGTCGCCGCACAGCGATTGCGCGGGCAGGCGGTAGAAGAGGCAGCAGCTGCGACGCCGGAAGCCCAGGGGAGTTCGGGTGATGACGCCGGAGCCGGCCATCATGCCGGTGTGCAGTAGTTCGTGGGTCATCTCGACGATCCGGTGACGCAGGTCGGGCCGCGCCGCGAGAAACGCGCGGGAAGCTCCGACGAGTGCGGATGCCACGTTGCCCGCCAGCAGGGCCGGCGCCAGCTTGACGCGCAGGCCGGCGGCGAGCGGTTGCATGTGGTCCCTCACGACGACGCGGTACAGCACGTCGGCCGAGGGCGCAGTGACGGCCTCTCCGACGGGTTCGGGCAACCGCAGTTGCGCCCCGTCGTCGGCGCGTTGCAGGTCTTGCAGGTGTGGGACGACGCCGTGGGCCAGCGCGCAGGCGAGCACGGGGGACCACAGCCGGGTGGCGTGGCCGAGATGCACCAGCGAGGCGCCGACCCGCAGGTCCGTCGAACGGTAATTCCGGACGGTGGCCTCGATCAGGTCGGCGCAGCCGTTCGCATAGGACTGCCCGACCGGATGCCACCCGGCGGCGTCACCGCCCACGGATAGCGCGAAAAACCCGTTGTAGGAGGATATTTCGGCCAGCTCGCCGGAGATGTCCACGCATGCCTCCCCGGGGCTTTGTGCGGCCCGTCGGCGCCCATTCGGTAGCCGATGTTGCCACACGCCCGGCGTGTCTCCCTTGAATCGAACAGGTGTTCGGCTACGGTGGGGGGCGTTCGGAGATGAGGACTTGTCGGTGGCCGTCTCTAGTGTCTCGGCCAACCGACCGATACCGGTCAGAAGAACACACCGACCATAGGAGAGGCATCATGGCGCAAGCCCCCGATCGTGAGAAGGCCCTCGAGCTGGCGATGGCCCAGATCGAGAAGAGTTACGGCAAAGGCTCGGTGATGCGTCTCGGCGACGAGATCCGCCAGCCGATCTCGGTCATTCCCACCGGATCCATCGCACTGGACGTGGCCCTGGGTATCGGCGGCCTGCCGCGCGGGCGGGTCGTGGAGATCTACGGTCCCGAATCCTCCGGTAAGACCACCGTCGCGCTGCACGCGGTGGCCAACGCGCAGGCCGCGGGCGGCGTCGCGGCGTTCATCGACGCCGAGCACGCGCTGGACCCGGATTACGCCAAAAAGCTCGGCGTCGACACCGATTCCCTGCTGGTCAGCCAGCCGGACACCGGTGAGCAGGCCTTGGAGATCGCCGACATGCTGATCCGCTCCGGTGCGCTGGACATCCTCGTCATCGACTCGGTGGCCGCACTGGTGCCACGCGCGGAGCTCGAGGGTGAGATGGGGGACAGCCACGTCGGGCTGCAGGCCCGGCTGATGAGCCAGGCGCTGCGGAAAATGACCGGCGCGCTGAACAATTCGGGAACCACGGCGATCTTCATCAACCAGCTCCGCGAAAAGATCGGGGTGATGTTCGGCAGCCCGGAAACCACCACGGGTGGAAAGGCTTTGAAGTTCTACGCGTCGGTGCGCATGGACGTGCGCCGAATCGAGACGCTCAAGGACGGCACCAACGCGGTCGGCAACCGGACCCGGGTCAAGGTCGTGAAGAACAAGGTGTCGCCGCCCTTCAAGCAGGCCGAGTTCGACATCCTCTACGGCAGGGGCATCAGCCGGGAAGGCTCGCTGATCGACATGGGTGTGGATCAGGGCTTCATCCGCAAGTCCGGATCCTGGTTCACCTACGAGGGCGAGCAGCTCGGCCAGGGCAAGGAGAATGTCCGCACCTTCCTGATGGAGAACGGCGACATAGCCAACGAGATCGAGAAGAAGATCAAGGAAAAGCTCGGCATTGGTGCGGTCGTGACCGATGATGACGTCCTGCCCACCCCCGTCGATTTCTGAGCCGTCCCGCGAAGAGCAGGCGCGGGCGCTGTGCCTGCGCCTGCTTACCGCGAGGTCGCGCACCCGGGCCGAGTTGCACGGGCAGCTGGCCAAACGCGGCTACCCCGAAGACGTCAGCGCTTGCGTTCTCGATCGCCTGACTGCCGTCGGCCTGGTCGACGACGCCGACTTCGCCGAACAGTGGGTGCAGTCCCGGCACACCCGAGCGGGAAAGAGCAGGCGCGCCTTAGCCGCCGAGCTGCACACCAAGGGTGTCGACAACGACGTGATCACCACGGCGCTGGCCGGAATCGACGCCGGCGCCGAGCGAGACCGGGCCGAAGAACTGGTGCGGGCCAAGCTGCGCCGGGAGACGCTGAACGACGAGGCGCGAGTGACTCGCAGGCTGGTGGGGATGCTGGCGCGCAGGGGATACAGCCAGAACCTGGCATGCGAGGTCGTCTTCGCGGAGCTGGCCGCCGAGCGGGAGCGACGGCGGGTCTAGCCGCATCCGCCACGTACCATGGCCCCGTGACTTCGATGGTGGCCCAGGGCGCCGCGGCTTCGGCGGCGGTGTCTGCGCGCACCTATCAAGTCCGCACCTACGGCTGCCAGATGAACGTGCATGACTCGGAGCGGTTGGCGGGCCTGCTGGAAGCGGCCGGCTATCAGCGGGCGCCCGACGGCGCCGACGCCGACGTAGTGGTGTTCAACACCTGCGCGGTGCGCGAAAACGCCGACAACAAGCTGTACGGCAACATCAGCCACCTGGCTCCGCGCAAACGCGACAACCCCGACTTCCAGATCGCGGTCGGGGGATGCCTGGCCCAGAAGGACCGGGACGCGCTGCTGAGCAAGGCGCCGTGGGTCGACGTCGTCTTCGGCACGCACAACATCGGATCGCTGCCCACGCTGCTCGAGCGGGCCAGGCACAACAAAGTCGCGCAGGTGGAGATCGTCGAGGCGCTGCAGGAATTTCCGTCGTCGCTGCCCAGCGCACGCGAATCAGCTTATGCCGCTTGGGTTTCCATCTCGGTCGGATGCAACAACAGCTGCACCTTCTGCATCGTTCCGTCGTTGCGCGGCAAGGAGGTCGACCGCAATCCCGCCGACATCCTGGCCGAGGTGCGGTCGCTGGTCGACGACGGCGTCCTCGAGGTGACGCTGCTGGGCCAGAACGTCAACGCCTACGGGGTCTCCTTCGCCGACCCCGCGCAGCCGCGTGATCGTGGCGCGTTCGCCAAACTGCTGCGCGAATGCGGACTGATCGACGGGCTGGAACGAGTCCGCTTCACCTCCCCGCACCCGGCCGAATTCACCGACGACGTCATCGAGGCCATGGCGCAGACACCGAATGTCTGCCCCGCGCTGCACATGCCGCTGCAGTCGGGGTCCGACCGGATGCTGCGGGCGATGCGGCGCTCCTACCGCGCCGAGCGCTACCTGGGCATCATCGACCGGGTCCGGGCGGCGATGCCGCATGCGGCCATCACCACCGACCTGATCGTCGGGTTTCCCGGTGAGACCGAAGAGGACTTCGCGGCGACGCTGGACGTGGTGCGACAGGCGCGGTTCGCCGCCGCGTTCACGTTCCAGTACTCCAAGCGGCCCGGCACACCCGCAGCTGAACTCGACGGCCAGCTGCCGAAAGCCGTTGTGCAGGAACGCTATATGCGATTGCTCGAGGTGCAAGAGGAGATCTCGCTGGACGGCAACCGGGCGCTGATCGGGCAGACCGTCGAATTGCTGGTCGCCGCGGGCGAGGGACGCAAGGACACCCGCACCGCGCGGATGACGGGACGCGCGCGCGACGGTCGGCTGGTGCACTTCGCCGCGACCGATCAGGTGCGGCCCGGCGACGTCGTCACGACTGCGATCACCCAGGCCGCACCGCATCACCTCGTCGCCGACGGGGGTGTGCTGAGCCACCGCCGCACGCGGGCAGGCGACGCGCACTCGGCCGGACAACGCCCGCGCGGCATCGGCCTCGGCCTGCCGACCGTCGGACCGCCTACGGCGCCGGCCGAACCCCTTGGATGTGGCCGTTGATGAAGGAAGAGCACACCGACATCGACGCCCTGCGCACCGAGATCGAAGCCGCGGAACGACGAGTGGCACGCGGAATCGACCCCGGCCCACGGGCTTTCGTGGTCTCGATCCTGGTGTTCTTGCTGCTCGCCTCGTTCATCCTGCCGCACACCGGCCACGTGCGAGGTTGGGATGTGCTGTTCAGCAGCCACGGCGCGGGCGCCGCCGCGGTGGCGCTGCCGTCGCGGGTGTTCGCCTGGCTGGCACTGGTCTTCGGTGTCGGATTCTCGATGCTGGCGCTGTTGACGCGACGGTGGGCGCTGGCCTGGGTCGCGTTGGCCGGTTCGGCGATCGCCGACGCGGCCGGGCTGCTGGCCATCTGGTCGCGGCAGACCGTGGCCGTCGGCCATCCCGGTCCCGGTGTGGGACTGATCGCGGCTTGGATCACGGTCATCGTGTTGACGTATCAATGGGCCCGCATCGTGTGGTCGCGCACCATCGTGCAGCTCGCCGCCGAGCAGCAGCGGCGCCGAGTTGCGGGAGAGCAGCAGTCGAAGACGCTGCTGGACAGCCTGAACACCCCGACCGAGCCGGACAACCTGGAGAGCCCGCCTCCGGCGGACCCCGAAGAGGGCCGTTAGTTTCTGCGGGTGAGCGCCTGAGCGGCTGCTTCCGCCCACTGGCGCCACTGCTCGGCGTTTGCCTTGGCCTCTTCGGCTTCCTTGGTCCGCCCCGCCGCCGCCGCCTTCTGCGCCTGCTGCTCGTACTGCTCGGCTCGCGTGCGGAATTGCTCGGCCCGCGCCTGCGCCTGCGGGTCCGCCCATCCGGCGTCGCCGGCGTCGCGCACCTTCTTTTCGACCGCCCGCAACCGCCGTTCCAGCTCGGCGGAGCGCTCGCGAGGCACCTTGCCTATCGCGTCCCACTTGTCGGCGATCGAGCGCATCGCCGCCCGGGCCGCGTCGTGGTTGCTGGTGTCCAGCTTCTCCGCCTCGGCCAGCAGCGCCTCCTTGGCGCTGGCGTTGGCCCGGAACTCCGCGTCCTTCTCCGCTGTCACTGCGTTGCGCGCCGTGAAGAACACGTCTTGGGCGGCTTTGAAGCGGCGCCACAACGCGTCGTCGACGTCCTTGGCCGCGCGCCCCGCGGCCTTCCACTCGGTGAGCAGCTTGCGGAACTCCGCGCTGGTGGTGGTCCACTCCGTCGAGTCGGACAATTCCTCGGCGCGCTCGCAGAGCGCTTCCTTCGCCTGGCGGACCCCCACGCGCTCGCGGTCCAGCTCGGCGAAATGCGATCCGCGTCGCCGATTGAAGCTTTCCCGGGCCGCCGAATAGCGCTTCCACAACGCGTCGTCGACCTTGCGGTCCAGGCCGCTGATCGTCTTCCACTCATCGAGGATGGTGCGCAACCGGTCGCCGGCGGCCTTCCATTGCGTGGAGTTGGCGGCAAGATCCTCGGCCTCGGCGGCCAGCGCCTCCTTGCGGGCGGTCTGGGCGGCCCGGTGTTCCTCGCGGTGGGAGCGTTCCGCGGTGACGGTGGCCTCGGCCTGCTCGACCAGGCTGTTCAGCCGGCCCGCGAGGGCGTCGATGTCACCGAGGACGGCCGCCGTCGACAGCGTGCCGACCAGCTCGGAAGCGTGGGCTCTGATTTTGCGGGCGTCGCCGGTCCCGGCCGCGAGCCGCTCCTCCATGAGCGTGACCTCGGTGCTCAGGTCGTCGAAGCGCCGGCCGAAGTGGGCGAATGCGGCTTCGCGATCGCCGGCCTGCCAGGACCCGACGATGCGTTCGCCGGCGGAACTGATCAGCCAGACCGTGCCGTCGTCATCCACCCGCCCGAACTGGTGCGGGTTGCTGGGCGGGGGAGCGACGACCGGGTGGACGGTCGGTCGCGCCGCCGGCCGGGGGCCTGGACGTGGTCCGGGCCGCGGCCCCGGCCGTGCTGCCGGTTGAGCTGATTCGTTGCTGTGGGGCTCGTCAGTCATGCGCTCGTCACTACCCTTTCGCAACCCTTCCACGCGGGTCCGTGCCCCGCGCACCTGCCGCGCGTAGCGGCACCGTCCGACTGCAGCTGCCCCGAAGTTCCGCCAGGTCGTTTCGAACAGCTGCTTAACAGTATTCAAGCAGCTTGCCGTGTCGCGCACTGCACCTTCGTCGTGGCGACCTCGCGAGGCGCCGCGCGGCGAACCCCGCAGCCCCGATGCGGGCAGGTACCGTCGAGCTATTGCGGCACGGCACAAGGTTTCTCGAACGGGAGGTCACCATCGCCAAGGTAGACATCGCGGCGCTCCTGGCTCTCGTCGCTGCGCTGATGTCGGGTGTCGGCGACGTCATCCGGCAACAGTCGGCACAGGAGATCACCGATCAAAAAGTCGGCCACCTCGAGCTGCTGCGAATGTCCCTGCGCGATGTGAAGTGGTGGCTGGGCGGAATCGCGGCCGTGGGAAGTTTCGCGCTGCAGGCCGTGGCGCTGGCGTTGGGCTCCGTCGTGTTGGTGCAGGCATTGCAGGTGACTGCGCTGCTGTTCGCTTTGCCCGTGTACGCGTGGCTGACCCGCAAGGGTTTGACCCGCTGGGAGTGGGTCTGGGCGCTGTTGCTGGCCGGTGCGGTGGCGGTCTTCGTCGAGGTCGGCGAGCCGGCCGCCGGCTGCCAGCGGGCGTCGCCGCACGCCTGGGCCGTGGTCGCCATGGTGATCGGTCCGGCGATGGTGCTGTGCGTGCTGGGCGCGCGCCTGTGGTCGGGCCCGGTCTGCGCGGTGCTGCTGGCGTTGGTGTCGGCGTCGTCGTGGGCGCTGTTCGCGGTACTCACCAAGGCCATCGTGGACGTGTTGCCCGACGGAGTGGGGGCGCTGCTGCGCGCCCCCGAACTCTATGGCTGGGTGTCGGTCGCGGTGGTCGGGACGATCTTTCAGCAGTCGGCGTTCCGGGCCAGCGCGCTCACCGCGTCGCTGCCGACGATGACGGTGGCCGAGCCACTGGTGGCGTCGTCTCTGGGAGTCGTCGTCCTCGGTGAGACGCTGCACACCGACGGCCCGAAGGTGATCGCGTTGGTGGCCGCGGTCGTGGTGGTGGTCGTGGCCACCACCGGTCTGGCGCGCGGGGAAGCCGCTTCGATGAACGACCAGGGCAACGGCCCGGACGGCGCGGCGCAGGATGCGGAGACGCTGGTTCCGTCGAGCGCGACGGGCGAGGCATAGCAGCGGTTTCGAGTTCTCCTGTCGCCCTCTTAAAGGCGTCACAGCTGTTACATAGCTTACGGAACTAATAATCAAGGGGCTACCTGGTCGAATGACCGACGCAGTGACCAACGTCATCGATTTGTAGCTGAACTGTTCGCAAATTTTGCGTGTATTTGTTCAGAGCCCGGGGAAAGCTGGATCGTCGGGACAAACGCTAGAGGGGGTCACTTATGTCGAAAGTTGATGTTGCAGCGTTGATTGCGCTTTGCGCGGCGCTCGCATCCGCGATCGGCGATGTGATCCGCCAGCGCTCCGCGCAGGAGATCACGGACAAGGACGTCGGCCACCTGGAGCTTTTCCGCATGTCGTTGCGGGACACCCGGTGGTGGTTGGGCGGCGTCGCGGCGATCGTCAACTACAGCCTGCAGGCCGCGGCCCTCGCTTGGGGATCGGTGGTGTTGGTCACGGCGCTGCAGGTGACGGCGCTGCTGTTCGCCCTGCCCATCTACGCGCGGCTGACCAAGCGCTCGGTGACGCGCTTCGAGTGGATCTGGGCGCTCGTACTCGCCGGCGCCCTGGCCGTGCTGATCATCATTGGTGACCCGGCCTCGGGCCAGGAGCGGGCCTCGGTCGCGACGTGGGCCGTCGTGGCCGCGTTCGTGATCCCCGTTCTGGTGGCGTGTGTGCTGGCCGCGCGGATCTACTCCGGCAGGCCCTTCGCGGCCGTGCTGCTGGCGGTGGTGGCGGGATCGTCGCTGGCTTTGTTCGCGGTGCTGACCAAGGGGATCGTCGAGGTCAGCGAGGGCGGCGCCGGGGCGGTGCTGGGTGCGCCGGAGTTCATCCCCTGGCTGCTTCTGGCGCTGACCGGGATGGTCTTTCAGCAGTCCGCGTTCCGTGCGGGCGCGCTGACCGCCTCGATGCCGACGATGACCGTGGCGAAGCCCGTCGTGGCCGGTCTGCTCGGCGTCTTCGTGCTCGGTGAGTCGTTGAACGCCAGCGGACCCAGGGCCTTCGTGCTGCTGACGGCGGTGGCCGTGGTCATCGTCGCGACAATTGCACTGGCCCGCGGGGAGGCGGCCACGATGGTCGCCGAGGCCGGAACCGACGGGGCGTTCAGGCCGCTGCTCGATGACGAGGTCGACGCTTTCGGGCAGGCCGTGGGCGCGGCAGGCGGCGCGCGGTGGAGTTCGTCGCGCGCATATTGATCGGGGCGCGGACTCCCGCACCGGCCGAGACGTTAATTTAGGTGGCGTGCTCAGCGCCATTGCGATCGTTCCGTCGGCGCCGGTGCTCGTTCCCGAGCTTGCCGGAGCGGCGGCCGCGGAGGTGTCCGACCTGACCGCGGCGGTGCTGGCGGCGGCCGCTCTGCTTCCAGCCCGCTGGGTGGCCATCGGGACCGGTCCAAACGACGACGTGCTGGGTCCGCAGACCGTGGGCACCTTCGCGGGCTACGGGGCGGACGTGCGAGTTCGGCTCTCGCCGGGAGATACCGACGTCGCCGCCGCCGAACTTCCGGTGTGCGCGTTGCTGGCCGGCTGGGTGCGTGGCCGGGCATCCCCGGATGCCACCGCGCGGGTTCGTGTGTACCGCGCCGACCACGACGCCGACACGGCGCTGACCCTGGGCCGGCAGCTGCGCGCCGAGATCGATGGGCACGCCGAACCGACCGGCGTGCTGGTCGTGGCCGACGGCGCGAACACCCTGACGCCGGCCGCCCCCGGCGGCTACCACCCGGCCAACGCCGACGCACAACAGGCCCTGGATGACGCACTGGCAAGCGGCGACGTCGCCGCCCTTTCCGGGCTCCCGCACCAGATCCTGGGGCGGGTCGCCTTTCAGGTGCTGGCCGGCCTGGCCGCGCCGGCGCCGCGGTCGGCCAAGGAGCTGTACCGCGGGGCACCCTACGGCGTCGGCTACTTCGCCGGCGCCTGGCAGCCGTGACGGTCGCCGTGCGCCCGCTGGCGATCATCGGCCCGACCGGCACCGGCAAGTCGCAACTCGCCCTCGACGTCGCGGAGCGACTCGGCGCGGAGATCGTCAACGCGGACGCGATGCAGCTCTATCGCGGCATGGACATCGGCACCGCCAAGCTGCCCGTCGAACAGCGCCGCGGCATCCCGCATCACCAACTCGACGTGCTCGACGTCACCGCTACCGCGACCGTCGCGAACTATCAGCGCGCCGCCTCGGCCGACATCGAGGCGGTCACGGCCCGCGGCGTGGTGCCGATCATCGTGGGCGGCTCCATGCTCTACATCCAGTCGTTGCTCGACGACTGGTCGTTTCCCGCCACCGATCCCGCGGTGCGGGCTCGCTGGGAGCAACGGCTGGCCGAGGTCGGGGTGAGTCGGCTGCACGCCGAGCTGGCCAGCCTTGACCCCGCCGCGGCCGCGGCCATCCTGCCCACCGACGCCCGGCGCACGGTGCGCGCGCTGGAAGTCGTCGAGCTGACCGGCCAGCCGTTCGCCGCGTCGGCGCCACACATCGGAACCCCGAGGTGGAACACCGCCATTGTCGGGTTGGACTGCGACACAACGGTTCTCGACGAGCGACTGGCCCGGCGCACCGACGCCATGTTCGCCAACGGCCTGGTGGAAGAGGTGATCGCGCTGTGCGACGTCGGCCTGCGCGAAGGGGTCACCGCCGCGCGCGCCCTGGGCTACGCGCAAGTGCTTGCGGCCCTGGACGCCGGCGGGGGACCGGACGCGGTCGACGACGCGCGCGAACAGACCTTCGTCGGCACCCGGCGCTACGTGCGACGGCAGCGGTCCTGGTTTCGGCGCGACCACCGCGTGCGGTGGCTGGACGTTTCCGGCGATCGCCTCGTCGACGCGGCCGTCCAGGCGTGGCGGCAAGTACCCTGAACAGGTGATCTTCCCATGATCTTCTCGAAGGGCCACGGCACCGAGAACGACTTCGTGGTGCTGCCCGACCCGCAGGTCGAGCTGAGCCTGGGCGCCGCTCGGGTGGCCGCGTTGTGCGACCGGCGGCGCGGGCTGGGGGCCGACGGGGTGTTGCGGGT
>NZ_JAFAUS010000359.1 GCF_019243155.1 Mycobacterium sp.
CGCGCTCGTTGGTGCGATTGCGCTTCTGCTGCGACTTGATGTTGGCCACGCTCGAGTTCCTTCTTCGATTCGACGATTGCTTCGTTGTCCTGGGCGCCGGATACCACCACAGCGACTGCCCAGGTTATCAGCCGGTTACGTTTTCTCCCAAAACGGGAACTCGTGGCCTGCCATAACGTCAATTTGAGGCAGCATCTGAAAAGTGAGTCTTACGAACCAAGTTGCAGAGAGCAGACGTGGGTTACGCGCGGCACGCGCCGAACGCATCTTTGGCGGTTACAACACCTCTTCGGATGCTTACGAGCTGGCGTTCGACGAGATGTTCGATGCCCAGGGCGCCGTTCGCGGACCCTACAAGGGCATCTACGCCGAGCTTGCGCCATCTGACGCCTCGGACCTGAAGGCGCGCGCCGAAGCACTCGCCCGCGCGTTCATCGATCAGGGCATCACATTTTCGCTCTCCGGTCAGGAACGCCCATTTCCGCTGGACCTGGTGCCGCGGGTGATCTCGGCGGCCGAGTGGAGTCGGCTGGAACGGGGCATCACCCAGCGCGTGAGGGCCCTCGAGATGTATCTCGACGACATCTACGGGGACCAGGAGATCCTGAACGACGGGGTGATCCCGCGTCGGCTGATAACGTCCTGCGAGCACTTTCACCGCCAGGCGGTGGGCATCCACCCGCCCAACGGGGTGCGGATCCACGTCGCCGGGATCGACCTGATCCGCGACGAGAAGGGCAACTTCCGCGTCCTCGAGGACAACCTGCGCTCGCCCTCGGGTGTGTCCTACGTCATGGAGAACAGGCGCACCATGGCGCGCGTCTTCCCGAACTTGTTCGCCTCCCACCGGGTCCGTGCGGTCGACGACTACGCTTCGCACCTGCTGCGGGCGCTGCGCAACTCCGCGGCTACCAACGAGGCCGACCCCACGGTGGTGGTGCTGACCCCGGGTGTCTACAACTCGGCGTATTTCGAGCATTCGCTGCTGGCTCGCCAGATGGGTGTGGAACTGGTCGAGGGACGCGACATGTTCTGCCGCGACAACCAGGTGTACATGCGCACCACCGAGGGGGAGCGTCAGGTCGACGTCATCTACCGGCGCATCGACGACGCGTTCCTGGACCCGATGCAGTTCCGTCCCGACTCGGTGCTGGGGGTAGCGGGTCTGGTCAACGCGGCCCGTGCCGGCAACGTCGTCATCTCCAGCTCGATCGGCAATGGGGTGGGCGATGACAAACTCGTCTACACCTACGTGCCGACGATGATCGAGTACTACCTCGGCGAGAAGCCGCTGCTGGCCAACGTGGACACCTTCCGCTGCTGGCTGGATGACGAGCGCGAGGAGGTGCTGGACCGGCTGGACGAGTTGGTGATCAAGCCGGTCGAGGGATCGGGCGGGTACGGCATCGTGTTCGGTCCCGATGCCTCCGAGAAGGAACTGGCCGCCATCGGCAAGAAGGTCCGCGACGATCCGCGCAGCTGGATCGCGCAGCCGATGATGGAGCTTTCGACCGTGCCGACGCAGATCGGCAGCTCGCTGGCGCCGCGCTACGTCGACCTGCGGCCGTTCGCGGTCAACGACGGGAACGACGTGTGGGTGCTGCCCGGCGGGCTTACCCGGGTGGCTTTGGTCGAGGGCTCGCGTGTGGTCAACTCCAGCCAGGGCGGTGGCTCGAAGGACACCTGGGTGTTGGCGCCGCGATCGGCAGCCGGCGACCGCGAGCTCGGCGCCGCGGAGGTGGTGCGTTCGTTGCCGAAATCGATTCCCGACCCGGCACTGGACGAGTCGCCGCGGCTGACCTCACAGCAGCCGCAGCCCACCGAGGTGATCCAGCATGAGCAACTCGAACAACAGCAACAAAAAGGGCGAAGTAGACATGCTGGCACGTAACGCAGAAGCGCTCTACTGGATCGGCCGCTACGTCGAGCGCGCCGACGACACCGCACGAATTCTGGATGTGGCGCTGCACCAACTGCTCGAGGACTCGAGCGTCGACCCGGACCAGGCCTCCCGGCTGCTGCTGCGGGTGCTCGGCATCGACCCGCCGGAGCACACCTTGGACGTGTGGTCGCTGACCGATCTGGTTGCCTACAGCACCAACACCCAGGGCGGCTGCTCCATCGTCGACGCCATCACGGCCGCGCGGGAAAACGCGAAGTCGGCCCGCGAGGTGACTTCCAGCGAGATATGGGAGTGTCTCAACACCACCTACCACGCCCTGCCCGAACGCGAGCGTGCCGCCAAACGCCTTGGGCCGCACGACTTTTTGTCGTTCGTCGAGGGCCGGGCGGCGATGTTCGCCGGTCTGGCCGACTCGACGCTCTCGCGCGACGACGGATACCGCTTCATGGTGCTCGGCCGGGCGATCGAACGGGTCGACATGACGGTGCGCTTGCTGTTGTCGCGGGTGGGGGACAGCGCGTCGTCCCCGGCGTGGGTGACGTTGTTGCGCTCGGCGGGTGCGCACGACACCTACCTGCG
>NZ_JAFAUS010000371.1 GCF_019243155.1 Mycobacterium sp.
GGGCATACGCCCGGCTCTACCGCAGCGACGCCGAACGCTGCGAAGAATTTCCCATCTGGCTACACACCTACAATCACCACCGCGGCCACACCGCACTCGGAGGCCAACCACCCGCCACCCGCGTACCTAACCTCTCAGGTCAGTACAGCTAGTCGACCGACATCTCCCCCATCGCTGACCAGTCCGTCGCATCGATCGTTTGACTGATGATCTTCGGCGTGGATTTCAGGGCCTCCGGCAGCTCTTGCATCGCCCGCTTGAAGTGATCGCTGTTGACATGCACGCCGCCCGCGTCACCGTCACGGAACGCCTCGACCAACACGAACTCCGCCGGGTTATCCAGGCTGCGCGACCACTCGAACCACAGGTTGCCTTCCTCGGCGCGAGTGGCCGCGGTGAAGGCGGCGACCAACTCCGGCCAGCGGTCGGTCCACTCGGCCTTGGTTTCGAACTTGACGACGATGAAGATCATTGCCGGCCAGCATACTGCGCTGGCGCCGTTGTACAGAAACTCGAGTTACAGCAAAAGGTGCCCGGGCGCCTTTTCGACGCCCGGGCAAACGGTGATTAAAAAGTTCGCACTAATTGCAGGTTCCCAAAGTGTCGGAAGTGAAAGTGGTCCGGCTCACAATCTATTCGATTTTCGGACCATTTCACTTGACCGCCGGAAAGTGGGAGCCCGTTGCGTGCCGTCGAATGCATTCGCTGCGATCGAACGACACGCACGCGGGCCTATTCGTTACGGATTCGGAATTCCCGGGTCGCCTGGCGGCGGCAATTCGGGAGCCGGCGGGGGCGGCGGTGCCGGAGCAATGGCGTCGACCAGAGCCGGTGGCGGCGGCGGCGCGTCCGGCGCGGGCGGCGGCGGCGCGTCCGGCAGTGGTGGAGGCGGTGCGTCCGGCGGAGGCGGAGGTGCGTCCGGCGGCGGAGCGCCGAGGTCCTCGGGCATCGGCAGGAACATATGGTGGGTAAATCCGGCCTGATAGGCGCCCGGCCCACCAAGGTGCACGCCACCACGCTCACCACTGGAAACCGACGTTCCATCCGGCAGGGTCACCGCGGTGTGGCCACCGTTCCATCCGATGACCACCGCATTGGGTGCGGTGCCGTATTGGAAGCCCCGCGCTAACAAAGCGCCCTCTTCATTACCCGTGTTGAACCGGTCACCCCAAACAGGCCGATCAGTCGCCGCGTTGGCCACCCAGGACGCGAGTCCCGAGCAGTCCGTCCCGGCGGGGGAATCGCCACCTGGAATATAGGGCGTCCCGGAGACCTGATTGATGAGTGACATCAATGTTGCTAGTACTACCATGGCCGGGGACGCTAGCAACAAGGTTAATAGCCAACCAAATTTTGTGGCGTACGTCATTCATCGCTGAATTAAAGGAATCGGTTCTACACAAAGCAAACTCATTACAAGCCGATAAAGCTTCTTCAGCAAACTAAATTTTTCTGCGCGCTGCGCTAGCCCAGCGCGACACCGAGCTCTTCGGCGAAGACCCTGACCATGTGCTGCACGCCGATCTCGTTGCGGCCGATGATCATGTGGTCGTGCTGGCCGTGCCTGACCCCTTCGCCACACTGCGGCAGCATCGCGAAGTCCTCGTCGCGAACTGCGGCATGGACCCCTTCGAAGACGGCGTCGTATCCGGCCCTCATGTCGTCGTTCGTCGCGGGAATCCGGCCCATCCAACTGTGCCGGACCGTGCAGCGAGTGGGCTCCCCTTCCGGCAACATGTCGATGATCTCCACGCCAACCGGGCTGTTGGCGAGGATGAGATTCGGATAGACCCAATAGATCACTCCCATATTCGCCAGCGGTTCCAGCGGCGCGCCGGGGACGGTGTCCACATTGGTGATCCAGTTGAACGGGAAACAGATTCGGTGATGCTTGCCGTATTCGTCGTAGACCATCGTGTTCGCAAGCGTGTTCTGCCCGATGAGGCTCTGGCCGTGAACGTAGGGGAAGTGGTACCCCTCCGCGAAGGCCTCCAGCGCGCCCTTCCACGACACTTCGGACGAGAACTCACGCTCCTTGTGATAGCCGTACGACTCGTAATCCCACAGCGCCAGCTCGGTGGCAAAGGCGCCGAGGTGCGCGTCGAGGTCGATGGTGGCATCGGCCGCGAGCACCGCCCAGATGAAGCCGAAGCGCTCCTGCGACGGCAGCTCCACCAACCCGTAGTCCTTGGTGTCCATCGAGTCGAAGCCGGCCTTGCCGGGAACCATGAACAGCTCGCCCGAATTCTTGTACGTCCAGGCGTGATAGGGGCAGACGAAGCGCGACGCATTACCCGAGCCGCATGCCGGCATCGCGCCACGGTGGCGGCAGTAGTTGAGAAAGACGTGACTCGCGCCGGTACGGTCGCGGGTCACCAGAAGCGAGTCGCCCAGCACCGAGCGGACGACGAAGTCGTTTTTCTCGGGCACCTGCGCCGAAGGGACGATCGCCAGGGGCACCCGACGCAGGATCTGCGACTCCTCGATCTCGGTGATCTTCGCGTCGCGGTAGTAGTGCAGCGGCACCTTCAGCTCACGGTCGGCGAGGTCCGTGGTGCCGTCCAGGGCATGCCGCAGGCCGCGCCGCGTCAAGGTCTCGTCGGTGCCGCTCACCGGAGTTTCGCTGATCAACGCCATCGCGCTTCCCTTCGTCGGCGATAACGTGACCATACAGTCATTGTCGTTTGTATTGTCAAGACTTCATGCCGGATTGTGCGACGATCACGCAATGCGCCGACACGGCTGGTCCGGGGACATCCCGGCCGATGACGACGAAGCCGTCGCCCGCATCCTCGCCGCGGCCCGCGCCGCCATCGACGAGCGCGGAACCGTGAGCGTCTCCGAGGTGGCCCAGACCCTGGGCGTGACGCGCCAGACCATCTATCGCTACTTCCCGACCCAGGAGGCACTGCTGGGAGGGACCGCGCTGGCGTCCGTCGACAGCTTCCTCGATCGGCTGGCCGCGCATCTGGGGTCGATCAACAACCCGACCGAGGCCGTGGTGGAAGGCATCGCGTACACCTTCGAGCAGATCGCGCACGACAAATACCTCAGCCTGGTGCTGCAACCCGGCAAAGCCAGCGCATTCACCCCGGGGGTGACATCCGACATGGCGATTTCGTTCGGCCGGTCGATCTTGCAGAGATTCGACATCGATTGGGCCGCTGCGGGATTCACCGGCGAGAAGCTCGACGAGCTGGTGGAGGTCATGCTGCGGATGCTGCAGTCGCTGATCGTGGATCCCGGACGGCCCGCGCGGGCCGGCACGAGGCTGCGGAGTTTCCTCGAGGACTGGATCGCGCCGTCGGTGCGCGCCCACGCCGCCCTGCCGCACTGACCCGGCGGTAACGCCGTGTCATACCTCCGCCGCGACATATAAACCACGCAGACAACACGCCGACGCGACTGTGCGTGGTTTATGTCTTGCGGGCGGCCGCCCTGCCGCAGGTTGACAGCGGCAATCCGTCGTGCTCGAATCTGAACAGTGTTCTAATCTGAACACTGTTCGAAGGGCGGGACGTGGTGGAGTCGGCATACGTAGCTCCTGTGTTGAGCTATGGCGCGCTGGATCGGGCACACCTGACCAAGCATCTGCTCGAGCTCGCCCGCGACGTCGGCGTCGACAAGGTCACGATGCGCGCTCTGGCGGCTCATGCGGGCACTTCCGCGTCGTCGGTCTACTACCACGTCAAAGACAAGAGCGAGCTGCTTGACCTCTTGATCGAAACCGTCGTCGAAAGCATCGAGGTGCCCTCGGCCGGCGATTGGGAGCAGCGCCTGATCGCCCTCTACACCAACGCCTGGCGGGTGCTGAGTTCGGTGCCCGGGATCGCGGCGCTGCTGCAGCAGCGGCCACACACCGAGGCCGCGCGCAACATGGACCACGCGACCCGCAGAATTCTCCACGAATCCGGTTTGGCGGCAAGCGATTTCGCTGGCTCACACGCCGTCTTGTACATCCACCTGCTGGGATCGGTCGAACTCGCCCATCGGCTTTCACCGGATGCCTCGCTGACCGACGAGATGGAATCGACGTTCCTGCACGGCCTGAACGTGATAATCACCGGCCTCAAACACATCTGACGAAGCCTCTGGAGCAGATCATGACCCAATCTGTACTCGACCTGGCCGATCCCACCTTGTGGGCGAATGGCTTTCCCGACGAGGTCTTCGCCGAATTGCGCGGCACCGCACCGGTTTACCACCAGGA
>NZ_JAFAUS010000219.1 GCF_019243155.1 Mycobacterium sp.
CTCGACAAGCCCGGCGACGACGCCACGCCCGCGCCGGCCCGAGCGGTCGGGCTCGCGCCCGTCTCGAGCGACGCCTCGGCCGTGGTCGGTGAGGCGGAACCGGACTAGCGGGTCACCCCACTTTCCGCCCTGGCGTCTCAGTTCATGGCGACGAAGGCCGGCCTCGGGGCAGGCCAGGGCCTTCTCGCCAGCGACCCCAGGGACGTGGACTCCTGCACGGCGACCTTCGCACAGCGAGGTAGGCCGCCAGCGGACACTCTGTACAGGTTCCGCCCAAGTCGGGTGATAACAGGTGATATTGCGTCTCTGACCTTGGCGTGGCCGAGGCAAATCCGGAAAATTGCCGTTCTCTCTGTCACTTAGAGGCCAAAGCTTCGCCTCTGAAAGGCGCGCAAATACAGGAGAGGAACAGGCCCCTATCAGGGCCTAATCAGGCGCCGATAACAGGGCGAAATAGGGTAGCCGCGCCTGTTATGTGCGACGGCATTTTTCAGCGCCACTCGTTGAAAAGCCGTCGCTGTTCCTGCCAATCCATCGGTAGCGGACTTCGCGTCAGGGATCCGAGCGACATCGCCTTCGGCTGACGCCCTTCCAGGATCTCCTGAGCCAAATCGGGCGCGAGCCAAGCCAGCGGCGCGAAACGCGCGGCGTACTGCCGGCAGAGGCCGCGCTCCTTAGCGATGTCCTTCAGCGAAGCGATCTCACCGCTCGCCAATCGGTCGGCCCAGTTTCTCGCGAGGCAATCCGAAAGCGGCCTTGAACGCGGTCAACACGTCCGGAATCCGGCTTGTTTGGGGACGCAGTATTGGCTGGCGCAGAAGTCCAGGGCCGTCTCCAGGCGGTCGGTCAGGGCCTCGACAATCAGGTCTTGCGCAATGTCTCGCCGCGCGGCGGGCATGGCGCCATGCCTGCTCGGTTCGACGCCGAAGTCGAGTACTTTGTGCGATCCATCTAGATGGCGGCCACAGGTAGGCGTAGTCGAGACCAGACGCACCCCCCGCCTCGAACGCCTACGGATCACTAGCGCAACAGCGTCTTCGATTTGTAGCTTGACTGCACAGCGAAGGTCGCTCCGCATGCGCGAAAGAGGTCGACGTGCATGCAGCATCGTGACGCGCTGGAACGGGTTTTGGAACTAATCGACGCCGCCGCTGCGACTGAGGGGGCCGAAAGGTCGCGCCTGATCGATCACGCGCTAGCCGAGTACCGGCGGATTAGACGGCTCCCGGATATGCCCCTTCGTCTTCACATTGAGCAAGAAGAAGGGTAAGGACTTGGCGCAGCACGTCTTTCAATTCGGCCTTTCCCGCAGGACCATGGTCAGAAGAACCTTTAGCCGACCCCGCACCGTTGCTTGAGTTCGCTACCAGAGTCGCTGCCTGACGACTGGGGCCGCCCCTAACAACGGGCGCTCGACTTTCTGCGCTGATTGGCCCTAGGTGCCAGCGGAGCCCCCGAATATTCGGGGGCATCGACTTTTCGTAAGATGAGATCGCCTAAGTGGAGTCCAATATTTTCCATTAAAGCGCCTTAACTGCAAAGTTTATGCTGATCTTAGTTTACCCTCGGTAGGGGCTTCGCGACCAAGTTGGCGCGGGGCCGGGCCCATGACCACGTTCACCCAGACGCCTGAGCGGGCGGCCGACTTTACCGGGGCGATCGGCGTGAATATCCACCTTGGTCATCCCGGCTACGGGCCCGCGACGATCCTTTCCGAGATGACCTATCTTGGTCTCTCGGCCGTCCGCCAGCACGCCATCGGCCCGGACTCGCCGCCCTCGCAGGTCGCGAGCTTCGGCCAGCTCGCCGCCGGCGGCCTCAAATTCGACTGGCTGACGGGCGGCGACTTGACCCCGACCTTGAAGGACCTCGATGCCTTCCTCACGGCCCACCCCGGCGCAGTCTCGACGATCGAGGGACCCAACGAGGTCAACAACTTCCCCTTTCGCTACGACGGCCTGACTGGAACGGCCGCGGCCATCGCGTATCAGAAAACGCTTTATTCGCGGGTGAAGGCCGATCCCCTCACCGCCTCGATCCCCGTGCTAGACTTCACAGACTCTCCCTTGCCCGCGACCGCTCCTTGCGATGCGGCCAACATCCATTTCTATCCGCGAGGAGGGCGGGAGCCGATGTCACTGCTCGCGGCGGCCGAGGCTAGCGTCCAAAGCCTGATGCCCGGGAAGCCGCTCTATGTGACCGAGGCCGGCTATGACTCGCTTCCGGCCCAAGGCGTCGATCCGGGTACCCAGGCCAAACTCACCCTCAACCTGCTCATGGACGCGGCGAAACTTGGGTTAAGCGCGACCTACCTCTACGACTTGACCGACGACGGAGCTGACCCCACCGGCGCGAATGCCGGAGACCATTTCGGCCTCTTCACCGCGGACGGCCAAGCCAAGCCTGCCGCCGCCGCGCTCCACAACCTAACGTCCGTCCTCAGCGATCCGGGCGCGGCGGCGAATGGCTTCGCGCCCAGCTCGCTGAGCTACGCGCTCAACGGGATGCCGGCCAGCGGCAAAAGCCTGGCAATAGAAAATTCCTCGGGCGTCTACGACGTTGTGCTGTGGGCTGAGCCGAGCATCTGGGACCCGCTTAGCCACACGCCGATTCCGGCGCCCACTGAGTCGGTGACCGTGAGCTTCGCCGCCAAGTTCGCGCAAGTGTCAGTTTACGATCCGATGAAGGCGTCGAGCCCTCTTAGTACTGCAAGCGACGCCGGCGCCGTTACCGTCGGCCTTTCCGATCACCCCCTCGTGATTCAGGTGTCGAACTTCGTTCAGGCGTTGGCCGGTTTCGCCCAGCCTTCGTCCTCGGGACTCGGGGCCGGGATACCGCCCCAAACGGACGCTAACGTGCCCTCGCTCCTCAGCAGCCGGCGGGGCTCCTGACCAAAACGAGCTATCGCCACCGCAACAAGCCCGGACAACATGGCTCCCCACACCGGCGATCGGCCAAGAGACCCCGCTGAAGGAGACTACGCTTTAGCAACAATGTTTCCACATATTGCAGATTTGTCGGCGCAGCCGAGTTGATGGCCCTTCACGGTGGCGGCTGACGGAGGCCCCGGAGGATCCAGCACCCCCGGGGCCTTCGCCACAACCACCCGGACGCACAGGGATTTGGCCACCACCGCCATACCCACTTAACTTGACGCCGCTAGCAGGTCGCTGTCGTGTAGTCGCACTGGCCCACCGACGCCCGAAAAATCCGCCGCCCTTCTTCCTCGAGAAAGCTCGGGAAATCGTGCAGGCCGTTCAGTGGCCCATCCCACCGCTGGATCGTGATGATCGGGACACCATAGGTCTTGCCGTTGAGGTATTCCTGGGCCCGGCTGACGCCATCGTCCTCATGGTCAGGCGAAGCGGCACCGACGTTCTGCACCTCGCTGATCACAAATTTGGCCCCCGTCACCCCGGCGCCGCCTCCGGCGCCCGCGCCCCAGCCAGGAGCCGAGAACGTCAGCGCCTCCGATGCGATCGAGAGTGACTTATTGATGCCATAGGCGCCCGCGGCGCCCGAGCCATCATAAAGCTTCGAGATATAGGTTCCGGGCAGGAGCACCCCTGGCGCGCTCAGCGTATCGCCCAAAGTCACCGCGCCACCTGTAACGGCGTCGATGCGGATGGCCCGTCCAGAGAGCCGGTAGGCGCTGCCGGCCACAGTCGCGCCACTGGTAAGGTCCGTGAGCGTCACCGGGCTCGACGGTGGAATCTGGAAAACCTGGACGCAATAGGTCCCAGCGCCGCCCGCGCCGGTGGTCGTCACCCCGTTGCAGGTCGCGCTGTACGGCATAACCATCGTCGGGGTGTTCGGGCCAAGGGCCGGGACCCCCGCGCCGGACACAAGGTCGCCCGGACGGATAACGTCGCTTGGAGTCCCATTGACGGTGAGCACATCCCCCGAGATCGAGCCCATCGCGGTGAACTTCTGCTGCGCAGGGATCGCTAGCACATCGATAAGGTCGATCAGATTATCGGCGTAAACGTAATTGCCGTTCCCGAAGGCGTTGCAGCCAAAGTTCCCAAGGTCTTGGGCGTCACGTTCGCCTTGGATCCAGATGATAGTTGGGATGGTCCAGCCGCCTGTCGGTAGCGCGGCCTCCGCCGCGACCACCGCGTCATGCAAATCCCTCAGATAAAACCCCGGGACGCTTCCCCAGGGCGCAGCCCAACCGGCGGCGCCCGCGGAGGGGCAAAGCCGCGTCCCGCCAATGTTCTGCTTGACCATGTAGAGCGTGGCGTTCGGATTTGCGGCCAGAAGGTTGGCCGCGAATCCGGCCTCGGGGCCCCACGTCCGCGACGTGCCCCCCGCGCCGTTGCCTGCCGTATTTGAGTTTTGGGCTGGCCCTTGAACGGGGTTGTAGGCCTGCCAAGCCTTCGTGACGTAGTTCCAAATCTTGAAGTTTGAAAGGAATGTTCCGCCGCCGCCAACATCCGTTTGCGCGCCGATGCAGCTTGTCTTACCGCTCGTCAGCTGCTGGTCGACTACGTACTTCCCGAGTCCAAACCCTTGGCTCGCGGCCCCAAACTGATCGCTCGTGATTCGCAGCGTCGTGCCAAAACCCGCACACGAGACGGTCTCCCCTGCATAGATCTTACCGCTTGCGACGCTCGCAACCGTCATTGTGCCCGAATTCGGAGAGGGCGCGCGCGTACCAATGCCCGGATAGGCAGTGTCGAAGTTCTTCGCCGGGAGCGGCGTCGGGCTGAAGCTGGCCGTGAATGTCGCCGAATAGGGCGGCCCGCCACCAGTCGCCGCAGTGGCCGACAAAGGCGGCTCTATGTTCACCGTGCTTGCGGTCTGACCGTTCGATTGGCCGATCTGAAAGACAAGAACCGTATTGACTGCAGGTTGTGCTGCCGCGACCGTCGGCAATAGCATGCTGGTCGCCAGAAGTATTCTCGCCAACATTGCGAAGCCCCACCTCCGAGCTATGTTGTCTTCGCGCGCGCGGTCGCTAATGGCAAGGCCTTGAGCTAAAGTGTCGTCAAGAATTCACAAATTAGGAACCTTCCTTGTCGCTCCGGCCTCTGCGGTAGATCGCGGCTCAGGATCGCATCACTTTCGTTCGTGCCGGAAGGCAATGAAAAGTCTGTGTAAAGATCGTCACAGAATTTTGAGTAAAGCGTGACCGTATCATCACGACCTGCGCTTACAAAGGCTAAGCTCTCGCTCCAAGGCAATCTTGCAACCATCGGGCTGCCGCCCGATTAGAAAGGGCTGTCTGATGACTGCGACCCATTGGACCAATCAGGTCAGCGCCAACTTCAACACCGCCTCCGACTGGAACACGGGCGCCGTCCCTGGCGCGTCCGACGACGCCATCCTCGATGCGCCAGGCTCGACGAACTACACGGTGGCGGTGACCACCAGCGAGACGGTGAGCAGCATCCAAACCGCCTCGACCGCGACCCTCACCATCGGCGGCGCCGCCGCGGTCTTCACCGCCGCCAATGGCACGGGCTCGGGGGCCAACGCGGGCGTCATCGAGGTCAACGACCACGGAACCCTGGCCTTGGGCGGCGCGGTCGACAACACCGGCTCGATCGTCATCCACAGTGGCGGTGACTTGACCAAGTTGGTGGTGCAGCCAGCCGGCCTCACGCTCAGCGGTCACGGCCAGGTCAATCTCACCGGCAACAACAACGAGATCATCGGGGGGGCCGCGGCGCCGACGTTGACCAACGTCGACAACCTCATTCAAGGCCAGGGGATCATCGCCGAGCTGAAGCTGGTCAATGAAGCGGCCGGGGTGATCGACGCCACCGGCGCCACCGAGGCGCTGACGATCAACAAGGGTACCTTGACCAATTCCGGCTTGATCGAGGCCACCGGCGCCGCCGGGCTCGCCATCAAATCCTCCAAGGTGACCGACTCCACTGGTGGGATCCTGTCGGCCGGCGCGGGCTCCAAGATCGTGCTTTCGCATTCGACCGTGGTTGGCGGAATCTTGGAGACCAGCGGGACGGGTGTGATCGAGGCCACGGGCCTCGGGAACGTGCTGAGGGGCGGTCCGAGCCTGGTGGCCAACAAGGGGCTACTGGAGGTGGCGAACGCCTCGTCTCTCGAGCTCATCGGCACGCTTTCGAACAAGGCGACGGTGTCTCTCCTCGGATCGACCGGGTTCAGCGATCTGGTCGTCGGCGCCACGGGCGCCACCCTCCAGGGCGGCGGCAAGCTGGTGCTGAACAACGGCACGGAGGACCGCGTCTATGGCGTCGCCTCGAACGCGACTTTGACCAATGTCGATAACGAGATCACCGGCTCGGGTCTGATCGGCGACGGCAAGCTGACGCTCGTCAACCAAGGCTCCATCGTGGGCGACGGCACCGGGGTCCTCACAGTGGACACCGGCGCCAGCGCGATCACCAACACCGGCCTCATCCAGGCCGGCGCGTCGGGCGATGTGGTCGTCAAGAGCGCTGTCACCAACTCCGGGACCCTTTCAGCGGCTGGGGGAACCCTGACGCTCGACGGGGCCGTGAGCGGCTCGGGGGCTGCGACGATCGATGGCGGCGTCCTCGACGCGGCCTCCTCGTTCAATGAGAACGTCAGCTTCACCGGAAGCACGGGGGTGCTCGAACTTTCCCAGTCCCAGAGCTACGCGGGCTCGGTCACCGGTCTCTCCCTGGCTGGCACGTCGTCGCTCGACCTACTCGACATCGGCTTCGTGTCCGGCTCGACGACGGCGACCTACGCCGACAACGGGCACGGGACCGGCGGTGTGTTGACCGTCACGGACGGAACGAAAACCTCCAAGATCAACCTGGTTGGCAACTATACGAGCTCGACCTTCGTCGCCGCCGACGATGGTCATGGCGGGACCACCGTCCACGATCCCTCGGCGCTCGCCGCTCAAGCCAACCGATTCGTCGCCGCCATGTCCGCCTTCACCTCGGACCGCGGCGCGTCGAGCTTCATCATCGACGCCCTGCCTGCGCCCGCTCAATCGCTGCTCGCCACGCCGATGATCGCCCACAGATGAGCGGCCGGAAGACTGTCCGCTGCGGGTTGGAGCGCGCTTCCTGGGAGAGCTCCCCTTGTGGGTGTTGACGAAGCGGCTCGCATTGGACCCGAGTCTTGGACGCCCGCACGCTGACGTCGGCATCCAAAGAGGCCATTTCCGTCGGACTTGGGCGAGGTTGAACAGCTGCGTGGGACCGCCCCGCGATGACGGACATTCGGATCAGTGCGTAATCGCGCAGCTTTGTTTCGGTTTCGCGCCGCCGCCACCCTCAAAAATTGCCCCGCCAAACGAGGGCCTCGATGCCGTGCGCCTCGAGGCCCTCGGCCGCCTGTAGGGATGGCAGGGGTCAGAAGGCGAGCCCACGATTCCCACAGCGCCGTGGAGCTTTTGCGAAGACATTGCCTTGTCGGACGGGCCAAGCTTCGAATTGCCTTATCATCTTCTCAGCAGACGCAGGCCGCTGAGCCTCGGAACAGAGCATGAATCAGCCTCGTGATAATCTCTGCCGAAAAGGAACATGGCGTGCGACGAGCGGTCCGGCGCCAACACATCCCACTCCAACGTCCTCGTCGTCGATGATACTCGCGCCGGAACCGGTCTATGGCGACGGTAACAAGGCGCGGCCACTCGCGCTCGTCGGCCAGGTCATCCTCGCAGCGGACGAGGATGGCGCCGTCCGCGGCTCTGAACTGCGCGAAGCAGCGCACTTACTCCTTCAGTCCCTCGTAGAAGTAGCTCATCGGCACGTCCAGCGCCTTGGTTAGAAACCACAGCTGCAAGGCCGGTATCTGCCCTGCGCCGAATTCGTACTTCCGAATTTGCTTGGCGCGCACGCCAATGGCAACCCCCAGGTCTTGCTGCGTCCTTCTGAGCCAGATCCGTCGCTCACGTAGCTGTCGGCCGAGATGGACGTCGATATCCGACCGGTTGATCCTCGCGGGGTCCGGATCGGCCAAGGAAAGATCGGGCGGATCACGGCGTCGGATGTGTTCGGCTAGTTCTCGCCACTCCGCCGCCATGGCGACGAATTTGGCGCGCAGGTCGCTTGTGGGCGCAGCCTTTGCCCGACTATCCGCCTCGGTGGCCCTAGCGAAGAAGTTTTCAGGACCGAGCATGGGGTCATCTATGCACCAAGCCGTGATGCTTAAGGCGCCTCGCGAAGGTGCGGCCACGATGATCGCACAGTGACGTTACGGATTTGCGACGCGCCGATTGCTGGTGAAGGCCCCGGTGGTCAGGGCCGGGGCCTTCTTACCGCCTGACTTTCGGATTGATGGGCACAATCAGGCGGCAGATCGAACAATCGCATGGCTCTGTTTCGCTTTCGAGACGCCCGCAAGTCGCGTCGACTACCTCGCGGCGCCGACGCGATGTTCCTTCGGGACCACAAGCCAGAAAGGCTGAGAACTCCGTCCGAAGCCGAACGGGCTGGATGGGGACTAAAGCCGCAAGCGCCGTGGCCTGGAGGACCGTCAAAATCCTTGCTCGGCGTTGGTCCCGCCTTAAGTATGAGCGAGCGTGACCGCGCTCGTATTAGCGGGCGCGACCACAGTCGGGGATGAGGTTCCTGACGTCGAGGGCATCTGCGCCATGGCCTGCACCAACAGCGCCGGCGATGCACTGGCCAATTGGTTCGATATCGCGGAGTCGGAGTAGATCGTCACGTATTTCAGGGCAGCGCCCCTCGCCCCGACCGATTCGAAAAGCGTGCCGGTCAAGGAATTCTCAGCCGTCTCCTTGGAAGGGCCGAAGAGCCCGTCCAGAATCGGAGCGTCTGCCAGCGGCGTCGCGTGGGTGGGTAGCGGGGCGCCTGGAGCGAAGGTCGCAATCTGCGCCCATTTGCCCGGCCCCTCAAGGGTCACAGTGTCGCTCGCATCCCCGCCCAGCATTGCTTCGAAGACCGACGTCCTAGCGCCCGTGGAATCGAGCGTGATAGCTAGAGCGTTGGGATTGACTTCGACCGTCTGCGTCTTCCCTGAGCTACCCACGACGGCGTCGATGCCGGTGGCGGCGATGCCGGTGTTGGGATTGTTGGCGGTCAGGTTGACGTCGGTTCCGATGGCCTTTGCGACGACGACATCGAAGCCGCCGGCGCCGCGCAGGATGTCGGCCAACGAGGTGCTTAGCTGGAGGTCGAAGATGTCGCCGGCCTTGGTCCCATAGATGTAATTGCCGCCACCGCTTCCGCCCAAGCCGAACCAGTCGCCGCCGTTCGCTCCGCTGTCGCCGCGGATGACAGTGCCTGACGCGCCAGCCTTGATCTGGATGGCGGCATAGGCGAGCGAGTTTCCATCGCCCAGCTTCAGGGTCGTGAGCCCTTGCGGATTGATGCCGAGTGCGCCGGACGCCCACGTGTCACTCTTGCTAAACTGAGAAAAGGTGCCGAGCACGTCGGTCGCGGGCGTCGAGGGGCCGGGCTGGAACGCCGTCACCACAGTGGCGCCGGCCGGCGTCAACTGATGGACCGTGCCGTCGGTCCATACAGTGTAGTAGGCGCTTCCGTTTGAAAACACGTAGGCGCTGAGCGCACCAGGGACATAGCTCTGCTTTGTCGGGTCCGCTTCGCCTGTATAATCGGTCGCCAAGGTTCCCCGCACATCGTCGATCCGCGTCACCATGGATGCGAGGGTCGCCGTATCCGCGCCGCTGAGCGCCGCTCCTGCAGCGGAAAATCCTTGGCCGGCGGCGTTCATAACGCCCACCAGTTGGAACGCCGCTCCGGACGTGACGTTAACCTGGCCGTCTGCGCCAATCAGCGCCACGAAGGCCTTTCCGGGCCCCGCGCCCGCGTCGGTGAGCGTCGAACTCTGCAAGTGGGCGAGGTTGACGTCCACGGTCTCGCCGGTAAGCCCCGTGTGCGCGACGACTGCTTCGATCCCGGTCGAGGCCGCGGTGCCAGCCGAGGCGCCGGTCAGGTCAATGGTCGTGCCCGAGCCCATCACTTGCACGACGTTCACACTATTGGGACCGCCTACCAGGACATCGCCGTTCAGGCTAGTCGACGTGTTCGCCACCACGAAGGTGTCGTTGCCGCCGCCCGCGTTAATCGTGTCGCCTGAAGAACTTTCGAGCAAGAACTTGTCATTCATCTCGCGCAGTGTCGTATCGACGATGATGCCAGACGAATTAGTCAAGCTAATCTGCATATCGATAGCAGGGTCTTGAAAGGTGTATCGGTATTCGCCCGTCGCAGAATCCACGCCGATAGTGGCGTTAACCGTCGAACCGTTGAGCTTTTGACCAGCAGCCATGACCTGCCCCCTTGCGATCCCGGGGCGGCGAACCGCTTCGCCTGCAATATCCCCCGATTGGAATCGGCGTAACCGTAATCTTGATATTTTGCGCCTACAACCTTTCCTTAAAGACATTTTTGTCACAGTTTGCACCCACGCCTCGGTCGGAAGCAGTAAAGTTTGCCCGGCAAGACCTAGAAAAGCTTTTTAGATCAGTGTCAGGATGTTCTGAAGATCAGCTACTTGCTTACAAGGTCGGTGGCACCGCCAACAAATTCAAATAGATGGTCGGCCGTGACCAACATCTATGGATGCCCTCCAGACCCGCGAAACGCGGCGCCACTCCCCCGGAAGAAGGCCAGGACCTCTCGCTGACGCAGCTGGACACCTCCAATAACGTTGATTTTTGCGTGAGGATTGGGACGAAGGGCCTCGTGTACGGGTCGCCGGCGCTGGGGGCGCGTGTTTCCGGGCCGCGGGGCGGCTGTTTTGTGCTGGCGCCGGGGGCGTAGGCGGCCTTTTGG
>NZ_JAFAUS010000381.1 GCF_019243155.1 Mycobacterium sp.
CCGCAGAACAGCCAGGCGTACAGCTCCGGTGTGTGCCACAACTGGCCGGCGTTGTGTTCGAGGATGTCGACGACGCCCTTCATCAATACCGCGAACACGGCCAGCAACGAACCCGCCACCGTCGCCAGCAACAGCGCCGCTGCCGGACGTTGCGACCAGATGCGCGCACCCACCAAGCACAACAGCAACGGCGGACCGATCACGACGGCCACCACCACCCAGGTGTGCAGCGGCGCGCGCTGCAGGCCGCCCGTCGGATCCCCGACCGCGATCATGACCGCCAACGCCACGGCTAACAGCAGGGCCCACAACCACTCTCGGCGGGTGATCGAATGATTCGTCAGCTTGGCGTACATGGGCAGGGCGAACAACAGCGTCGTCACCTGCAGCGACATGACCAGCAACACCGAGCCGTCGTCAAGGGCCTGTGCCAGCAGCACGTAGCTGCCGATGTCTCCCAAACCGCCCAGCCACCAACGCTTGTCGCGCAGCAACATGCCGAACAGCGTCAGGTGGCCGACCTGCTTGTCGGTGACCTCCTGCGCGGACCGCTGGCGAATCACGTTGCCGATCGCGGCGGAAAACGCGGCGCACAGGGCGAGAATCGCCGCCAGGTGCGTGTCCGACACTGCCATGACCTCCTCGCCTGCCCGCAGTTGCGCTTTGCTCCAATCTAACCGCGACCCGTGCGCCGGGCGCGTCCAAGGCTCCACGGCCGGGCAGCCACCCGGAGCCCTACCGGTCGGCGACTGTCACCGACCGCCCCTCTCAAAGCGGGAATTTTGTGTCCGTGAGCTGCTCGGACAGCTCCCAGAGTGCGGCGGCGGTCGCCGGCCGGGTGGCCGGCCAGTTGCGCCAAGTCGGTTGGGTGCGGCCGTACAGGCCATAACGTGGGCCGACGAATGTATCGCCCCGAAGGTTCTGCGAGGCCGCGTACAAGGTTTGCCTGGCTCCGAAGTCGGCGTCGGTGGACACGATTCGGTCGACAGCCAGCACCAGCGCGTCGCCCAGTTTACGGCCGGAGTTGCCTTGCAGGTTGGTGTGCGACCAGCCCGGGTGGGCCGCGAGCGCGCGCAACGAAGAACCGGCGGCATCCAGGCGTCGCTGCAGCTCGCGGGTGAACAGCAGATTGGCCAGCTTCGACTGGCTGTAGGCCAGCCACGCCGAATACGGGCGGGACTGAAAGTTCAGGTCTTTGAGGCTGATGTAGCCGAAGTGGTGCATCAGCGAGGACACCGTGACGACGCGGTCGGTGAGCTTGCCCAGCAGCAGGTTGGTCAGCGCGAAGTGGCCGAGGTGATTGGTGCCGATCTGGCCTTCGAAGCCGTCGGCGGTGACGGCGTACTTGGTGGCCATGATGCCCGCGTTGTTGATCAGGACGTCGACGTCGGTGACCCCGTCGGCGAAGCGCCGGACCGAGGACAGATCCTGCAGATCGAGCGGACGCACTTCGACGCGTCCGGTCATGCGCGCGGCGGCGTCCTGACCTTTTTCGGCGTTGCGCACGGCGAGGATGACGTGGGCGCCGGCACGGGCCAACTCGCGGGCGGTCACCTCACCGAGCCCGGCGTTGGCGCCGGTGATGACCACCGTGCGGCCGGCGAACGAAGGCAGGTCTGCTGCGGTCCAACCAGGCATGACAGCCACCCTAACTATCGAAATTGCGCGGATCCGAACGGCCGCTGCGCCCACGGCGTGATCGGGCCCACCAAAATGCCGCGGGTATCGTGCTGGGATGGCCAGCGGAATTTCACCTGTCAGCGATGCGGCGGTGACTTCCGGATGTACCTAGGCGTCATCGTCAATCCGCTCGCGCGCAGGAACCGCAAACGCGGTGATCGTGCCGACGAGTTGCGGCGCATCGTCGGGCCGTGGGGCGAGGTGCACCAAACCGCGTCCGTCGTCGAACTGGGCAAGACGGTCGAGGAGATCTACCCGCGGCTTACGCATCTCGTCGGCGACGGTGGCGACGGTGCGTTGCACTGGCTGATCAACGAGGTGGAACGCTGCATTCCCGATCCACAGCGCTGGCCGACCTTCGTGCCCACCAACGGGGGCAGCGTCAACGCCGTCGCGCGCAAGGCGGGGGTGCGAGGGCGGCCGGATGCGATCATTCGGGCGCTCACGGACGCGGCGGAGGTGGGTCAGCCCCCGCCTGAGATGCAGCTTGACACGCTGGATCTGCGCGGTGAGTTCGCGGACGGCAGGCCGTTTCATCGCCTGTGCTTCGGGCTGGCGGCGGGAGGTGTGGGCAACCGCTTCTACGAAAGTTATTACGACAAGCCGGATCACGACCGGTTGGCCGTCGCGCGGGTGATCGCCCGCACGCTCGGCGACTACCTGACCTCCAAGGTCACCCCAGGCCGCTTGAAGACGCCGAATTATGCGTCCGTCCTGTTCACCCCGACCCGCGCCCGCGTCGTCATCGACGGCGAGGAGGTGCCGACGCGGACGCACCGGCTGCTGCACGCCGGCGCGATCGACCTCCGAATCGCCGGTCCGCTCCGGCTCTTTCCCAAGGCGGAAAAGCCTGGCCTCCTTCATTTCCAGGCGGGGGAGTTGCGGCCGTCGAAAATCGCCGTGCAGCTCCCCGCGGCGCTCACCAACGGGACCGTGCACGGTTCTCGAGTACGCGATATCAACGGCCGGGAGATGCTCATCGAAGCCGAAGACGAACCGCTCTCGCCGATCATCGACGGCGAGCGTTTCCCCGGCATCGTCAGACTGACGGCCGCCGCCGGACCACGCATCCGGGTCGCTCAGGTGGCTGCGTGACGAAAACCACCAGGCGATTACCGGCCGAAACCGGCCACCCGATGTCAGTACGTCAGTAGATCAGTCCCGGCACTCCGTAGTTCAGGAGCCTCCACGACGGTCGCCCGGGTGCGACGACCGCACCCGCGCAATCGTCCTACCGCGATACATGCCGATATATGCGCCCGTCCGCGGCGTATTTTCGAGTTGGCATTTCGTAATATGAATTACCGGCGGGAAAAACGAAATGGCCACTAAAAGCCAAAATTGCTCGAATAATTCTTTGGGCGAGTTAATGTGCGTATCCGCAAGTCAGTATCCGCAGAGTAGTCGATGCGAAGGGCCTGGTAGAGCCCAACTGACTTACTGAGATCCGTACTGGCGGAGATCCGTATTCTCGCATTAAGTTCAGTAGCTGGATTCTCGGCCCACTTTCGCTTCCTAAGTTTAGGCTGTGAAACTAATAGGCAGTGGTCGTAAATGCTGGAAACGTTTTGCGGGTGCAGGGCTGCGGCGCTACATTGGCTTTACCGAATGACTGAAGGAAGTTCTTTTCCGGTTAAGCCCGGCCTGGAAGGGGTGACTCCTACATGGAGACGCTGATCGATTACCTGCAGACGTGGGAAGCGCAAAAGCCGAACCAGACCCTCTTCCGGTTTGTCGACGCCGACGGCCGCGAGCTCGAGAGCTACACCTACGAGACCTTCGCCGGGCGGACGCGTGAGCTGGCGTCCTACCTTTCTGCAGAGACCGGGCTGAAGCCGGGAGACCGGACGCTGCTCGTCTACCCCCCAGGGCTGGAGATGGTGGCGGCGTTCTTCGCCTGCGCGCGCATCGGCGTAGTCGCGGTGCCGGTCAGCCCACCGCTGCCGATGGCGTTCGAGGCGGGGCTGGCCAAACTCAGCTATATCGCGCGGGACTGCCAGGCCAAGGCGGTGCTGTCGACCAAGCAGCTCGAGCACGACTATCGCCTTTTGGTCAATCACCTCCAAGAAGGTGGGCTGGCCTGGCCTGACAGCCAGGGGCTACCCGACCTGCCCTGGTTCCCGACGGACTGCGCGCGCGAGTACGGCGGCGCCCCCGTGGCGGACACGCCGGGCGAGGTGCTTTTCCTGCAGTACACCTCCGGGTCGACCAGCGACCCCAAGGGCGTGATCGTCAGCCACTCCAATGTCATCGCGAACGCCTCGGCCTACGATGGCGGCGAAATCGCGGTCAGCTGGCTCCCGCAACACCACGACATGGGCCTGATCTCCGCCTACTTCTTCATCGTGGTGCAGGGTGGGACAACGCACGCGATGTCGCCTGAGGACTTCCTCAAGCGGCCGTCGACCTGGCTGCGGCTGATCGCCGAGCAGCGCGCGACGCACACACCGGCGCCTAACTTCGCCCTCGAGTACTGCCTGCGGCAAGACAAGCTGCCCGACTCGGACCTGGCCGGGATCGACCTCAGCTGCCTGGACTCCATGGTCATCGGCGCAGAACCGCTGCGCGCCAAGACTTTCGCGAAATTCCGGGACCGGTTCGCGCCTTACGGTCTGCGCGCCGAGGCCGTCACCGGTGCCTACGGCCTGGCGGAGAACACCTTGGTCGTCTCCTTTCGGGGCCGGCAGACCCTGGCCGTGAACAAGCGGGCGCTGGCCGAAAACCTGGTCCGCGTCGAAAAGGCGTTGCCCCAGAACAACAACCAGGCCCTCCTGGTGAGTTCGGGCAAGCTCACCGCCGGAAACATCGTCCGCATCGTCGATGGCAAGACACGAGAAGCGTTGCCCGACGGCCACATTGGTGAGGTTTGGGTCGACGGTCCGTCGAAGGCGCGTGGCTACTGGCACCGTCCCGACCTGACCGCGGAGATATTCGCAGCCCGCATCGTCGGCGACGACAAGCGCACCTATCTACGGACCGGCGATCTCGGCTTCCTATATGAGGGCGAGCTGTTCGTCTGCGGCCGGACCAAGGACCTGATCATCGTCCGCGGTGTCAACACCTACCCGTCGGACGTCGAGGCCGTCGTGGAGCGATCGGCCCCGGAAATTCGGAAGGGCTGCCTCGTCGCGCTCTCGGTGGAGCACGAGGAGGAAGAGGCGCTGGTCGTGGTTGCCGAGCTGCGCGACACGCGCACCGTGCCGGACGGAAAAGCCCTGGCCCGCGCCATCCGCAAGCACTGTCACATCGATCCGCACGCCATCGAGTTCGTTCCGCCGCACAGCATTCCCAAGACCACCTCCGGGAAAGTCAGGCGCGCGGACACGCGTGCGCTCTGGCTCGACGACAAGCTGACCGTGGTGGACCGCTACACCCACCGTGCCCACCAAGCGCCGGACGCGAACACGGGACCGCTGGAGCGTTTCCGCCACCTCATCGACAGCTACGACCTGACCGGTGAGGAAGACTGCTCGTTCGCCGACCTCGGCATCGACTCACTCAGCCTGGCCGAGTTGCGCACGGACCTGCAGGGCCTGCTCGAAGAGCACGGCGCTGGCGAACTGGCCGACGAAGTCAACACGCGACTCCTGCAGCGCTTGACGGTTGCCGAATTCTTCGGCCTCATGCGCCAATTCGGCGATGGATCCGGGCAACCGCTCGACGCCCTGCGCCGGTCGCTGAACGAGATCTCGGCGGAGTACGAGGAATACGAGATCACCCAGATGCGTGCCGACGCGCAGTTGCCATTACCGGAGCTGCCGCCGGCATCGGCACGCGTGCCGAGGGACATCCTGGTGACCGGCGCGACCGGGTTCCTGGGGCCGTTCCTGATGTCTAGCCTGCTCGGGCAGACGTCCTACACCCTGCACGCACTGGTCCGCGCCACCGATGCCGAGCACGGCCTCGACAGGATCGTCGCCTCGCTGCGTCGCGCCCAGTTATGGTCCCCGGCACTGGAAGCCGAGGTCAGGGGACGGGTGCGAATCGTCTGCGGTGATCTCGCCGAGCCCGCACTGGGAATCGGTGATGAGGCGTTCCAGCGGCTGGCTGAAAGCGTCGACGGCATCGTGCACAACGGCGCCCTGGTCAACTACATCCGGACCTACGACGCCCTGCGGCCCACCAATGTGCTTGGCACGCAAGAGCTGTTGCGTCTGGCCATGACCGCGCACCGTAAGTCGTTCCACCTGGTCTCCAGCACATTCATCTACGGCTGGAGCACCGAGCCGGTGGTCGGGGAGTGGGACGCGAACGCGGCGATGAGCGGCCTGGACTTCGGCTACTCGCAGACCAAGTGGGTCGGCGAGCAGTTGGCGCTGGCCGCGCAGCGAAAAGGGCTCGACGTTCGCATCTACCGGCCGTCGCTGATCTCGCCCACCCGGGCGGGCTTCGGGAGCACGGATGACATCCTGGTGCGCCTCACCGCGTTCATGATCGAACACGGGCTGGCCGTCAACGCGCTCAACCAGATCAGCCTGCTGCCCGCGGATCTG
>NZ_JAFAUS010000130.1 GCF_019243155.1 Mycobacterium sp.
ACGGCGAACGCTTCGTAGCTCACCTCGTAGCCGTGCGGCTCGCCTCGGGAAAGCGATGCCGCCATCGACGATTCGCCTTTTGCTTTCAGGTCGGGCTCGGCTGGGCCGGGCAGGAAGTCGCTGGCCATGTCGCCGCCGCGGGTGAAGCTTGGTTCAAACTCTTTGAGCGTCAGGAAGATCTCTTGGTCGTAGGCGCCGGGGTGCTGTTTGGACTCGATGTATACCGGGCCGACCAGGCCGCTGTACTGACCTCGCGACAGGTCGGCTCGGGGGACGACGTGAGTGTGATAGAAGCGGAAGCCGGCCGGACCCGGAATGAACGAAACCCGCCGCATGCCGTGCGCGGGGATATAGGGCGTTCCCTCCTCGGCTGAACCGTCGACGTCGACGCCCACCTGCTGGCCGTGCCAGTGCAGCTGCTCGGCGGAGTCGGTGTCGTTGAAAATATCCACCCAGGTCCGCTGCCCCTCCTTGAAACGCAGCAACGGGCCAGGGAATTGACCGTTGTAGGTCAAGGTCGAAACGATGCGATCCGGCGCCAATTCCACCGCGCCCGCACCGATCCGGAGTGTGTAGTCGGCCTTGCCATTGGGCGCAGCAGGCGGTGCGGGCCGCGAGCATCCGACTTCGGCTCCAACCCCAACGCCTGCACTTGCGGTCAGCAACGCCAGCCCACCGCATTTGAAAAAGTCACGCCGATCGACCGCCACGATCATCGATCCCGGGGAGAAGCGTTGAGGACCGGTAGCAGAAATTCGATGCGACGATTCAATTCGTCTGCGACGCTGCGGAATTCCTCGTATATTCCGCGCTTTCCTCCGCCGGCAACCGACGGATCACGAATGCTCCAATGCGCAGTCGTGGTCAGACCGTGCTCGTCGGCGAATTCGCGGACTTTGTCGCACAAAGTGATCACGTGATCGAACCGTCGCCCGGATACCGCTTCCCATGGGCGGGTTCGAGATTCGTCAAGGCGGATGCCATACATGTCGCGCATCACCTGAACCGCGGTGGGATGTATGTGCGGTTTGGGATGACTGCCGGCGCTTGCGGCCCGAATACGGCCCTGGCCATTCTTTCGGAGCAGCGCCTCGGCCATCGGCGAGCGTGAACTGTTTCCGGTGCACAAAAACAGCACCGAACGCGCCGCAGGCCTCACCGGGGACGAAACGTTGAGGCCCGGGTGGAGCGCTGAAGCCGCCTCACCGAAAGCTCCCGCACACCTTGTCAGATTCAGGCTGTAGTACGTATCGCGACCATCGAAATCGCTGCGCCGCGCGTCGATGAACCTGGCCGAGCGCAACAACCGCAAATGGTAGGAGACCAGGTTCTGCGGCTCGTCCGCAGCGGCGGCCAATTCCCGCACGCGGCAGTCGCCGCCTGCCAGTTTGGTCATCAACGCCCAGCGCAGCGGGTGCGACGCCATTTTTAGCAGCGACGGAACCTCGGCAAGGCTGGTCCCCATGGTCCCCAACAATACATCAACCAGATTTGATACTTTCTCTTGTGACACCAGTTCTGTTCTGGTGGCGGCCCTTTGAGGAGAACAGTTGTCCGAGAGCGTGTCGACCGGCAACCCGGAACTTCGTCGGAGCCTCGGCGTGTTCGACGCCGTGGTGATCGGGCTCGGCTCGATGATCGGTGCTGGGATATTCGCGGTGCTGGGCCCGGCCGCGCGTGCAGCCGGTTCGGGTCTGCTGCTGAGCCTGGCGCTGGCGGCGATAGTGGCCTACTGCAACGCGACATCATCCGCGCGGCTCGCCGCCCGGTACCCCGCTTCCGGCGGGGCATATGTGTATGGCCGGATGCGGCTGGGCGAATTTTGGGGGTATTTGGCTGGGTGGGGTTTCGTCGCCGGCAAGACCGCCTCATGCGCGGCGATGGCATTGACCGTCGGCTTCTACGCGTGGCGGTCGCAGGCGCATGCGGTGGCGGTTGCCGCCGTAGTGGCGCTGACCGCGGTGAACTACGCGGGCATTCAGAAGTCGGCATGGCTGACCCGCGTCATCGTCGCCTTGGTGCTGGCCGTGCTGACCGGGGTGATCGTCGCGGCGTTCAGTTCCGGAATTGCCAACACGGATCAACTTCGCCCAGTGAACGTGACCGTCGGTGGCGTCGTGCAGGCGGCGGGTCTGCTGTTTTTCGCCTTCGCCGGTTACGCGCGCATCGCAACTCTGGGCGAGGAGGTGCGCGACCCGGCACGCACTATCCCGAAAGCGATACCGCTGGCGCTCGCTATCACGCTGATCCTCTACGGACTGGTGGCCGTGGCCACGCTGTCCGTGTTGGGCCCGCGCCGCCTGGCCAGTGCCTCCGCACCGCTGTCCGAGGCGGTGGCGCACACCGGTTGGCTGGTTCCCATAGTGCAGGTCGGCGGGGCGGTCGCCGCGCTGGGTTCCCTGCTGGCGTTGATCCTCGGAGTCTCGCGCACCACTTTGGCCATGGCCCGGGACTACCACCTTCCCCGTGCGCTAACCGCGGTGCATCCCCGGTTCCAGGTGCCCCACCGTGCGGAGGTGGTGATCGGGGTGGTCGTAGCGATCGTGGCCGCCTGCACCGACCTCCGTAGCGCAATAGGTTTTTCCTCATTCGCTGTGCTGGTCTATTACGCCATCGCCAACGCATCCGCGTTCACCCTCGCACCAGATGAGGGGCGCCCGCACCGCGCTATCCCGGCGCTTGGGCTCGGCGGATGCGTGGTGCTGGCGTTCGCGATGCCGCTGTCGTCGGTGGTCGCCGGAGTCGCGGTTCTGGGCGTTGGGGCGTCCGCCTACGCATTTCGCCGCGCCGTTCGCTCTCGGGGGTTGCGGTAGACGTGATTCCCTCCTGGTGCCAAAGGGAAGACTGAGCTGATGTCCGAACCGGGAACCGACGCCTTCGAAAAGCTGGTGTCGCTGCTGAATTACCCGATGTACGTCGTGACCACGCACGCCGACGGCATCTCCGCAGGCTGTCTGGTGGGCTTCGCCAGCCAGACAAGCATCAATCCGCCGCGATTCCTGGTCGGCCTGTCCAAGCGCAACCACACGTACCGGGTGGCCGTCGCCGCCACCCACCTCGCGGTGCACCTGTTCGACCACCACCACCTGGACACCGTTGAGCTGTTCGGCAGCCAGACCGGCGACAAGGTCAACAAGTTCGAGCGCTGCGCCTGGCATCCCGGCCCGGCGCAGATGCCCATCCTCGACGACGCCGCCGCCTGGTTCGTCGGCAAGATCATCGAACGTTTCACG
>NZ_JAFAUS010000412.1 GCF_019243155.1 Mycobacterium sp.
GTCTCGATGTAGCCACGCACCCGCTCCTGCTGACGCTGCGCCACCAACGGACCGATCTGAGTGTTGGGATCAGCGGGGTCGCCCACCGTCATCGCCGCCATCCCCGCCGCCAACGCATCGACGAATTCGTCCTTGCGCGCCTGTGGCACCAGAATTCGGCTGAGCGCGTTGCATACCTGGCCGCTGTTGGCGAGGCTGGCCATCTGTATTCCGGCAGCGGTCGTCGCGGGGTCGGCGTCGTCGAGCACGATCGCCGCCGACTTGCCGCCAAGCTCGAGGCTCACCTGTTTCAGGCCTTCGGCGCACGCGAGCGCCACCTGCCGACCGGCGGCCGTGGACCCGGTGAACGACACCTTGTCGACACCGGCGTGGCGCACCAGAAGCTCCCCGGCTTCGCGGCCACCGGGCACCACATTCACAACGCCCGGTGGAAAGTCTGCCGCCTCAACAAATTCGGCGAGCAGTTGCGCGTCGAGCGCCGATTCCGGTGCGGGCTTGAGCACCACCGAGCAACCAGCGAGCAGCGCGGGCACCATCTTGGTGACGGTGAGGAATTGCGGCATGTTCCACGGCACCACCGCGGCCACGACACCCACCGGCTGCTTGAGGATCCGAATGTCTTTGCCGTACAGACCCGGACGATCCTGCTGCCATTGATAGTTCGCCGCCAAACCGCAGAACGCCGAGATCATGGTCAGTGGCAGCCGCACCTGAGCCATCTTCGCAAACGTGATGGGCGCGCCGATCTCGGCCGAGATCAACGCGGCCATGTCGGCTCGCCGCTCTTTGTAGATGCCGGCCAGCCGGGTGAGCGCCTCGATGCGTTCGGCGGGCTCCATGCGCGGCCACGGGCCGCTGTCGAAAGCCGCCCGCGCGGCCTCGACCGCCCGGTCCACGTCCGTGGGCCCCGCGCTCGCGACGCGGCCGATCACCGACTCGCTGTGCGGCGAGATCATCGAGATGACCGACTCGGATTCCGGTGCCGTCCATTTGGCGTCGATGAACAGTTGGTCCCGCTCGTACATATCGCCTCTCAGGTGTTGCGGCCGCCGTTGACGCCGAGGATCTGACCGGTGATGTAGCCGGCCTCTTCGGATGCGAAGAAGGCGCATGCGGCGGCGATGTCTTCCGGCCTGCCAACTCGCCGTACCGGTGTGCGTGCGATGTGGTCCTCCACGGTGCCGCCGAGCAGGTGCCGCTGCTCGGCCTTGCGCAGCATCGGTGTGTCAACGAACCCCGGTGGGACGGCGTTGACGGTGATCCCTTTCGGCCCGTATTCGAGCGCCAACGACTTGGTCAGGCCGTTGACAGCCGACTTGGCCGACACGTAGTGCGCCATGAACGGCTGCCCGGAATGGGTGCTGGACGACGAGATGTTGACGATGCGTCCCCATCCCGCCTCGACCATGTCGGGAAGGACGGCCTGGATGGTGTGGAACACGCCGTGCAGGTTGACGTCGATCACTTTGGTCCAGTCGGCGAAGGACATCTCCAAAAACTTCTTGAAGCCCTCCACCCCGGCCGCGTTGACCAGCACCAAGATCGGGCCGAACGCTTCGCGGATCGCCGACATCGCGGTGTCGACCTGCGCGCGGTCGGTGACATCGGCGACATAACCGAACCCGTCGTCGGTGGGCGACAGATCGATCACCGCCACTTGATACCCGTCGCTGCGTAACCGCTCGGCGACGGCGCGACCGATCCCCGAGGCGCCACCGGTAACGACCGCCGTCTTCACCCGCGCCCCACCCACCTTCCTGAGCGATCGCCCAACCAATCGGCTTTCCATGCCTATCACCCCGCGTTAACAGCGGTCAAGTAACAGGCCTTGAATATCGAATGCCGCCCAATCTAGGGTCCGTTGATGGACAGGCCCCCGTTTCGCTTCGGAGTGCAGGCAACCAACGCCGCGGACCGAACCGCGTGGCGCGATACCGTTCGCAGGGTCGAAGACCTCGGCTACACAACGCTTTTCCTCGCGGACCATTACCTCGGGCCCGGACCCGCGCAACGCGCCGCGCACACTCCCAGGCAAGACCTCGCGCCGATCGCGGCGATGGCCGCGGCGGCCGCGTTCAGCCAGACACTACGCATCGGCTGTCGCGTGTTCTGCATCGACTACCACGTGCCGGCGGTCCTGGCGAAGGAAGCGGCCACGCTCGATCTGCTGTCCGACGGTCGCCTGGAAATGGGTATCGGCGCCGGGTGGAGCGAAGGCGAGTACACGGCGATGGGACTCGAATTCGATCGACCGGGTCGGCGAATCGACAAGCTTGCCGAGGTCGTATCGCTGCTCAAGGCCCACTGGCAGGGCGAAGAACTGGATTGCTCAGGCGAGTTCGTTCAAGTGCACGGCTACGCGGGCCGGCCGCGACCCGTGCAGCGGCCGCATCCGCCGATCATGATCGGCGGGGGTGGGAAGCGTGTCTTGTCGCTCGCCGGTCGCGAGGCCGACATCGTCAGCATGTCCACGGTGCCCTTCGTGGCTCGCGACGCCGACGGCCTCGATCCCCACGCGGTCGCGCAGCGGCGAGCCGGCTACGTCCAGGCCGCGGCCGGTGACCGATACCGGCAGCTCGACCTCGAAAGTTCGCCGTACTTCACCGAAGTCACCGATGACCCCGAGACCGTCCTGGCGCGCCTGGCGAAATCGATGGGCGTTCCCGCCGACCTGCTGCGGGACCATCCCAACGTGCTGATCGGCTCGGCGGAAAGCGTTGCGGAGATGCTGCATTCGCGTCGCGAAACGCTGGGGGTCAACTACGTCACGGTGCAGCAATCACAGATCGATGCCTTCGCACCCGTGGTGGCCCGCCTGCACGGACGGTAAGCCTTGACCGTCGCGACCTGAGGTGCGAGCATGTCAGCAGGCCAATTTGGGCGATCGCTCAAATCAGGTACGCGTCAGATTTCCCGGGAGACGGACAGCTCTATGGCAAAGCGGACCAGATTCAACGAGTACCACGACCAATACGCGAACTACCGGCTCGAACTCTCCGATGACGGCATCCTGTTGATGCAGTGCCACACCAACGGCGGCAGCCTGGTGTGGGACTGGCGGGCGCACGACCAGATGTCTGATGCGTTCGCCGACATCGCCGGGGACCGCGAGATCAAGGTGCTCATCCACACCGGCACCGGCGAGAACTACAACGCCAACTGGGGCCGCATGCCCAACGGCGAACCGGTGGAAAAGCCCGACTATCTGCTCATGCCCGGCACTCGCGGCCTGCACAAGCTCGACGAAAAAGCTTGGTATGCACGTCATCTGATCACCAATGTGCTCGACGTCGACGTTCCGATGATCAGCGCGGTCAATGGTCCCTGCAACATGCATTCCGAGGTCCCGCTGCTCGGCGACATCGTGTTGGCGTCGGACGACGCCTATTTCCAGGACGCGTCGCATTTTCCGCGAGGCCAGGTGCCGGGTGACGGCCAGCACGTGATCTGGAGCTTTCTGGCCGGCCATACCCGTGCTCGCTACTTCCTGCTGACCGGCAAGAAGCTCAGCGCGCAAGAGGCCAAGGAGTGGGGTGTGGTCAACGAGGTGTTGCCCAAGGACCAATTGCTGGACAGGGCTTGGGAACTCGCGCGCGAATTGGTCAAGCGCCCACCATTGACGCTGCGGTACTCGCGCCAGCTGTTCACCAACCCGCTCAAGCGCGCCTTCCTCGACGAGCTGGGTCACGGCCTGGCCCGCGAAACCTACGCACAGCGGGCCTTCTTCCCGTTCGGCGGCGAGATGGCGCCCCTGGATCGCGCGTGGGACCAGGAGCCTTGGAAAGAAGCGGGGTCCAACGGCGCACCCGCGCAAGAAGGAGTTTCATCGTGACGAGCATCCAACAGCGGTTGTCGACGGGGCGCGGCAAATTCACCACCGACTATCCCGAACTCGGGACCGCTCCGGTCAACTACGAAGACTCCATCTCCGAGGAATTCTTCGCCGCCGAGCGCAAGGCGGTGTTCGAGCGAAACTGGTTGTGCGTCGGGCGGATTGAGCGGTTACCGCGAAAGGGTGCATACTTCACCCGCGACCTGCCCGGGCGCCTCGCCTCGATCGTGATCGCTCGCGACCTCGACGACAAAGTGCACGCGTTTCACAACGTGTGCGCCCACCGGGGTAACAAGGTGGTCTGGCAGGAACACCCCGGCGCGGAATCGTCGGGAAGCTGCCGCGCGTTCGCCTGCAAGTACCACGGCTGGCGTTACGGGCTTGACGGCAAGGTCAACCACATCACCAACGAAGACGAGTTTTTCGACCTCGACAAGAGCAAGCTGCGGATGCCACCGGTGCACTGCGAAGTGTGGGCGGGCTTCATCTTCGTCAATCTCGCCGCAGACCCCGTTCCGCTGCGCGAATTCCTCGGCGACGGACTGCTTCCCATCGAGGCTTATCCGTTCGAGAAAATGACCCAGCACTACGGGTTCTCCACTCGGATCAAGGGCAACTGGAAGCTCGCCGTCGACTCGGTGTGCGAGTGGTATCACCCGCCGTACGTGCACGGCCGATTCATCGACCCCGATGTGTCCAAGGCCGAGAAGATGGTGCCACCGGTCGACTCCTATCACTACGACCTGTTCCGGCCGCACATGCTGACTTCGGTCCCCGGCCCGCCACCGCTGCCACCCCGAGACCCGGGCACCGCCGGGCCCGCCCGCCAGGACCAACGCTGGGTCTACAAGCTTTTTCGCGCAGGCCTTTTCGGGCCCGACGACGTGCCTGACTTGGGCTTCGAGGGCCCGCAACCCGACTTCCTCAACCGCGGCAACATCGCGTCGTGGGGCAACGACCAATTCTGGCTGTTCCCCAACATCTCGATCCAGATCTGGGCCCGCGGGTACTACATCACCTAC
>NZ_JAFAUS010000020.1 GCF_019243155.1 Mycobacterium sp.
CGCGTTCAAAACCTCACCCCAAAACACCACCTGGGCAGACATGCTCGCCGTCTGGCAGGCGGCCGACGACATCGACGTCTTCGAGTCCGGGTGGACGTTCGACCACTTCTACCCGATCTTCTCCGACAGCACCGGACCGTGCCTGGAGGGCTGGACGACGCTGACGGCGCTGGCGCAGGCAACCAAGCGCCTGCGGCTGGGCGCCCTGGTGACGGGAATCCACTACCGCCACCCCGCTGTCCTCGCCAACATGGCCGCCGCGCTCGACATCATCTCGAACGGACGACTCGAGCTCGGGATCGGCGCCGGCTGGAACGAGGAGGAGTCGGGCGCCTACGGCATCGAGCTGGGCAGCATCAAGGAACGCTTCGATCGGTTCGAGGAAGCCTGCGCGGTGCTGACCAGCCTGCTCAGCAAGGAGACCACCGACTTCGACGGCAAGTACTACCAACTCAAGGGCGCCCGCAACGAGCCCAAGGGTCCGCAGCAGCCACACCCGCCGATCTGCATCGGCGGCAGCGGCGAGAAGCGCACACTACCGATCACCGCGCGGTACGCGCAGCACTGGAACTTCGCCGGCGGGACGCCCGAGGAGTTCGCCCGCAAACGCGACGTGCTGGCGGCGCGCTGTGCCGACATCGGCCGCGACCCGAAGGAGATCACGATGTCGGCCCACGTACGTCTGGGCGAAGACCACGACTTCAGCCAAGTCATCGAGACCGCTGCCGGTCTGGGGGCCGAGGGGCTGGACCTCGGCATCGTCTACCTACCGCCGCCGCACGATCCCGCCGTGCTGGAACCGCTGGCGGAGGCGATCCGCGATTCGGGGCTGCTGACGTAGCGCTGCGACGAGTTGCCGAAAAAGATGACGGCGGCAGCCGTCGCGCAGCAGACGCCGATGAATTCCCACCCGTGCCGATAGCCGGCGAGTCCCGCCGACACCGCACCCAGCAGGGAAACCAGGATGGCCACCCCGAACGCGCTGCCGATCTGGCGGGACATGTTGAGCATGGCGCTCCCGGTCGTCGCCCGATGATCGGGTAATTCGCTGGCCGCCGCGTACAACGGCGCCTGGGTAAGTCCCGACCCGATGCCGGCCAGGATCATGCCCGGAACAAAGCTGGCGAAGTAGGAATGGCCGGCGGGAACCATCACGCTGCAGAAAAATCCCCCGGCCGCGAAAGCCAGGCATCCGATCGTCGCGGTGGCCCGTCGGCCGATCCGATCCGCGATTCGTCCGCTGGTGGGCGCGAAGATTGCGGCGGTGATCGGGCCCGGCGATACCGCCATACCGCAAAGCACCGGACTGTAGTGCCAAATGCTCTGCAGGAAGAGCACATTGATGAGCATCCAGGACGCGTGGGCGAGAAAGAAGAAGAACAGGCCGGCCGAGGACGCGGCGAACGGGCGGACTTTGAACAACGACGCCTCGATGATGGCGCGGGGATTGGTGACTGCCCGCCACACCGTCGCCACCGCCGCCGCCACGCCGATCCCGAGGCCCACCACCGTGTTCGCGCTGAGCCATCCCCACCGCCCGCCCTCGACGGTGACCAGCGCCAGCAGGGACACGGCCAACAGCAACGTGAGCACCGACACCGGGTCGACCGCACCGGAGCTGCCCGGAATCCGAACCTCGGGCACGACGGCGAGGCCCGCGAAGAAGGTCGCGACCCCGATGGGCACGTTGATCAGGAAGATCCATCGCCAGTCGATGCCGATGAGCAGTCCGCCCAGCGTCGGTCCCATCGACGCCGCGACCGCCGCGACACCCGCCCACACGCCGACCACCCGATTGTGTTCCCGCTGTTCGAAGAGCGGCCAGAGCAGGCCCAGCGACGTCGGCACCATCATCGCGGCGCCCATGCCCTGCAGCACCCGACCGGCGATCGCAACCCATAGCGCCGGCGCGCACGCGCACGCCACGGAAGCGACGGTGAATACCGCTACGCCGGTGAGGAAAACCCGGCGCCGGCCCAAATGATCGGCCAGCCGCCCGGCCGGTACCAACAGCGTGGCGAAGACGATCGCGTAGCCGGTGACGATCCACGACATCGACGACAGTGATGCGCCCGAGAAACTGTGGGCGATCGAGGGCAGGGCGATGTTGACGATGAACAGGTCGAGTTGGGCCATGAACGCCCCGGCCGCCAACACCGCCAGAACGAGCCAACGACTCCGCACGACCACATCGACAGGTTATGGCTCAGCCGCCGACTCGTCGGTGTCGCGTGACCAATTCCACGCCGGCTCGGTTTTGTCGCCCAGCCGCGCGAGCTGACCGGCAAATGACGGTGGAGCAAACAGATTGTTTACCAGTGGACCACGCCCGTGTCAGGCGTCAGCCACCGAAGATGAGCAGTTCCGCGGCGGTCACCAAACGCTCTTGCTTAGCGGGAAACTCGCGGCTCTTCACTGGGTGACGTATCCATGACCAGGCGATTCGGCCCATCCGTGATCGAGGTACCGGGTTTATATGCACAGTGATCACTCCTGCGATCGGTCCGTTCTGCCGGGACTCCCGAAAATTCGTCCTGTGACGGGGCCCACACCCGGACTATTAGACAGCAGGCGTCTGGCAAACGGCGGGAGACTCGCCGAGGTTTGTTGCCCTTGTTTCCAGTGTGACTAGTGTGATTACTGCAGCGGCGCGGCCGTCGGCATGATGGGTATCGGCAACGCGGTCGAACCCATCAAATAGCGGTCCACGCCAGCCGCGGCGGCCCTGCCCTCGGCGATCGCCCAGACGATCAACGACTGTCCACGACCCATGTCCCCAGCAACGTAGACGCCCGGCACCGACGTGTCGTAGTCGCCACCGCGCGCGACGTTGCCGCGCTCGGTGAGCTTGACGCCGAGGTCGGTGAGCAGACCCTCTTTCTCCGGGCCCACGAATCCCATCGCCAGCAACACGAGGTCGGCCTCGAGCTCGAATTCCGAACCCTCGACCTTGACGAACTTGCCGTCCTGCATGGTGACCTCGTGCGCCTTCAGCGCGGTCACGCGACCGTCCTCGCCGGCGAACTCCTCGGTGTTCACCGAGAACACGCGCTCGCCGCCTTCTTCGTGCGCCGAGGAAACCCGGTACATCAACGGGTAGGTCGGCCACGGGGTGGACTCCGCCCGCGATTCCGGCGGCCGCGGCATGATCTCGAACTGGTGGATGTTCGCCGCGCCCTGGCGGTGCGCGGTGCCCAGGCAGTCGGCCCCGGTGTCCCCGCCGCCGATGATGACGACCTTCTTGCCCTTGGCCGTGATCGGCGGTTCGCCGTCGGGCCCCAGGACGTCGTCGCCTTCCTGTACCCGATTGCCCCACGGCAGGTATTCCATCGCCTGGTGGATGCCGTCGAGCTCCCGGCCGGGAATCGGTAGGTCGCGCCCGGCGGTGGCCCCACCGGCCAGCACCACGGCATCGAAGTCGGCGCGCAGTTGCTCGGCGGTGATGTCCACCCCGACGTTGACGCCGGCCTTGAATTCGGTTCCCTCGGCTCGCATCTGGTCGAGGCGCCGGTCCAGGACGCGCTTTTCCATCTTGAATTCCGGGATGCCGTAGCGCAGCAGCCCACCGATACGGTCCGCCCGTTCGAAAACGGTGACGGTGTGCCCCGCACGGGTCAGCTGCTGAGCGGCGGCAAGACCCGCGGGGCCAGAGCCGACGACCGCGACCTTCTTCCCGGTCAGTGTGTCCGGAGGCAGCGGCACCACGGTGCCGTCCTCGAAGGCCCGATCGATGATCTCCAGCTCGATCTGCTTGATTGTCACCGGATCCTGGTTGATGCCGAGCACGCAGGCGGGCTCACACGGCGCCGGGCAGAGCCGGCCGGTGAAGTCCGGGAAGTTGTTGGTGGCGTGCAACCTTTCGATCGCGTCGCGCCAACGGTCCCTGCGTACCAGGTCATTCCATTCGGGGATCAGGTTGCCCAGCGGACACCCGTTGTGGCAGAACGGGATACCGCAATCCATGCAACGAGTCGCCTGCTCGCGCACGGTCTCGTTGTCGAATTCTTCGTAGACCTCGTGCCAGTCCTTCAGCCGCAGCGGGACAGGCCGGCGCTTCGGCAACTCCCGGTGCGTGTATTTCAGGAAGCCTCTTGGATCAGCCATGCGCGGCCGCCATGATCGCCTTGTCG
>NZ_JAFAUS010000191.1 GCF_019243155.1 Mycobacterium sp.
GGCCTGCGAACGGGTCATCAGGGCCACGACGCTGCGGCCCACCTCGACCGAGGTCTGCGGTCCGGCCGCCACGACGGTGCCGGCGACCGCGAGACCGCCGACCTGCGGCAGCCGCACCCCGCCGACGCGGGTCTCCGCCTTGTTGTAGACACCTAGCCGTTCGCGGATGTCGGGAAAGTTGACACCGATGGCCGCGGTCTGCACGAGCAGCTGTCGCGGGCCCGGCTCCGGGTCCGGAAGCTGCACGTAATCAAGGACTTCCGGGCCGCCGAAGCGTTCGTATCTGATTGCCTTCATTCGCGACTCACAGCCATTGGGTTCGGTGAACGAACTTACCGATTTTGAGTATACGGTTCGGTGACCGAACCGACAAGAGTAGAGTGGATGTTATGGCACTGCCCCGCGAGTATCCGGCCGAGAGCTGCCCCATCGCGCGGTCGCTGGAGATCGTGGGCGAGCGCTGGACCTTGCTGATCGTCCGTGACGCCTTCTACGGGGCACGGCGGTTCAGCGACTACCACAATCACCTGGGCATCCCGAAAGCCGTTCTCGCCGAACGGTTGACGTTCCTGGTTGACGAGGGTGTGCTGACCAAACAGACGAGCGAGTACCAGTTGACGGCCAAGGGCGAGGAGCTGTGGCCGCTGGTCTGGTCGATGATCACGTGGGGCAACGAGAACTATGTCCAGAAGCCGAGCCGACGGACCTACCGGCACACGGACTGCGATGGCCTCATCGGACCGGATCGCGTCTGCCAACGGTGTGAGCGGGTCCCCGACGTCGCGGATATCGTCACGCACCCGCCACGCCGGCCGCGTGGAGGAGTTCGCGACGATCCGGTCAGCCTCGCGCTGAGCCGGCCGCACCGGATGCTGGATCCGATCTAGCTCAGCCCCAGCGCGCCAGTAGCTCTTTGGTCCGGCCCGACAGCGCGGCCTGCAAGAACGGGCCGAAGCTGATGCGCCCGACACCCAGCGGCCCGAACGAGGCCGGGTCGTCCTGGTCGGGCAGCGCGATGGCGTTGACCGGTAGTATCAGCTCAGTCGTCAAGCGGCGCAAGGTATCCGGATCGTGCCGGCCCACGGGGTAGAGGACATCCGCGCCGGCGGCGGCGGCCTTGTTCAGGCGTGCCACCGCCCGCTCGACGCGATCCGACTCGTCGCCGTCCTGCCGCAGGAACAGGTCCGTGCGCGCGTTGACGACCACATGCACACCGGCCGCGTCGGCGGCCGCGCGCAGCGCACCGACCAGTTCGGCATGTTCGTCGGCCGACCGCAGCCGCTTACCCTCCGAGTGGACGGTGTCTTCGATGTTGAGCCCGACGGCGCCCACGCTCAGCAGGCCCTCGATCAGGCGGTCCGCCGGCTGCCCATAGCCGGACTCGATGTCCACCGACACCGGGACGTCGACAGCGGTGGTGATCTGCGCGACGCGGGTGAGCACGTCGTCGAACGCCATGCCTTCGTTGTCGAGCTTGCCGATCGAGTCCGCCATCGGATGGCTGCCGACGGTGAGTGCGACGAACCCGGCACCGGTGGCGAGCCGCGCGGACCACGCGTCCCATACGGTCGGCAGCACCACCGGGTCTCCCGGCCGATGCAGTTTCAGCAGTGTCGTGGCGCGCTGAGCCGGTGTGCTGTCACGTGTCATGGATAGTCACTTCCCGTCACCGAGCTTCGTCGTCGAAGACATCTGGCGTGTGCGGTGGATAGTATCGAGGGCATACTGTGATCCGAAACACCTTCGAGGAGATCCGTTGTCCAGCTTCACCGACACGACCGAACTTTCCGAACTCCACGACCTGATCTTGGGACTTCGGCGGTGCGTGGGCTCGTTGAAGGCGCGATACGGCGACAGCCCGGCGATGCGGCGCATCGTAATCGACGCCGACCGGATTCTGTCGGACGTCGAATTACTCGATACCGATGTTTCGGAATTAGACCTGGCTCGCGCTACCGTGCAGCAATCCGGGGAAAAGATCGCCATTCCGGATACCCAGTACGACAGCGAATTCTGGCGCGATGTCGATGACGAAGGTGTCGGCGGTCACAACCGCTCGTAACAACTTAAGCCCCCCCGATTAAGAGGGGCTCTCTCTGTGTACCCTTCGACCTACAGCCCGTTCGAAGAGGAACATTAGATGAGCGCACCTACGGCGAACCGTCCTGCGTCCGGCGTCTTTTCACCGACCCGCGCCCGAATAGCGCAGAGAACGCTTCGCACCGACCGTTGGTGGTTGTCCCCACTGAGGATCGACCTCGGCTTTGCCGCATTCGTCATTTACGCGACGGCGCGCGCATTCCAACAGGACTATTTCTTCGTCCCGAAGTACCACTACCTGACGCCGTTCTACTCCCCTTGCCTCAGTAAGGCTTGCGGTGAGGCCGGCGACATCTGGCCGCAGTTCTTGCCCGACGTGTGGTGGCTGCCGTACGCGGCGCTGTCACTGCCGTTCCTGCTGCTGTTCCGGTTGACTTGCTACTACTACCGCGGCGCCTACTACCGCACGGTGTGGCAGTCGCCCACCGCCTGCGGTGTGGCCGAGCCCCGTGCGCACTACACGGGCGAGACCCGGTTCCCGCTGATCGTCCAGAACACCCACCGGTACTTCTTCTACATCGCGGTCATCATCTCGGTGATCAACACCTACGACGCGATCGTCGCGTTCCACTCCGACTCCGGCCCCGGCGGCTTCGGTTTCGGCCTCGGCAACGTGATCCTGGTTGTCAACGTCGTCATGCTGTGGGTGTACACGGTGTCCTGCCACTCCTGCCGGCACGTGACCGGCGGACGGCTCAAGCACTTCTCCAAACACCCGGTGCGCTACTGGATCTGGACTCAGGTCAGTCGCCTGAACACGCGGCACAAGCTCTACGCCTGGATCACGCTGGGCACGTTGATGCTGACCGACTTCTACATCGCACTGGTGGCCAGCGGCACCATCCAAGACTTGAGATTCATTGGCTGACAAGCCAATTCACCGAATAGCTTAGCGAGGGTTTCATGGTTGAGGTCGAGCGGCACTCCTACGACGTTGTCGTCATCGGTGCCGGCGGCGCGGGTCTGCGCGCGGTCATCGAAGCGCGTGAGCGGGGCCTGCGCGTCGCCGTGGTGTGCAAGTCGCTGTTCGGTAAGGCCCACACGGTGATGGCCGAGGGCGGCTGCGCGGCGTCGATGGGCAACACCAACCCGAAGGACAACTGGAAGACCCACTTCGGCGACACCATGCGCGGTGGGAAGTTCCTCAACAACTGGCGGATGGCCGAATTGCACGCCAAGGAAGCCCCGGACCGCGTCTGGGAGCTGGAGACCTACGGCGCGCTGTTCGACCGTCTCAAGGACGGCAAGATCAGCCAGCGCAACTTCGGTGGCCACACCTATCCGCGGCTGGCACATGTGGGTGACCGCACCGGCCTGGAGCTCATCCGCACCATGCAGCAGAAGATCGTCTCGCTGCAGCAGGAGGATTTCGCCGAGCTCGGCGACTACGACGCGCGCATCAGGGTCTTCGCCGAATGCACCATCACCGAGCTGATCAAGGACGGTGACGCGATCGCCGGGGCGTTCGGCTACTGGCGCGAAAGCGGAAAATTCGTCCTGTTCGAGGCCCCCGCGGTGGTGCTGGCCACCGGCGGCATCGGCAAGTCGTTCAAAGTGACCTCGAACTCCTGGGAGTACACCGGCGACGGCCACGCCCTGGCGCTGCGCGCCGGCGCGACCCTGATCAACATGGAGTTCGTCCAGTTCCACCCGACGGGCATGGTGTGGCCGCCCAGCGTGAAGGGGATCCTGGTCACCGAGGGTGTCCGCGGCGACGGCGGAGTCCTGAAGAACTCCGACGACAACCGGTTCATGTTCGACTACATCCCGGCGGTGTTCAAAGGTCAGTACGCCGAGACCGCCGACGAGGCCGATCAGTGGCTCAAGGACAACGACTCGGCCCGCCGCACGCCGGACCTGCTGCCCCGCGATGAGGTCGCGCGCGCGATCAACTCGGAGGTCAAGGCCGGCCGCGGCACCCCGCACGGCGGGGTCTACCTGGACATCGCGTCCCGGTTGACGCCCGAGGAGATCAAGCGCCGGCTGCCGTCGATGTACCACCAGTTCAAGGAACTGGCCGGGGTCGACATCACCAAGGAGCCAATGGAAGTCGGGCCCACCTGCCACTACGTGATGGGCGGCGTCGAGGTCGACGCCGACACGGGTGCGGCCACCGTCCCCGGGCTGTTCGCGGCCGGCGAGTGCTCCGGCGGCATGCACGGCTCCAACCGGCTGGGTGGAAACTCGCTGTCGGACCTCCTCGTCTTCGGCCGACGCGCCGGCCTGGGAGCCGCCGACTACGTGCGGGCGCTGTCCAGCCGTCCCGCGGTCTCGACCGACGCGATCGACACGGCGGCGCGCCGGGCGCTGGCCCCCTTCGAGACGCCGGCCGACGCCGCGACCGCCGAGAACCCGTACACGCTGCAGCTCGAGCTGCAGCAGTCGATGAACGACCTGGTCGGCATCATCCGCAAGTCGGAGGAGATCACCGAGGCCCTGGGCCGGCTCGAGACGCTGCGCGAGCGGTTCAAGAACATTCACGTCATCGGGCAGCGCGAGTACAACCCCGGCTGGAACCTCGCCATCGACCTGCGCAACATGCTGTTGGTCAGCGAATGTGTCGCCAAGGCGGCGCTCACGCGGACCGAGAGCCGGGGTGGGCACACGCGCGACGACCACCCGGGCATGGACTCGTCGTGGCGCAAGGTGCTGCTGGTCTGCCGCGCCGCCGGCGGTGACGAAGTCATTCCCGACATCAGCGTGACCCGTGAAGACCAGGTTCCGATGCGGTCCGACCTGCTGGATCTCTTCGAGATCTCCGAGCTGGAGAAGTACTACACCGACGACGAGCTGGCCGACCACTCAGGACGGAGAGGCTAATGAGCTACAACGCGACCATGAAGGTCTGGCGCGGCGACGACGACGGCGGTGCGCTTCAGGACTTCACTGTCGAGGTCAACGAGGGCGAGGTGGTGCTCGACATCATCCACCGCCTGCAGCAGACCCAGACGCCCGACCTGGCTGTGCGGTGGAACTGCAAGGCCGGCAAGTGCGGATCGTGCTCGGCCGAGATCAACGGCAAGCCGCGGCTGATGTGCATGACCCGGATGTCGACGTTCGCCGAGGACGAGGTCGTGACCGTGACGCCGCTGCGGACCTTCCCGGTGATCCGCGACCTGGTCACCGACGTCTCGTTCAACTACGAGAAGGCGCGCGAGATCCCGTCCTTCGCGCCGCCGAAGGATCTGCAGCCCGGCGAGTACCGGATGGCGCAGGAAGATGTCGCGCGCTCGCAGGAGTTCCGCAAGTGCATCGAATGCTTCCTGTGCCAGAACGTGTGTCACGTCGTCCGCGACCACGAGGAGAACAAGAAGTCGTTCGCGGGTCCGCGTTTCCTGATGCGCATCGCCGAGCTGGAAATGCACCCGCTGGACACCCGTGACCGCCGCAACGACGCTCAGGAAGAACACGGGCTGGGCTTCTGCAATATCACCAAGTGCTGCACCGAGGTGTGCCCGGAGAGCATCAAGATCACCGACAACGCGCTGATCCCGATGAAAGAGCGGGTCGCCGACCGCAAGTACGACCCCATCGTGTGGCTGGGCAACAAGCTGTTCCGTCGCTAGCGCGAAAACCCAAC
>NZ_JAFAUS010000327.1 GCF_019243155.1 Mycobacterium sp.
GGCCTGCTGGGACCGGGCAAAACCGCGCCCGGCGATCCGAGCGAGCGATTTGTCACCGAGCACTTCGCGCGTGCCGGCGCCGAGAGCGGGGTCGACCGTGCGCTGCGGCTCGATACGACGGTCATGCTGGTCGACGACCCGGTGAAGCGGGTGGACAATATGACGATGGCCTGGGGCTTGGAAGGCCGGGTTCCGTTCCTCGACCACGAGTTGGTCGAGTTGGCGGCGACCTGCCCGCCGGAGCTCAAGACCGCCTACGAGGGCAAGGGTGTCCTCAAACAGGCTGCGCGACGGGTGATTCCGTCGGAGGTCATCGACCGGCCCAAGGGTTATTTCCCGGTTCCGGCGCTGACACATCTCGAGGGGCCTTACCTGGAAATGGTGCGGGATGCCCTCTATTCGCCAGTCGCCAAGGAGCGTGGGCTGTTTCGCGCAGAAGCCGTCGACGCCCTGCTGGCCAATCCGAATGGCAAGCTGACGCCGCTGAGGGGGAACGAACTCTGGCAGATCGGCCTGCTTGAACTCTGGTTACAACGTCACGGTGTGACGGGCCCGGTGGCATGACGGCTTCCGAGCCCACGGCCGACCATACCGAGGCGATCACGCTGGGATTGCACGACGCCTCACCGCCACACCTGCTGGACGCGATGGCGAAGGACGTGGAGCTCGAACTGGGTTGGGGCCGCCTGATTTTCGGCCAGACCTTCGCCGATTCGCGCCACCTGGTCGAGGCGCTGCGACGCGAAGGGCCCGGTCGCCGCGACATCTGCATCTACGCGCGCGAATCCCACGTCGTCGTCGCCGAAGCACCGACCGAGCTCTTCATCGACCCCAGCCACACCTATCGGTTGCGCTTCACCGACGAGATGACCCAGGAAGATTTGGCGCCCGCGCCGCTCGGCGTCACCGTCCGCACGCTCAACGACCAGGTAGACGCCGACCACATGAACCGCGTGTACGTGCGCTGCGGAATGGTTCCGGCACGGATCGAAGTGATGTGGGAGAACCACCAGCACCAGCCCGCGGTGACCTACCTGCTGGCAATCCGCGACGAGGACGGCGCGGTGGTGGGCACCGTCACCGGCGTCGACCATGAGCTGCTGTTCTCCGACCCCGAGCAAGGCTCGAGCCTGTGGACCCTGGCCGTCGATCCGGGTGCCGGGCTTCCCGGGGTCGGTGCGGCCCTGACACGTGCCCTCGCGGAGCACTTCCGCAGCGCGGGGCGAGCCTACATGGATCTGTCGGTGGCGCACGACAACGCCGCCGCCATCGCCCTCTATGAAAAGCTGGGCTTTCGCCGTGTTCCCGTGCTGGCCATCAAGCGCAAGAACGCGATCAACGAGCCGCTGTTCACCCCGCCGCCGGAAACGATCGACGACCTCAACCCCTACGCGCGGATCATCGCCGACGAGGCGCTGCGGCGGGGGATCTGGGTCGAGGTCCTCGACGCGGAGACCGGCGAGATCCGGCTCACCCACGGCGCCCGCAGCGTCATCACCCGGGAATCGCTCTCGGAATTCACCTCCGCCGTCGCGATGTGCCGCTGCGACGACAAACGTCTGACGCGCCGCCTGGTCGCCGAGGCGGGCCTCACGGTGCCGCGCGCCCGGCTGGCCACCTTCGACAAGGACGACTTCGCGTTCCTGACCGAGGTCGGGGAGGTCGTGGTCAAACCGACGCGCGGAGAGCAGGGCAAAGGCATCACCGTCGGTGTCACCGTCGACCACGGCCCCGACGAGCTGACCGCCGCGTTGACGCGGGCGCGCGAGCAATTCCACGAGGTGTTGATCGAGCAGCGAATCTATGGCGACGACCTTCGGCTGGTGGTGATCGACGGCCGGGTGGTGGCCGCCGCGCTGCGAATGCCGCCCGAGATCATCGGCACGGGGGAGCACAGCATCCGCGACCTGATCGGGTCAGAAAGCCGCCGGCGCGCGGCCGCCACGGGCGGCGAGTCGCGCATCCCGATCGACGCCGTCACCGAGACGACGGTCGCCGAGGCCGGCTGGCAGATGGATGACGTACTGCCGCAGGGAACTCGACTGCGGGTTCGCCACACCGCCAACCTGCATCAGGGCGGCACGATCCACGATGTCACCGCCAAGGTGAACTCCGACCTATGCCGGGTTGCGGTGGCCGCCGCCGAGGCGATCGGTATCCCGGTGACCGGCATCGACCTGCTGGTGCCCGACATCACCGGCGAGGACTATGCCTTCATCGAGGCCAACGAGCGGCCGGGGCTGGCCAACCACGAACCACAACCCACGGCCGCGGCCTTCATCGACTTCCTGTTCCCCGGCCACCCCGGCCAGCCGCCTGCCTGGATTCCCGAGGAGTCGCGCTCCGATCGCTCTTGAGGGCTAGCGATACGCGACGGTGGGTAACTCTGTTTCAGACCAGAACGGAGACTGCATGAACGCGAGCGCGCAAACCAAGACCATTACGACGCACGTTCCGGCGCGACTGGACCGGCTGCCGTGGTCGCGTTTCCACTGGCGCGTCGTCCTCGGTCTGGGTGGTGTCTGGGTCCTGGACGGACTCGAGGTCACGATGGTGGGCAACGTGTCCGCCCGCCTGATGGAAAAAGGCAGCGGCATTTCGTTGAATGCCGCCCAAATCGGCATGGCGGCGGCGATCTACATCGCCGGAGCGTGCGTGGGTGCCCTGTTCTTCGGTCATCTGACCGACCGGTTCGGACGGCGCAACCTGTTCATCATGACCCTGGCCCTCTATCTGGTCGCGACCGTCGCGACCGCCTTCGCCTTCGCGCCCTGGTATTTCTTCGTCGCTCGTTTCTTCACCGGCTCGGGCATCGGGGGCGAATACGCCGCCATCAACTCGGCCATCGACGAGCTGATCCCGGCACGGGTGCGCGGCCGAGTCGATCTCATCATCAACGGGACGTATTGGCTGGGTTCGGCCGCCGGAGCCGGCGGCGCGCTGATCCTGTTGAACACGTCGAACTTCCCGGCGAACGTCGGCTGGCGGCTGGCCTTCGGCATCGGCGCCATCCTCGGAATCTTCGTGCTCCTGGTGCGGCGCAACGTCCCGGAAAGCCCGCGGTGGTTGTTCATCCACGGCCGCGACGAGGAAGCCGAGCGGATCGTCGGCGAGATAGAGGAGGAGGTCCAGCGGGAGACCGGCGAGCCGTTGCCCGAGCCGGAGGGAGAGCAGCTGAGGATCCGTCAGCGCAAGGCGATCTCGTTCAAAGAGATCGCCGGTGTTGCGTTCAAGCTGTATCCGCGGCGCGCATTTCTCGGGCTGGCGTTGTTCATCGGGCAGGCGTTCCTCTACAACGGCGTGACGTTCAACCTCGGCACGCTGCTGAGCGAGTTCTACGCGGTGCCCGCCGGGATGGTCCCGGTGTTCTTCGTCGTGTGGGCGCTGAGCAACTTCGCCGGTCCGCTGTTGCTCGGGCACCTGTTCGACACCGTCGGTCGCAAACCGATGATCACGCTGTCGTACGTGGGCTCAGGCATCGTGGTCGTCGTCCTCGCGCTGGTGTTTCTCACCGGAGCCGGGGGAGTGTGGGCGTTCATCGGTGTGCTCATCGTGGCGTTCTTCCTGGCCTCGGCGGGCGCCAGCGCGGCCTACCTGACGGTCAGCGAGATCTTCCCGATGGAGACCCGGGCGCTGGCGATCGCGTTCTTCTATGCGGTCGGCACCGCGATCGGCGGCATCTCCGGACCGTTGCTGTTCGGCCAGCTGATCAATTCGGGCCAGCGCGGCGAGGTCGTCTGGTCGTTCCTGATCGGCGCGGTGGTCATGGCCGCCGCGGGGCTGGTGGAATTGTGGCTCGGGATTCCAGCCGAGGGTCGCCGATTGGAAGAGCTGGCACTGCCTTTGACGCTGGACGACGCCGAGCAGCCCGAGGAGTCGGCAGGCCAGACGGATGCTCGCGGAGACCGCAAGCATCCGTAGCGCGACTCATGTTCGCAATCATTGCGATACCGGCGTTGACGCCGGCGTAACAAGTTTGCCATCGAACATTCCTAAGGTGAGTCGGTCCACCTTCCGTGGCGGAAAGTCGTGGACCCCCTCAGCGATAGGAATTCCATTGAGCGGAAACGCGGTCCGACTGCAGGCGATCAACAACGTCGAGGCATACATCCCCCCTGCCATCAGCTTCGTATCCGGTGAGGAGCCGGGCGAGGTCTTCGGCTCGAACGTTTTCACCAAGTCGGAGATGCAGGCGCGGCTGCCCAAGTCGGTCTACAAGTCGGTCGTGGCGACCATCGAGAAGGGCGCCAAGCTCGACCCCGCCGTCGCCGACACGGTCGCGGTAGCCATGAAGGACTGGGCGCTGGAGAAGGGGGCCAGCCACTACGCCCACGTCTTCTACCCGATGACGGGTCTGACCGCCGAGAAGCACGACAGCTTCTTGGAGCCGGTCTCCGACGGGCAGACCCTCGCCGAGTTCGCGGGCAAGACGCTCATCCAGGGCGAGCCCGACGCATCCAGCTTCCCCTCGGGTGGGCTCCGCAGCACCTTCGAGGCGCGCGGTTACACCGGTTGGGACGTCACCAGCCCGGCCTACATTCTTCAGAACCCGAACGGCAATACGCTGTGCATCCCAACGGTTTTCGTCTCGATGACCGGCGAGGCGCTGGACTACAAGACGCCGTTGCTGCGCAGCCAGCAGGCTATGGGCACGCACGCCGAGCGAATTCTGAGGTTGTTCGGTCACACGGACCTCAACCACGTCGTCTCGTTCTGCGGGCCGGAGCAGGAGTACTTCCTGGTCGACCGGCACTTCTTCCTGGCCCGGCCCGATCTGGTCAACGCGGGTCGCACCGTGTTCGGCGCGAAGCCACCCAAGGGTCAGGAGTTCGACGATCACTACTTCGGCGCGGTGCCCGAACGCGTCCTCGGCTTCATGATGGACACCGAGCGTGAGCTGTTCAAACTCGGAATCCCGGCCAAGACACGGCACAACGAGGTGGCCCCGGGCCAGTTCGAGATAGCGCCGATGTTCGAGCGGGCCAACATCGCGTCGGATCACCAGCAGCTGCTGATGACGATCTTCAAGACGATCGCCAAGAAGCACGGCATGGAATGTCTGTTCCACGAGAAACCGTTCGCCGGTGTCAACGGATCAGGCAAGCACGTCAACTTCTCGGTCGGAAACTCCGACCTGGGCTCGTTGTTGGTGCCCGGCGACACTCCGCACGAGAACGCGCAATTCCTGGTGTTCTGCGCCGCGGTGATCCGCGCCGTGCACAAATTCGCCGGGCTGCTGCGGGTTTCGGTCGCATCGGCCACCAACGACCACCGGCTCGGCGCCAACGAGGCTCCGCCGGCGATCATCTCGATCTTCCTCGGCGAGCAGCTCGCCGACGTGTTCGAGCAGATCGCCAAGGGTGCGGCCACGTCGTCAAAGGGCAAGGGCACCATGATCATCGGCGTCGACACGCTGCCACCGCTGCCGACCGACGCGGGCGACCGCAACCGCACCAGCCCGTTTGCGTTCACCGGCAACCGGTTCGAGTTCCGCGCGCCGGGCTCCGGCCAGACGGTGGCGGTGCCGATGATCGTGCTCAACACCATCATGGCCGACTCGTTCGACTACATGGCGACGACTCTCGAGGAGGCCGTCGCCGACGGCGAGGACTTCGACCACGCGGTGCAGAAGCTGCTCACCGACGTCATCACCGAGCACGGTGCGGTGGTGTACAACGGCGACGGCTACACGGAGAAGTGGCAGCTGGAGGCGGCTGAGCGGGGTCTGCCGAACCTCAAGACCACGCTGGACGCGATTCCCGAGCTGATCAAGCCGGAGTCGGTCGAACTCTTCGAGAAATACGGGGTGTTCAGCGAACGCGAGCTGCACAGCCGCTACGAGGTCCGCCTGGAGCAGTACGTGCTGACCATCGCCGTCGAGGCGAAGCTGGCCCTGGAAATCGGGACGACGGTCGTCCTGCCGGCGGCGATCCGCTACCAGACCGAGCTCGCGCAGAACGTCGCGACTTTGAAGAAGGCCGGCGTCGAGGCGAGCACGGTTGCGCTGGAAGCGGTTTCGGCTCCGCTGGCCGATCTCAGCGAGGCGCTGGCGACGCTGAAGGCGGCGCTGTCCGATCATTCGGCGGAGACGGCGTTGGCCGAGGCCGAACATGCGCAGCAGTCGATATTGCCCGCGATGGCGGCGGTGCGCAGCGCCGCCGACACGCTGGAAAGCGTTGTGGCCGATGACTTGTGGCCGCTGCCGACGTATCAGGAGATGCTCTACATCCTGTAGAGTCAGGAGCGCTTAAAGCAGGTCACTCGCCATTTATTCGGAAAGATCGGTATTAAAGCAGGTTGCCGAACATCAGGGCAGTGCCGGCGGCGCCGCATGCTTGATATACCGGTGCGAGGCCCGAAGGCGCCGAGGCGTATGTAATTGGGCTCCTTCGGCGCTCGGCGAAGTAACGACATGGCCAATACAGCGCCATGATCGCGAATCCCAGGGTCGCGATCCAGTTCACACTGGTAACCCAGCCAGGAGCGGATAGTGTCTGGGGCATCTCGTTTCGCGACATCTCCATCCCGGTCATATTCATATCCATGCCAGATATGTTGATGGGACGCGAAATCCGCGACGCAGAATCAAGCGAGTGGTTGACCTGGCCCGGCAGGCTGTCGTTCATCCCCGCGTACATCCATGCCATCGCCGCCATCATCGCTGCGGAATAGTAATTGTGAAGCCGGTCAGGGGCGGTGGAGGATGCGGTGCAGGCCACATGCACAAACCAGATACCTGCAAATAGGAAGAAAATTATCGGTCCCATTGGCGGCACACCCAAGTCGATGTGCCAGGCCATCAAGATCATTGCCGCCAACATTGTCAGATGTAGAACGTGACCGACGGTGTTTGTCCATCGAGCGTGCCGCACAAGGACATAGACGTATGTTGCGATGCCGGCACCCAATAGAGCGCTGACAATCCACCGCAGTGCGACATCCTCGCTCAAGACATGGAACATCGCAGCTCTAAAATTGGTTCGCGCGATCCAGCGGCTAGGAGACTCAATATGTTGTTGCCCTTCGCTTTCGGGGGCTGCCGGTTGGGGATGATAGCTCGCGGAGAGCCATGTGTTCAGTTGCCGCGCCGAGCCATTGGTGGGTTACCGGATCGAGTGCAACCATCCCCCTGAAAGGGGCCAAGACTCCCGCAGCGTGGGCGCAAGAACAATCACCACAAGTGCAGCCAGTGGATTTACATTCGCTGTGCTCGATCGCGTTCATGAACGATAACCATACCCCGGTAGGGTAATGCTGCCGCGGAGGCGTTAGCCTTCTACCACCTGCTCGACTTCCTGAACGACAAGTCGAAAAGCCAGAACTACTCGCATCCGGCGCCGGTGATGCCGGCGCCGACGGCGACGAAGTCCGCCACGGACGGATGACGACAAGGACCGCAGCCGCGATCACGACCACGACGGCGGCCACGCCGACCCACAACCAGGGCTTGCGGCTGGACAGCGGCGGTTCACCCCAGTGCGGCGCCGCGGTACCGCTGGACCCCCACACAGGAGGACCGGCCCAACTCGGCGCCCGGGGCATCGGTCCGCTGGGGGGAGGCCATCCGCCGCCCGGGGGAGCCTGCGGCGGGGGAGGCGCGGGCGGAAGACCGGGTCATTAGAGAGGGTCTTCGACATCAGCTTCAGCGCCACGATGCGCTCCCGGACAGTGTCCTCGGCCTCGTAGACGTCGCCCATGCCGCCGCGACCGATCAGTCGCCTCAGCCGGTACGGCCCGAATTGCGAACCCTCCCGCGAATCCGCGGTGGTCTCACCCATCGAAGACTCCTCACCGCCGAACTCGCGTATGCGGCGGCGTGCAGGCATAAGGGCTGAGGTTTCAACGACCGCGAAGCACGGTGAATAGGGAAAGCCAGCTAATCGGACGAACCGCGATCAACGCTGGTCGTCGTCACCGGTTGTGCGCTCGGTGAGCCCTTCGCGGGACAAGGCCCGGACGAAGCCGAAGGCCTGCATCCCCCCGGGACCAGGATTCTCGATGATCCATTCGTTGATCTTTCCCAGCGCCTTGGCCAAGTCGTCGCGCCTGACCCGGATCAGGTAGGTCTTCCTGTCGTCTTCCGGATCGTCGATCGGGTCCGCGACGGCGACGGGGTTCTTGAAGGCGTACGCGATTCCGTGCACGGCGTCGTGGTTGAGTGCCCACTGCAGCTCGCCTGGCCGCAGTCGATTGACCGCGAGGTTGCGGTAGTCAGGGTCATCGCTTGAACTGCTCAATTGGCCGACGGTCCTCCTCTTTCGTGTCTCGAGAGAGTGGACAGCGACGACCTGAACGTGATGTCGCGCAGGCGATTCGATCCGAGCTTCAACCGGGACATCCTCAATCATAGGAAGCAGTGTCATCGGCTGCATGTTGAGCGCGCACGAGCAAGCGGCGCGGGGAATCACCGGCAATATCTCATAAACAGATAATCGTCGTGAACCAGCGCGTGCGCGAGGCGCATCGTGGTGGGCGCGACCAGCCGTGACGGCGACGGGCGGTGTCCGACCGGCTGGCTCGCGGCGAGCTTGGGCGCCAGCGTCACGCAAATCTCGGCGACCGCGTCGGCCTCCACCAACTCATCGAGCAGGGTCGGCCCGCCCTCGCACAGAATCCGGTGCATGCCCCGAGCGCGCAGCAGCGCGACGGCCTGCGCCACATCCACCGAGTCCTCGCCGGCCACCAGGACCCGGCGTCGGTCGTCACTGCTCAGGTCGTGTTGCGCGGCGGCTTGTGCGCAGGTCACGAGGATCGGCGGCTGGTCGGGATCGCTGAACAGTCTTCTCGGCAGCACGCCGGTCCGGCTCACAACGGCGACCGGGGGAGGTGCGGCCCGTCGGGTTTCGGTGAGCCGCACGGGACCGTAGTTCTCGGCACGGGCGGTGCCGGCGCCGACCAGGACGACATCGGCGAAGCCGCGCAGGATTTTGAGGAGCTGTTGATCGAGGGGGCACGACAGCGGCCCCGCGCGACCCCGGAACGCGACCGCGCCGTCGGCGCTGAAGATCATGTTGGCCCGCACGCCCTCGGGCGCGTCGGCATAGAACGCGGCGAGTTCGGCGATTCCGGCGACCGTACCAACCCGGGGCGACTGGGGCGCGGTCATGCCTCGTGGCCGGGTTCCAATTGGCGGACGTCGCCGAAGGACACCCAGCTCTCCAGCTCCTGAGGAGGGCTGCCGTCCACCGGTTCGAGCAGATGCCCGATGTGGTCGCCCAGCGTGAAACGTTCGATGATCTTGCCGACTAACCAGGCGGCGGCGTCGTCGAGGATGGGCATCTGCGCTGGGCCGGAATGCCAGGCGCAGCGCTCGAACTTGTTGACCTTGTCGCCGGTCTGGCTGCCGAAGAGCTCAACGGTGTCCAGGTGGTGGTGGTCGAACAGGTGCACCGCGAGGTGGGTGGCAGCGACGGCTACCCGGTACGTGTGGTTGCGCTTGGACAGGCCGACCAGGAATCGCGGCGGATTGATGCTCGTCTGGCTGGCGAAGCCCACCAGGCACCCGGCGGAGATGCCGTCGGCGTGCGTGGTCACGACGTACATCGGGTAATTCAGCAGCGACACCAGCTTGTCGAAGGCGTCGGTTCCCGGTTCGGACATCAGCTCAGTCTTCCCTTTGGCACCAGGA
>NZ_JAFAUS010000337.1 GCF_019243155.1 Mycobacterium sp.
CGCAGGAGATTCACGACAAGGTGCGCGCCGGTGGCGGGGCGCCGTGGTTCGCCGTCTCACCGTTGATGCACGCCGCCGGCATGTGGACGGCCTTCTCGGCGGTCATGGCCGGCACCCCGGTGGTGCTCTACGACACCCGCAAGAAGCTCGACCCCCGGTCGGTCTGGGAGACGGCCGAGCGCGAGAAAGTCGGCATGATGACGATGGTCGGGGATGCGTACGCGGCGCCGCTGGTTGCCGAGCTGCAGCGGGGTCGATACGACCTGTCGTCGCTGTACGCGATCGGTACCGGAGGGGCCGCGACCAACCCGAAATATCAACGGGCACTGCTGGAATTGATACCCCAGCTGACGCTCATCAACGGATACGGGTCGTCGGAGACCGGGAACATGGGCTTCGGCCACAGCCGCGGCGACACCCGGACCGACACGTTCACGCTGCGCGAGGGTGGCCTGGTTCTCGCGGAGGACTACAGCCACTTCCTCGCCCCCGGCGAACCGGGGGTGGGATGGGTGGCCAGGGAAGGGCGAATCCCGCTCGGATACTTCAACGACGCCGACGCCACCCGCAAGACGTTTCCCGAGGTCGCCGGCAAGAGAGTTGTCATTTCGGGGGATCGCGCCAGCCTGGAGGCCGACGGCACCCTGCGATTGTTCGGACGCGACTCCCTGGTGGTCAATACCGGCGGCGAGAAGGTGTTCGTCGAAGAGGTCGAAGAGGTGCTGCGCGCCCATCCGGCGATCGCCGACGCCTTGGTGGTGGGACGCCCGAGCGAGCGCTGGGGAGAAGAACTCGTCGCCCTCGTCGAACTCCGCGACGAGGCGGAGGCGGACGCCGCGGAGCTGCACGCGCACTGCACGTCGCAACTGGCACGGTTCAAGTCGCCCAAGGAAGTGATCTTCGTTGAACGCGTCCAGCGTCTGGGCAATGGAAAGGCCGATTACCGTTGGGCGAAAAGTCGAGCAAGAGCAAAGGCGCCGATGTCGACATGAAAGCGATTGATTGCCTCGTCAACGTGCATTTCGGCGAGACCGAGAAGCAACCCACCTGGATGCTCAAGGTGCGCGACGACTATTTCAAGGGCCCGCAGTCGATGTTTTCCCCGGTCGAGTTGTCCGCATTGCTCGACGAGATGGACGCCCAAGGCGTGCGCAAAGCCATCCTGATGGACAACCTCGCCAAGCCATCGGTGACCGCGCGGAAATTCGTCGAGGAGCGGCCCGAGCGCTTCGCGCTGGCGATGGGCGGCGTTGACTTGCTGCGGCCGATGCCGTCGTTGCGGGAACTCAGCGCCGTCGTCAAAGACCTACCGGTTGCGTATACCGCTGTGGGACCGAGCTTTTGGGGCGACGGCCAGTACCCGCCCAGCGACGCGGTCTACTATCCGCTGTACACCAAATGCGCCGAGCTCGAGCTGCCGCTGTGCATCAACACCGGTCTTCCCGGGCCTCCGATTCCCGGTGAGGTGCAGAACCCGATCCACCTCGACCGGGTATGCGTCCGATTCCCCGAACTGAAGCTGTGCATGATTCACGGCGCCGACCCCTGGTGGGACGTCGCGATCCGGTTGTTGCTCAAGTACGCCAACCTGCGCCTGATGACGTCGGCGTGGTCGCCGAAGCGCCTGCCGGAAAGCCTGCTGCACTACATGCGGACGCGCGGACCGAACAAAGTCATCTTCGGTTCCGACTGGCCGGTGCTGAAAATGCGTCGCGTCGTACCCGAAGCGGCCGGGCTGGACCTGCCTGCCGAGGTGCTCGAAAACTATCTCTACAACAACGCGAATGAGTTTTTCTTCGGTGGCCAGGAGGAGCGCTGAGCATGGATCGTTACGAATTACGCAGGCTCGATTACAGTCTGACGCCGGATCACGAGGCGTTGCAGGCCGCCTACCGCGACTTCTTCAAAACCCATTGTTCGATCGAGGCCGTGCGTGCGGCCGAGGAGACCGGCTTCGACAAGAACCTGTGGGAGCGGTTGTGCGCGATGGGCGCAACCACGATGGCGGTGCCGGAGTCCGCCGGCGGTGACGGTGCGACGCTGGTCGATTTGACGCTGGTCGCCGAGGAGGTCGGTCGCTCGCTGGCACCCGTGCCCTGGATCGATCAGGTCTGCACGGCCCGGCTGTTGGCCCGCCTCGGCGCCGCGGAATCCGATGTCGTGCAGGGCAAACGAATCGCGGCGCTCGACCCGCAGCAGGACAGCGTCTCCGGGACTCGGCTGCTCCCCACAGGGTCGATCGCCGACCAGATCATCGTCCGCGACGGTCAGGACGTGGTCCGGCTGACGTTCGACACCAGGCCGACGAAGGTGGACAACATCGGCCGGTTGCCGATGGCGTGGGTCGATCCGGCCACCGCCGGCAGTCGCAGTGTGCTGGCCAGCGGATCCGACGCGTTGACGGAATATCAACGGGCACTGGATGAGTGGCGGTTGCTGACCGCGTCGGCCCTGGTGGGCCTGGTGGAAGAAACGATGACAATCGCGGCCGAGTTCGCCAAGACCCGCTACACGTTGGGCGTGCCGATCTCGACACTGCAGGGCATCTCCCACCCGCTGGCCAACATCGCGATCACCGTGCAGGGTGGCCGTAACCTGGCCCGGCGCGCGGCCTGGTTCTTGGACAACGAGCCCGCAGAGCGCCCGGAATTGGCGCCCTCGGCATTCGTGTTCATGGCCGAGGAGGCGGCCAAGGCCGCGACGATGGCGGTGCATGTGCAAGGCGGCCTCGGGGTGTCGGCGGAGGCCGCCGCGACCGCGTACCTGGTGCGGGCCCGGGGCTGGGCGTTGGCCGGCGGGGACCCCGGAGTCAGCGCCAAGTACGTAGGCGAGCTGGTCGCGGCACGCGAAAGTCGTTCGGGGAAGGACGTTTAAGTGGATTTCTCACGAGTCGCACTGGCCGACGACGACCAGGAATTCTTGCAGCAGGCGCGCGAATTCCTGCGCACGCATGTGACCGAAGAGGTCAGGCGTCGCGACCGCGAAACCGGTGACAACTTCGACGAAGGAGTGCACCTGGCCCTCGGTGCGGCCGGCTACCTCGAAGCCGAATGGAAGCCGCACGGCGAGGGCGGCTTCACCCGGGTGCGGCGCCGCATCTGGGAACTGGAGAAGCGGCGCGCGCATGTTCCGTGGGTCACGTGGGGTACCACCGCGATGGTGGCCCGTTCGGTCGCGAGGTTCGGCTCAAAAGAGTTGCAGGACGAGGTGATGCCGGGTGTCTTCAATGGGCAGGTTCGGCTGTGCCTGGGGTACACCGAACCCGAAGGCGGATCCGACATAGCCACCTGCAAGACCCGCGCCGTACGGGAGGCCGATGGGTCGAGCTGGATCATCAACGGCTCCAAGATGTTCACCACCGGCGCGCACAACTGCCAGTACGTCTTCTTGATCACCAACACCGACCCGAACGCCGCAAAACACAAGAGCCTGACGATGTTTCTGGTTCCGCTGAACTCAGAGGGCATTGAGATCCAGGGCATCCGCACCGTCGACGGCGACCGCACCAACATCGTTTACTACAGCGATGTGCGCGTCGACGACAAATATCGCCTCGGCGACGTGAACGCCGGTTGGACGGTGTTGCGTGAACCCCTCAACACCGAGCACGGTGCGGTGGCGGCCGCTCCCGATGGGCTGCAGGACGTGTCGATCATGATGCACCAGGCGGGCTTCATGGCAGACGCCCTCGACAAGGCGGCTGGCAAAGCGACAGAGCGGGATCCCAACGGGCGCAGCCTCATTGATGATTCGTCGGTGGCGTACCGATTGGGCCGCAGCGCCGCCCGGATCGAAGCGGCGCTGAGTGCGCCCAGCATCTTCGGCCGGGTCGCCCTCGCGCAGACGATGCGTGACGTCTCACCCGACCTGATGGACCTGCTCGGCACAGCGTCCACACTGCCGGTCGGTACCGATGGCGCTGCCGACGACGGCGCCTCGGAGTACGTATACCGGTTCGCGCCTCTGGTCGGGATCTACGGCGGCACGCTCGAGGTGTTCCGGAACATGATCGCGCAGTACATGCTTGGCCTCGGTAAGCCGGCCTACGCGCCGGTTGCTAAGAAAGCCTCCTGACAGCCGCATCAGTGCGTGGCTACTGCCTTCTCTGCGCCGATGCCGGTCAGCGAGCGGACCTCCATCTCGGCGTTGCGCACCGGATCGCCACGGTCGGGCGATGACAGCGTGCCGACTATACCGAGCAGGAATGCCAACGGGATCGACACGATGCCGGGATTGGCGAGCGGGAACCACGCGAAGTTCGCGCTGGGGATCATCGCGGTCTTTGCACCGGATACCGCGGGGGAGAAGACGATCAACACAATCGTCGATATCAATCCGCCGTACATGCTCCACAGCGCGCCGCGGGTGTTGAAGCGCCGCCAATAGAGCGAATACAGGATCGTCGGCAGGTTGGCCGAGGCCGCGACCGCGAACGCGAGCGCCACCAGGAAGGCGACATTCTGGCCATTGGCCAGGATCCCGAGCGCAATGCCCAGGATGCCGAGCACGACGGCGGTGATGCGGGATACCCGCACCTGCTCTTTCTCGGTGACTTGGTGGCGCTTGATCAGGCTGGCGTAGACATCGTGGGCGAAGGACGTCGACGCGGTGATCGTCAAACCCGCGACGACGGCGAGGATCGTCGCGAACGCGACCGCGGAGATGACGCCGAGCAGCACCACCCCGCCGAGTTCGAACGCCAGCAGCGGTGCCGCCGAGTTCTGGCCACCGGAGGCTTTGAGGATCCGGTCGGGCCCGACCAACGCGGCGGCACCATAGCCCAGCGCCAGCGTGAACAGGTAGAAGGCACCGATGAGCACGATGGCCCAAACCACTGACCGGCGAGCCTCTTTCGCGGTCGGCACGGTGTAGAAGCGCATCAACACGTGAGGCAGGCCCGCGGTGCCAAGCACCAGCGCGAGGCCCAGCGACAGCAGGTTCAGCTTCGACGTCGTCGATCCGCCGTATTGGGCACCCGGCGCCAACACGTTCCGGTGGGCAACGCCCTTGGTGGTGGCGTGCGACACCGCCGACTGTGCCGAACCCAAGATGTCGGAGAAATTCATGCCGAACTTGGCCAGCACCATCACCGTCATCACCCCGGCGCCGAGGATCAGCAGCACGGCCTTGATGATCTGCACCCACGTGGTGCCCTTCATGCCGCCGACCAGGACGTAGACGATCATCAGGACGCCGACGACCGCGATGACAAGCGACTCGCCAAGGCGCCCTTTGACGTTGAGCAGCAACGCGACCAGGCCGCCCGCGCCGGCCATCTGCGCGAGCAGGTAGAACAGGGACACGGTCAGCGTCGACGCCGCCGCGACCAGCCGTACGGGGCGCTGGTTCAGCCGAAAGCTCAGCACGTCTGCCATCGTGAATTTGCCCGTGTTGCGCAGCAATTCGGCCACCAGCAATAAGGCCACCAGCCAGGCGACAAGGAATCCGATGGAATACAGGAACCCGTCGTAGCCGTACACCGCGATGGCGCCGGCGATGCCGAGGAAGCTGGCCGCCGACAGGTAGTCGCCGGCGATCGCGATGCCGTTCTGCGGTCCCGAGAACGCGCGGCCGGCGGTGAAGAACTCGGCCGCGGTGGCGTTGCGCCGGCTGGCCCTGATCACCACGTACAACGTGATCACGACGAAGACAGCGAAGATCGCCATGTTGGCGACGGGATTACCGACTGCCTGATGCCCGGCGGCGAGAAGCGTCATGACGCTTGGCCTTCCAGCGTCGAGCGAATGGCGGCGGCACGCGGATCGAGTTGCCGATCGGCGAACCGAACATAGAGCCCGGTGATGACGAAGGTCGTCAGGAACTGACCCAATCCGATGAGCAGTCCGACGTTGATGTTTCCGAAGACCTTGGTTGCCATGAAATCGTGCGCGAAAGCACCCAGCAGCACGTAGGTGGCATACCAGGCCAGGAAGAGCGCGGTCATCGGGAAGACGAAACGGCGAAGCCTGCGTCGCAATTCGGCGAATTCGGGGCTGGCCTGGATGGCCACGAACTGCTCGCCGCTGGGGACGGGAGCGACGCCGTGGGGAACTTCAGTGGTGGACACCGCGACTCCTGACTTCGAGTGAAAGCCGGCATTTCGGCGATAGCGTCCACAGTGTGCCAGCAACCTCGAGGAGTTTCGGAGTGTGATGTGGATCTCACGCTGAAATTAACCCCAGCGTTGCCGCTCATGCACCTGGCGGCCACTCGGCGAGATCGTGTTTGCGGTGACGCCCAATGACGCGGTGTCGATGTTAGGGTACCCTAACTACAAACAAAGGAGGCGCGATGCCGACAACATGGGTGGACGCCCTGCTGCGCAAGAGGCGCGATCCGGGTCTGTCGCCATTTCCGCATCAAGCGACGTTCATGCTCCACAACCCGATTCGCCGCGCGTTGATGAAACCCGCGGGCATCATCGACAAGCTCGGCCTGAGCGGATCGGAGGGGGTCCTCGAACTCGGACCGGGCCCCGGCTTCTTCAGCGTGGAGATCGCTCGCCGACTCACCTACGGCAGGCTCGACCTGTTCGACCTCCAGCCGGAGATGCTCGAGAAGGCGCGGCGGCAGCTCGAGCGTGCCGGCTTTCACGACATCGGCTACACCGTCGGCCAGGCGGCCGAGAGACTTCCCTTCCCGGACAACTCCTTTGACGTTGCCTTCCTGGCCGCGGTGATCGGCGAAGTGCCCGACAAGCAGGCGTGCGTCCGATCGCTGAGCCGGGTGTTGAAGCCAGGTGGGCGGCTCGTCTTCACCGAGATGTTCCCCGATCCGGACCGGATCAGTGTGGCGGAGCTGCGCGACCTTGCCGAGCCCGAGGGTTTCGACTTCTTGGAGGCGACGGGAAGCCGCTGGGCGACCATTGTCCGTTTCCGCGAAGTGGAACCTGTCTGACTCAGGTCGTGAGGATCGTCGCCGCGGCGGTGCCAGGCGCGCCGTATAGCTGAGCGAACCCGACCCTCGGCTCGCCGGGTACCTGGCGATCGCCCGCCTCGCCGCGCAGTTGTCGTACCAGTTCGTGGATTTGGCGCAGACCGGACGCACCGATCGGCTCGCCGTTCGCGATGAGGCCGCCGTCGGTGTTGACCGGCATGGAGCCCGCGATCTCGGTGGCGCCGTCGGCCAGTAGCTTTTCCTGGTCGCCGTCGGCGCAGAAGCCGCATTCGGCCATGTGGATGATCTCAGCGCCGGCGTCGGTGTCCTGCAGCTGGATCACATCGACGTCTTGCGGTGAGACGCCGGCCTTTTCGAACGCTGCCCGCGACGCGTACACCGTGGGGGCGACATCCTCTTGCACCGGCGCGAAGGTGGTGTTGACCTCGTAGGCGCCGTAGCGGCGAGTGCGGACTTCCACCGCTCGTAGGTAAATCGGTTTGTCGTTGTAGCGCTGTGCGATGTCGGCCCTGCACATCACCACCGCGGCCGCACCCTCGTCGGGCGCGCAGAACATGTACTGGGTGAGCGGGTAGTTCAGCACCGGTGAGCGCAGGATGTTCTCTTCGGAGATCGGCTTGCGACGAAACGCGTTGGGGTTCAACGCTCCATTGCGGAAGTTCTTGGCCGCGACCTTCGCCAGCGTCTGCTGCGAGATGCCGTGGTCATGCAGGTAGCGGTTGGCTTTCATGCCGAAGAACTGGGTCGTGAGGTACTGCCCGTTCTCGGCGTACCAGCGCGGCATCCCCACCAGGGCTGGGTCTTCGGTGAAGGCGCCGCGCGGGTGCTTGTCCAAGCCGATCGCGATCCCGATGTCGTAGTCGCCCAACCGGATCCCATCGGCACAGGCCTTGGCGGCGCTGGCCGCGGTCGCGCATGCGTTGAACACGTTGGTGAAGGGAATGCCGGACAGCCCCACCATGCCGACGATCGCATCGGGGTTGGCCACCGTCCAGCTGCCGCCGGTAGCGGCCTGAATGTCCTTCCATTCGATGCCCGCGTCGGCGACCGCGAGTTGGATTGCGTCCGCAGCCATCTCCATGGCGGACTTGCCCTCGAACCGACCGAACGGGTGCAGCCCGACACCGATAATCGCGACATCATTCACGCAATTGCTCCGGACTCCTTGAGTTGCTCGATGCGGTCCCAGTCCATCCCGATCTCCATCAGGACGAGTTCGGTGTGCTCGGATGCCTGTGGAGCCCGGCTCGTCGCCAGCGGCTCATGGTTGAACTGCACGGGGCCGCGCACGACACGGAAAGGCTTGCCGCCGCCGGCAAGCTCGACTTCGCTGATCATGTCGTTGGCGATCGCCTGCTCGTCGTCGACGAGGTCCAGCAGGCTCTGGAACGGCGCCCACTGACCCTTCATCGTCTTCAGATGCTGGCGCCAGTATTCGAAAGGCTTGCCGGCGAACGCTTTCGCGATCAGTTCGGCGGCCGCGTCGGCGTTCTGGATCAACGGCATGACGTCGGCGAAGCGCGGATCGTCGGCCGCCTCGGGGATGCCGAGGTGCTCGAACGTGTCGCGGATCAGCCCGGTCGGGCTGATGATGCACAGGTTGATGGTGCCGCCGTCGGAGGTTTCGTAGTTGCCCATGAACGGATTCACCGACGGGTTGCCCGTTCCCGGCATCGGAGTGCGCATGACCTCGCCCGTTTCCATGCCCTGCGTCACGCTGGCCCCCGCCGCCCACCAGGCGGTGCTCAGCAGCGACACGTCGAGCTCGACGGCTTCGCCGGTCCGCTCGCGGTGCAGCAGCGCGGCCGAGATGCCACCGGCGATGAACATGCCGCCGATGGAATCACCGAAGGCGGGAATGCCTTGTCCCAGTGCGCCGCCCAGTTCCTCGGGCGTCAGCGCATACCCCACCCCGCTGCGCGTCCAGAATGCCGTGCCGTCGTAGCCGCCCACGTCGCGTTCGGGACCCTTGTCGCCGTATGCCGATCCGCGCGCGTACACAATGTTCGGGTTGGCCGCGCGAATGTGCTCCACGTCGAACTTGTGCTTCTGGCGCTGCGCGGGTTTGTAGTTGGTGAGGAATACGTCGGAGCTCTTTGCCAATTCGTAGATGACTTCCTGCCCGCCCGGCGTGGACACGTCGATCCCGACGCTGCGCTTGCCCCGGTTGGGATGTTCCATCAGCGGGTGCCGTTCGGGGTCGACCTGAATGCCGCCCATGTTGACGAAGCCGCGCTGGGTATCGCCGCGTGCGGGATGCTCGACCTTGATGACATCGGCGCCCCAGTCGGCGAGAATGGCTCCCGCCGCGGGTACGAACGTGAACTGCGCAACCTCGAGGACCCGGAAGCCCGCCATTACCTTCACCATTTTTCCAGACCCTACTTGGCGTCGAATGTCACGGGAAGCGCATTCGGTGATCGGAAGGGTTGGCCGTGGATGTGGGGGTCGTCATCGGTCAGCAGGGTGACGTTGGTCAGCCGATCCAGCAGACACTCGAGTGCGACTCGGGTCTCCAGCCGCGCCAGGTGCAGTCCCAGGCAAGTGTGCTCGCCGGCCGCGAAGGAGATGTGCGGGATGTGCTTGCGGAAGATGTCGAACTCTTCGGCGCGTTCCCAGCGTTGCTCGTCGCGATTCGCGGCACCGATGCACACGCCGACGACCGCCCGCTCCGGAAGGGCGACGCCCTCCAGCTCGGTCTCCTCGGTGGTGAACCGTTGCACGGTGGTCAGCGGCGTCTCGAACCGCAGCCCCTCCTCGATCGCCGGCGGGAGCAGTTCGCGGTCGGCCTGCAGCGCGGCGAACTGGTCGGGGTGTGTCAAGAGCAGATACAACAGGTTTCCCGATGACCGGTAGGTGGTCTCCAGGCCGGCGGGCAACAGCAGGCGCAGGAACGAGTAAATGGCTTCGTCGCTGAGCTTTTCGCCGTCGATCTCCGCGGTCACCAGGTCGCCGATGATGTCCTCGGTGGGCTTGGACTTACGCTGCTCGATCTGCTCGACGAAATAATCCTTGAGCGCCGCGGACGCCTCGAAGGCCCGTTCGTAGTTGATGTGGTAGCTGATCAGTTGCACGGCGCGCTTGCGGAACTCCGGCAGATCTTCGGCAGGCAGGCCCAACAGCGCGGCGATGACTCGGGTCGGGAATTCGAAGGTGAAATTGCGGACCAGGTCGGCCTCGCCCGTTTCGATGAACTCATCGATCAACGCGTTGCAGATCGGCCGCACGATCGTGGGCTCCCACCGGGCCAGCGCCTTGGACTTGAAGGCCGCGGACACCAGGTTGCGATGCTCGCGATGCGTCTTTCCTTCCATCGCCAGAATGGTTGGGCCCATGAACAGGCCTATCGTTTTGTCGTACGGCTTGGAGCTGAACACCCGGCCGTCCCGGAACACCGTATTGACCGCGTTGAAGGACACCGCGGAGTACTCGCGCTTCGGCATCAGTGCCTCGGGTGTCTTGGAGTAGTCCATCACCGAACCGCGGAAGACGCCGGATTTGCGCCGCTTCTGGGCGAAGAAGGGATAGGGATCACGCAGGCTGACGGTCTGGCCGTCGTCCGTACCGGCGGCGGCGTGAACGTTGGTCGTCACAAGGTCTCCAACATCTTCGGCGTGAACGGCAGGTCCTTGCGTAAGATCGTACTGTAATTCTTACAGTAGACAATATGAGGTGCCTATTCGGCGAGGTCGCCCCGCGCCCCTAGCGTCCGGCGTGGGCCGCGCCCGAGTTGGTCAATCGCGCGGCACGCGCCAGCAGTCCGGTGTAGTGCACGCCGAGGACTCTCGGTAGTGCCGCCATCGCGCGGCCATCAGGCCCGATGAGGATCCTCGCCCGGTTCTTGTCGACTCCCCGGAGAATGAGCTTGGCCGCCTTGGTGGCCGACGTGAGGGCTGCGCGGTCGAACATCTTGGTCGCGAGGTCGGGGTCCTCCGTGTCCGCCGTGCGCATGTTCGCCCCGAAGTTGGTGCGCACGACGCCCGGATGCACGCAGTGCACGGTGACGGGACGTGCTTCCATGATCATCTCCTGCCGCAACGCCTCGGTGAGGCCGCGCACGGCGAACTTCGACATGCTGTACGCGCCCTGATACGGAATCGCGATCAGCCCAAAGGCACTGGACAGGTTGATCAGCCGGGCGGGTCGCCGGCTTGAACCCGACTCGATGAGTTGCGGCAGAAAGGCTTTGGTCCCGTTGACAACGCCACCGACGTTGATGCCCATGAGCCAGTCGAGATCTTTCCAGGACATGTCCGCCACGCCCGCGAACAGGTCGACGCCGGCATTGTTGAACAGCATCGAGGCGGGACCGAGCTCGCGGCGGACGTCGTCGGCGTAGGCGAGCACCGCGTCCCGATCCGCGACGTCGACCTGGTAAGTCGTGACTTGTCTTGAAGGACAGGACTTTTGGGTCTCGGCCAAGCCCGTCGGGCTGATATCGGAGGCGGCGACGTGTGCGCCGGCCCGAGTGAGCGCCAGCGTCAATGCGCGGCCGATGCCCGACCCCGCGCCGGTGACTACGGCGATATGGTCCTGGTATTTCATGAATTCCTCACGCATCTCACCCCATGGTCAGCCGTTGACTGCCTGCTCGCGCGCCCACCGGTAATCGGCCTTGCCCGACGGGCTGCGCTCGATGACCGGACGGAAGACGATCGCTTTGGGCAGCTTGTACCGAGCCAGCGTTTGCGCGGCGTGTGCGACCAGGCCCTCGGCATCGGCGCTGGCGCCCTCGGCCAGCGCTACGACCGCGACGACCTCTTGCCCCCACCGCTCACTCGGCCGCCCTGCTACCACCACGTCGGCCACAGCGGGATGCGACGCGATCGCGGTCTCGACCTCTTCGACGAAGATCTTCTCGCCGCCGGAGTTGATCGTCACCGAATCACGGCCCAGCAGTTCGACATTACCGTTGACGTGATGGCGCGCCCGGTCGCCGGGGACCGCGTATCGCACGCCGTCGATCACCGGGAATGTCTTGGCGGTCTTGGCCGCGTCGCCCTTGTAGCCCAGCGGAACGTAGCCTCGTTGCGCCAACCAGCCCATGCCCTCGTGGCCGGGTTCCAGGATCGAGGTCAGGTCCTCGGCGGCCACGGAAGTATCCGGTCCGGCGTTGAATGTGCCGGTCGACACCGCCCCCGATGTGGACATGTGGTGCATCTGCGCCCCGGTCTCCGAGGATCCGACGCCGTCGACGACGACGGCGTTGGGTAGAACTTCGATGAGGCGCTGCTTGACGTACGGGGTTAGCAGGGCACCGCCATTGGCCACCACGGCCAACGACGACACGTCGGCGATCCCTTTCTCGATGGCGGCGACCAGTGGGCGGGCCATCGCATCGCCGACGACGGTCACCACGGTCACCCGCTCCCGCTCGATCGTGCGGACCACGTCGTCGGCGTCCAAATGATCCACGGCCGAAGGGAATACGACGGATTGCCCGGTCGTGATCGCGGTCATCACGCTCCACTGTGCGGCACCGTGGATCAGGGGCGGCAAGATCATCAACTTGGTACCTGGGTTCGCGGCCGCCGCCGACACGATCTCGTCCAGGGAACGCGCCGGCTCGCCGGACATCAGGTTCCGCCCGCCGAACGACGTCATGAAGATGTCGTGCTGGCGCCACAGCACGCCCTTCGGCATACCCGTCGTGCCGCCCGTGTAGAGGACGTACAGGTCGTCGGGGGAATGCTGCACCGGCGGCGGCTTCGACGAGCTTGATGCGACGATGCTCTCGTAATCGACTGCGCCGTAGAGCAAGTCGTGACCCGAGTCGTCCGCGATCTGAATCAGCACGCGCAGTTGGGGCAGGTCCGGCAGGATCTCGGCCACCCGTGGCGCGAACGCCGCGTGGTAGACCAGCGCGGTGGCCCCCGAGTCCGCCAGCAGATATTGCAGTTCGTTTTTGACGTAGCGGAAGTTGACATTGAAGGGGGCGACACGTGCCTGGAACGCGCCGAGCAGGGCCTCGACGAACTCGTTGCCGTTGTAGGCATACAGCCCGAGTAAGTCCTGGCCGACCTCATGGCCGCTGAGCGCGGAGCGCTCCGTGTGGCATCCCAGACCGCGGGAGTGCAGGTATGCGGCGAGCCGGTTCGACCGTTCGAGGATCTGCGCGTAGCTGTAGCGATGTTCGCCCTGGATCACCAACTCCCGGTCTCCGATTGCGGCGGCGACGGCCCGGGCGACGGCGGGTACCGTGAATGTTGTTGTGGTGTCTGACATCTGACCTCTCACGGCTGGTGGGGTAGCAGGCGGACCATCAAGCCGTTGGCCTCGCTGAGCAGCGTGCCGTCGGACGCCGTCATGCTAGCGGAGATGAAAATCTTTCTGCCGTCGATGTCGGTGATGTGACCGCCCGCGGTCAACGGTTCATCGATCGGCGTGATGCTGCGGTAGTCGACGTGCAAGTACGCCGTGCGGGTCGGGGGAGTTCCCGCGGTCGAAACCACCATCCCGAACAGCCAGTCATAGAAAAGCGGGATCATCCCGCCGTGGACGGCGTTGTTCCCACCCACGTGGGATCGGGTGAAATGTCCCGCCATGGTGACGCCATGCGGTCCCGAGTCGGTGACCGTCCAGGGCGGCAACAAGGGATGACCCAATCCGGGCAGGTCGATGACGCGTCCCGCGGGGGCTCTGCCTTCCGGCACCTGATGGCCGTCGAGTAGCGCGCAGGCGTTTTCGACGTACTGGGCCGCGGTGGTCCATCGCGAGACGTCCGGATTGGTGGCGACCGTCAAGTCCTGCAAGCGGCGCATCGCGGTAACGAACCGCTCGAGGCCGGGGGGCACGGCTTCGGCCGGCCTGATGTCGGGGAATCCGCCGCGAACTTCGGGTGCGGTGTCGGTCACTTCTGACCCCACGCTTCGAGCAGTTCATCGGTGGTGGTGATGGTCGCAAGCAGCGACAGCGTGTTGGCGATGATGGCCTCTCCGTACTCGGTGGGTATGCCGGCGACGGCGTCGCGGGGGACCACGACGCGATAGGCCGCGTTGACCGCATCCATGACGACGTTCGGAATGGCGATGTTCAGCGAGACGCCGACCACCACGATCGTCGTGACGCCGAGGTTGCGCAGGACCGCGTCCAGGTCCGTGCCGCCCATTGGCCCGACACCGTGCCAGCGCCGCAAAATCAGATCGCTTGGCTCGGGCCCCAATTCGGGGAGTACCTCCGCTCCGGGGGTGCCCGGGGTGATGTCGACCGCACCACGACTCATGTTGAAGATCTTGGCGTTGTGGTTGGCGCCGAGCCCGTCGGGACGCCGCTGCACCAGGCAGTGCACGATGTGCACGCCGGCGGCCCGCGCCACCGGCAACAGTCGCACGATGTTGGGCAGCGCGACGCGGCGGGCTTCCTCGGCAAGCATCGCCAATCCAGCATCCGGGCCGATCACCGCCCCCTGGCATTCCTGAGCGACGATCGCCGTGTGTTCGGGCTCGACGAGCTCTGCGAGTTGGGGCTTCATGCCGACGCGGATATCGCCGGCGGGATGTCATAGAACTGTGTCGCCCATTTACGCAGTGCCATATAGCCTTTCGCGTCGACTTTGGAGAGCGCCGGATGTTCGACGTACTTCTGATATCTCCAAATTTCCAGGTCGTCGAACACGGTGGACAGGAACTGCTTCTCGATGAGATCGCGCAGCTTGCCGTCCGGCACCGCGGAGTCATCACCGGGGATGCGTGGCCACCAGATCGAGTAGAAGAGGTCCGAACACTCGTCATCGACCGGTGTGCACGTGAAGATCAGCCGGTGATTCTGCGCGCCCTCGAAGACACTGATCGCTCCGCCCAGCCCGAACAGGTGGCTGTGGAATCGCAGCGCGAGATCCTCGGGGTTGTCGCTGCGCGCGTCCGGCCACCCGGCGATGAACTGCCACTCCTGATCGACGATCTTCCAGTCCAGCACCCGCGGTGTCACCGTCGCGTGGTGCACGTACTCGAAATGGGCGCTGTCGGGAGCGTTCTCCGCCACGATCTGCGGATGCACCGGCTCACGCTCCGCGCGCCGGGAGAACTCGGGATAGGCGCGGTAGTAGGCCGTGGGATCCGTCTCGAACTGCGGGAACTTTTCAAAGATGTCCGGCATCTCCCACTGCGGCTCCTTGCCGTCGGGCTGGTGCCAGATGAACACGCAGTCGTACTGTTCACGGACCGGAAACACCCGTAGCCGCAACCCCCGGTTGGGCCGGTCCGGCTGATAAGGGATGTAGCGGTTGGTGCCGTCCGGCCCCCACCGCCAGCCGTGGAAGGGGCACTCGACGCAGTCGCCGAGCACCTTGCCGCCATGGCCGATGTGCGCGCCCAGGTGTTTGCAGTGCGCCTCCAGAACGTGCAGCTCACCCGCCTCGTCGCGGTAGGCGACCAGGTCCTCGCCGAAGTACTTCAATGGCCGAACCTCGCCTGCGGGAAACTCGGGGGACCACCCGACCATGAACCACCCGGTGACCTTCCAGGTGAAGGGAACTTTCACGCCGAAGCCTCCGTTTGCGACATACTAAAGCCGTTACAGTATAGATTTCAGCAGTCTGGCCCGTGCACGGCAAGGAGCGATATGACTGAGGCGGCTGACGAGCTGGAAGCGCTTCGGCAGTTGAAGGCACGCTACTGTCGCTTTCTCGATACCAAAGACGTCGAATCTTGGCGCAATGTGTTCGCGCCCGACGTGGTCGTCACCCTGGACATGGCGGTCTCCACCGGTGGCGCCGACCCCCAGACCGCACCCCCGCTCGAGGGTGTCGACAACTTCGTTCCCATGGTGATGGGCGGCCTCGAAACGGTGGCGACCAAACACCACTGCCACACCCCCGAGCTCACGCTCACCTCGGCCACCACGGCGACCGGCATCTGGGCGATGGAGGACCTGTTGATCTTCGGCGAGGGCCACGAGTTGTTCGGCGCGGGCCACTACCACGAGACCTACGAGAAACGGGACGGTTCATGGCGGATCAAGAGCCTGCACCTCACCCGAACGATCCTCAAGATGACCGGTGGTGACGATGGCGGAAGCTGATACCTCGTTCGACGCGATCGTCATCGGCGCCGGATTCTCTGGGCTCTACATGCTGCATCGGCTGCGCCGGCTGGGCGTTCGGACCAGGGTGCTGGAGATGGCCGAAAACGTCGGCGGCACCTGGCTGTTCAACCGGTACCCGGGTGCGCGGTGCGACATCGAGAGCATCGAATACTCGTACAGCTTCTCCGAAGAGATCCAACAGGAATGGGTCTGGACTGAGTCGATGCCGGCCCAGCCCGAAATCGAGGCCTACCTGAACTTCGTCGCCGACCGGCTGGACCTTCGCCGCGACATTCAATTCGACACCAGGGTCGTCGCGATGAACTTCGACGAGGATGCCGGCGCGTGGCTGGTGCGAACCGAAACGGGGGATGTCTATACGGCCCCGTTCATCGTCGCCGCCTCCGGCATCCTGTCGGTGCCCCTGGAACCCGACTTCCCCGGTATGGGGAGTTTCGCGGGCACCTCGCTGTACTCCAGTCGCTGGCCGAAGCAGGGTTTCGACCTCACCGGAAAGCGCGTCGGCATCATCGGGACCGGTTCCACCGGCGTCCAGCTGATTCCCGTGGCGGCCCGGGAAGCGCTGCAGCTGTGCGTGTTTCAGCGTTCTCCGGCGTTCACCCTGCCTTGGACGGTGCACCGATTCGAGGCCGGCGAGCTGGACGTGATGAAGGCCCGCTACGACGAGATCCGCGCCGCGCAGCGGGCACACCCCATCGGGGCGGCGCGACTGAGCGCGTTCTCGGTGCTGCTGGAGATGCTGAGCAGGCCGCCGCTGAAAACGGCGACGCGCGAAGAGCAGCTGAGCGCGATCGAGGAGCACGGCGTCATGGGCGCGCTCAACTGGGGTGACATTTTCTTCGACATCGAAGCCAATCGGATGGCGACACAGCTGTACGGGGAGGCCGTCGCCCGTATCGTCACTGACCCGAAGACGGCGGCTTCGTTGGTGCCCGTGCACCCGTTCGCGTGCAAGCGGCCGATCATCGACCAGGGCTACTACGAGACATTCAACCGGGACAACGTCGAGCTCGTCGACCTGCGCAAGAGCCCGATCCGCGAGGTGACACCGAACGGCATTCGCACCGAGGACGCGTCCTACGACCTCGACGTGATCGTCTACGCGACCGGGTTCGACGCGATGACCGGGGCGCTCAGCCGCATCGACGTCCGCGGCCGAGACGGGCTTTCGCTCGGCGAATTCTGGGCGAGCGAAGGTCCGCTGTCCTATCTTGGGTTGGCGGTCGCCGGCTTCCCGAACCTGTTCACCATCCAGGGGCCGGGTAGCCCGAGCGCCGCCACGAACTTCGTTGCGGCATTGGAGCAGCATGTGGAATGGATCGGTGATTGCATCGCGCATCTGCGCGCCCAGGGAATCCGCACGATTGAGGCTTTGCCGACCGCGCAGCAGGAGTGGATCGACCACGCGACCGCGCTCGTCGCGCCGACCGTGCTGGTTCACCCGTCCTGCAATTCCTGGTACAACGGTGGCAATGTTCCCGGCAAGAAGCGCATGTACATGGGCTATACCGGCGGGATCCCCGAGTACCGCCGCCGCTGCGACGAAATCGCGGCCGGCGGATACACCGGCTTCAAGCTCACGTAGGGGAACGAAATGCCCAGCGTGACGCGTGGATTGGGTCTGGCCAAGGAAGCGACCCGCGAACTCGGGATGTTGTTGCCCCGCACCGTGGCCGGTCTGAACGAATCGACGGGCTGGAGTCCGGTCTCGCCGCGTGGTGTGCGCCAGTTCGGCGAGGTCCTGCTGGATGAGCTTGTCCTGAGCACCTTTTCGCTGTTGGCCGGGAAGCCGGCGGCCATGCGACCCCCGGACGCATGTGCCGCGGCAGCCGACGAATTATCCGCGCTCGGCATCGACGGTGCGCATGCCGATCCAAAACCGCTGCGGGCGACCTCGATACAGCAGCGACGTATCGCGGGACTGGCCTATGAGCGGCTGACCTTCGAACATGATCCGTCGCTGCCGCCCACCCTGGAAGCCGAGGGCCTGGGAGGCCCGGCGAGGGCTGCGGTGCATCTGTGTCGGCACCGTGACGGTCCGCGGCCGTGGCTGGTATGGGTGCACGGCGCCGGTCAGGGCGGCACCGAAGACCTGTTGTTGACCCGGATCGGCCAGATACATCACGGGTTGGGGTTCAACGTCGCGATGCCGGTGCAGCCGGGCCACGGCTGCCGGCGCCGCGAGTGGCCGGCGTACCCGGACGTGGATCCGCTGGGCAATGTCGCGGGCATGATGCGCGCCGTGTCCGAGGTGCGTGCGGTGGTGCGGTGGGCGCAGCCGGAATCCACCGCCGTTGTGGTAGCAGGAATCTCGATGGGCACGCCGGTGGCGGCGCTGGTTTCCCATCTGGAGACACAGATTGACGGCGTCGCGCTCTACACCCCGATCCTGGGACTCAACGGGATGATCGCGCGACACATGTCGCGTTTCGGCCAATCCCGGAACGGCTTTCGCGAGATGCTGGAGTCACCCGAGGTTTCGAAGCTGACCTCGGTGATCGACCCCCTGGCGGTCACCCCGAGCCCCGGACCGGAGCGGCGGCTCATCGTGGGGGCGTGGCATGACCGGATGGCGATGCGCGAACCCACGGTCGCGCTGCAGGAGCGCTGGCAGGGCCAGTTGTACTGGTACGACGGTAGCCACGTCGGTCACGTGTTCTCCCGCCGGGTGCAACGGATCACCCGACGATTCCTGAACGATATCGCCGAGAGCTGACATGACACTGGCCGCGGTGCGCGTGCCCCGCGCGATCGATGAGGTGACTCCCGCGTGGCTCAGCGATGCGCTGCACGCGGGTGGCACCATACCGGCAATCGTGACGATCGATGACGTCGACGCGGTTGAGGTATTCCAGTGAGTGACCCAACCCGGACCGCCCGCGAGGTGGTCGAGCTGTACAACCTCGTCGTCTGGAACGAACACGACATCCAGTTGGCGGAGGAGTTACTGGGCGACAACGTTATTCGGCACGAGGTCGGCGAGGCACACACGCTGACCCACGCGCAGGCCGTGAAACGCGTTGCGGACATGTGGGAGCTTGTCGAGTCGTTGCGATTCGACCTGAAGATCGTCATCGACGGTGGCGACGGCGAGCATGTCGCGATCGTGTACGACTCCACCGTGACCGCCGGCGACGGCAGCGAGACCAACATCGCCAGCATCGAGGTGTTTCGGGTCCTCGACGGCAAGATCGTCGAGGTCTGGAACTGTGGCTTAAAGCAAGGGGTTTGGAATTGAGCGCGGATCGCACACTGGACGAATTGGGCTACTACCTACTGGCCGGCGCCGGAGGTGAAGGCCCGGCGACGCTGATGGATGAGGCCCGCCGCGGCGAGGAACTGGGCTTCGGCACCGCGTTCATCTCCGAGCGTTGGAACGTCAAGGAGGCGTCTTCTCTAGTGGGAGCCGCGTGCGCAGTGACGCGCAGGATGCAGATCGCCACCGCCGCAACCAATCACAACACCCGCCACCCGCTGATAACCGGATCGTGGGCGACCACCATGCACCGGCTCTCGGGCGGGCGGTTCACGTTGGGCATCGGGCGCGGCATCGCCGCGATCTACGGAGCATTCGGCATACCGGCGGTCACCACCGCACAGATGGAAGACTGGGCCCAGGTCATGCGCCGACTGTGGCACGGCGAGTTGATCTTCAACCACGACGGCCCGATGGGCAAGTACCCGATCCTATTCCTGGATCCGGACTTCAACGAAGACATTCGACTGGCGCTGGTGGCATTTGGGCCCAACACGCTGGCGCTGGGCGGCCGGGTGTTCGACGATGTCATCCTGCACACCTACTTCACCCCGGAGACGTTGCAGCGCTGCGTGGCGACGGTCAAGTCCGCCGCGGAAAAGGCCGGCAGGGATCCCGACAGCGTGCGGGTCTGGTCATGCTTCGCGACGGTGGGCGATCATCTTCCCGAGGAGTTGCGGCTGAAGAAGACGGTCGCGCGGCTGGCCACGTATCTACAGGGCTACGGCGATCTCATGGTGCGGACCAACAGCTGGGATCCCGCTGTGCTGCAACGTTTCCGGGAGGACAGCGTGGTGACGTCGATCGCGGGCGGGATCGACCACAAGGCCACGCCCGAGCAGATCGAGCACATCGCAACGCTGATCCCGGACGAATGGCTGGAACCGTCGGCCATCGGGTCGGCCCAGCAGTGTGCGGACCGCATCCGTAAAGAGTTCGACTACGGCGCCGACGCGGTGATCATGCACGGCGCGACACCCGACGAGCTCGAGCCGGTGGTCACGGCCTACCGCGCGGACGCCTAGCGCCACCTACGGCATGATGACGGTGCGCGTCACCGGCTCGGCCGCCGCCTGCCGGCTGGACAGCCCCCGAAGCAGGGAAGCCAGCAAGGCCTCCCGGGTTTCGCGGGGATCGATCAGTTCGTCGAATCCCATGCCCTCGGCCGACCGGTAGGACGCCTGTAGCTCGGCGTTGCGCAGCATCTCGGTCAGGTCCTCACCGGCGTGCGATGCCCGGCTCAGCGCGGCCGCGCTCATCGCGCCCATCGTCGCGCCGGGATAGGCGAACGTCGCGACTTGGCTGTCGAAACTGATCAGCGACATGACCATCGAGCCGAACCCGTAGGCCTTGCGCAGCGTCACATGCAGCTTCAGCGTGGTGGCCGCGGTCTGCGCGGCGAACATCCGCGCACCCGCGCGAAGCACTCCGGTGCGCTCGGACCGGCTGCCAGGCAGCATGCCGGGGTTGTCCGCGAGGAAGACGATCGGCAGGTGGAACGAGTCGGCCACCATGATGAAGTGCGCCGCTTTGTCCGCGGCGTCGGCATCGATGGAGCCGGCGAGCACCTGCGGCTGGTTGGCGACGACCGCGACCGGGTGGCCACCGAGATGGGCCAGCGCGCAGATGATCGCCTTGCCGTACGAGGGCTGGACTTCGAACCAGTCCGGCCGGTCGAAGATCACGTCGAGCACCGAGCGCATGTCGTAGACGCGGCGATTGTCGCGAGAGACGATGTCGAGTAGTTCCGGTGTCGGCCGTGGCTCGCAGTCCGCCCCCGCTTCAGAGGCGACGAGCTGCTTCGGGTACGACCACGCGCTGGGCGGAAAGTACGACAGGTAGCGGCGAATGTCGGCGATCACCGCTTCGTCGTCCTCGGCGACGTTGTGGATCACCCCGCTGGGCAGGGCGACGTCCGGCCCGCCGAGGTCCTCCTTCGAAATGTCTTCTCCGGTCGACTCTTTGACGACGGGGGGCCCGGCGGTGAAGATCGCCCCCTGCCTGCTCATGATCCGGAAGTCGCACACCGGGGCCACCAGTGCGCCGTGGCCGGCCGAGGGCCCGAGCACGCCGGCGACGGTCGGCACCCGGCCCGAGCATTGCGCCTGCGCGAGTAGGTCGGTCGGGCTACGACCGTAGTGACCGCCGGCTGGTCGGAAGCCCGCGCCTTCGAGCAGCATCACCAGCGGGATCTTGTTGCGCAGCGCCAGTTCGGCGATGCGGTAGCGCTTCGAGTTGCCGCCAGGGCCGATGCTGCCGGCCACGGTGGTGAAGTCTTCGGCACCCAACATCACCGGCGAGCCGTCGATCAGGCCGGAGCCGACGATCAGCGCGTCGGACGCGATCTCGCCGCCGACGAGGGTGCCGAGCTCACGGAACGTCCCCTTGTCGAGCAGGTGGTCGATCCGCGCGCGAGCGTCGAGCTTGCCCTTGCTGCGATGCTTCTCGAGCCGCTCCGGCCCACCCATGTCCCGCGCGTGTTGACGGCGACGGTCGAGGTCGGAGAGCGTCTCCTCCCAGCCCTGGGGTTTTGTCATGCGTCTTTCCTACCTCGAAGTCCTGCCCGATGGGAGATTGCTCGCCTGTTTAGATCTTGCAGGGTCACATACTGGATTGCTTACTGTAAAGTTACCCGCATGGGTAACGCCCACCGCCTCAAGATCGACGGGGGCATCCCCAATCAACTGGCACGGGTTCGGAAGGTGGCCGGTGCGCTGGAGGAGCAGGGGTACGACGGCGGCTGGACCGCCGAAACCAGCCACGACCCGTTTCTGCCGCTGCTGCTGGCCGCCGAACACACGTCGCGACTCGAACTCGGCACCAACATCGCGGTGGCGTTCGCGCGCAACCCGATGATCGTCGCGAACATCGGCTGGGACCTGCAGGCGTACTCCCAGGGCCGATTTATTCTCGGCCTGGGCACCCAGATACAGCCCCACATCGAGAAGCGGTTCAGCATGCCGTGGAGCCATCCGGCGCGCCGGATGGGCGAATTCGTGTCCGCGCTGCGCGCGATCTGGTCGGCGTGGCGGGACGGGACCAAGCTGCGTTTCGAGGGCGATTTCTACACGCACAAGATCATGACCCCGATGTTCACCCCGGAAGCGCACCCGCATCCGGAGCCGAAGGTCTTTCTCGCCGCCGTCGGCGAGGCGATGACCGAGATGTGCGGCGAGGTCGCCGACGGCCACCTCGGCCACCCGATGGTCTCCAAGCGCTACCTCGACGAGGTGACGGCGCCTGCGCTCGAACGCGGTTTGCGGCGGGCCGGCCGGAACCGCAACGACTTTGAGGTGTCGAGCGAAGTTCTCATCGCAACTGGTGAGAACGACGACGAATTGGCAACGGCCACAACCGCGGTCCGCAAGCAGATCGCCTTCTACGGATCGACGCCGGCGTACCGCAAGGTGCTCGACCTGCACGGCTGGGGCGACCTGCACAACGAACTGAACCGGCTCTCCAAGCAAGGGGAGTGGGACGCCATGGGTTCGCTCATCGATGACGAGATGCTCGCCGCGTTCGCCGTCGTCGGAGAAGTCGACACCATCGCCGGTGCCCTGAAGAGCCGTTGCGAAGGGGCGGTCGACCGTGTCCTGCCCATCTTTTTAACCGCTTCCGAGTCCTGTATTGCCGCTGCCATGAAGGAGTTTCACGCGTGAGGACAACGACGATGGACGAGGCCGCGAAGGTACTGGCGGATCCGATGGCGTACACCGACGAGCGGCGACTGCACGAGGCGCTGACTCATCTGCGCACGGCCGCACCGGTCTCCTGGGTCGAGGTGCCGAACTACCGGCCGTTCTGGGCGATCACCAAACACGCCGATGTCATGAACATCGAACGCGAGAACATGCTGTTCACCAACTGGCCCCGCCCGGTGTTGACGACCGCCGAGGGCGACGCGCAGGCGGAAGCCGCGGGTGTGCGGACGCTGATCCACCTGGACGACCCGCAGCACCGGGTGGTCCGTGCGATCGGTTCGGACTGGTTTCGTCCAAAGGCGATGCGGGCGTTGAAGGTTCGTGTCGACGAATTGGCCAAGATCTACGTCGACAAGATGATGGCCGTCGGCCCCGAGTGCGACTTCGTTCAGCAGGTCGCGGTCAATTACCCGCTGTACGTGATCATGTCGCTGCTGGGCCTGCCGGAGGCCGATTTTCCGCGCATGTTGAAGCTCACCCAGGAGTTGTTCGGCAGTGAAGACTCCGAATTCAAGCGCGGCACCACCAACGAGGACCAGCTGCCGGCGTTGCTGGACATGTTCGGATACTTCAACGGGGTGACCGCGTCGCGCCGCGAACATCCCACCGACGACCTCGCGTCGGCGATCGCCAACGCGCGCATCGACGGCGAACCGCTGTCGGACATTGAAACCGTCTCTTACTATCTCATCGTCGCGACCGCGGGCCATGACACCACCAGCGCCACCATCTCCGGCGGCCTACAGGCGCTCGTCGAAAACCCCGACCAGCTCGAGCGCCTCCGCGGCAACCTCGACCTCATGCCGCTGGCCACCGAGGAGATGATCCGCTGGGTCACCCCGGTCAAGGAATTCATGCGCACCGCCGCCGCGGACACCACCGTGCGGGGGGTGCCCATCGCGGCGGGGGAATCGGTGCTGCTGTCCTATGTCTCGGCCAACCGCGACGAGGAGGCCTTCGACGAGCCGTTCCGCTTCGACGTCGGCCGCGACCCGAACAAGCACGTGGCCTTCGGTTACGGAGTGCATTTCTGCATGGGTGCCGCGCTGGCCCGCATGGAGGTCAACAGCTTCTTCTCGGAGCTGCTGCCCCGACTCAAATCCATTGAGCTGACTTCAGACCCGGCGTTGACCGCCACCACGTTCGTCGGCGGCCTCAAGCACCTGCCGGTGCGCTACTCGTTGGTCTGAGACCGGCGGGGTTTCAGCGGTCCGCTTATCGGCACCATGAACGATGTGCGATCGCTACACTCCCCGTGGAGGTCTGGGCAATGACGCGTAGGACGATACTCATCACGGGTGCCAGCGACGGCATCGGCGCCGCGGCGGCGCGACGGATCCGCGGCGCCGGCGAGAACGTGGTGCTGGTGGGCCGGTCGGAAAGCAAGACCGCCGCCATGGCCGCGGAGCTGGACGCGGACTATTTCGTTGCCGACTATGCCGACCTGTCCCAGGTCCGAGCGCTGGCCGACAAGATTCGCGCGGAATACCCGCGCATCGACGTGTTGGGCAACAACGCCGGCGGCGTGTTCAGCAAGCTGCACGAGACGGCCGACGGTCACGAGATAACTCTTCAGGTCAACTATTTGGCGCCGTTCTTGCTCACCACGATGTTGATGGACGTGCTGCTGGATTCGCGTGCCACGATCGTCAACACGTCCAGCTCGTCGCAGAAGCTGCTTCGCAGGGTCAGCATCACCGATTTCGAGACGACCGCTCGGCGCCGGACCAGCGGAGCCTATGCGGTGGCCAAGCTGGCAAACATCTTGTTCACCAGGGAATTACACCGGCGCTACCACGCCGACGGCCTTTCGGCGGTGGTCGTCCACCCCGGCTTCGTCAACACCAACATCGGCCACTCGTCCGGATCGCGGTTCCTGACGACCATGCAGCGCACGCCGGTGGTCCGGATGATCAAGACCGCGGACCACGGCGCCGACCAGTTGGTGTGGCTGGCGACCAGCACGCCCGGCGTCGACTGGACCGCCGGCGAGTACTACGCAAAAGGCAAGCGCGCGAGAGCCAACCGCGCTGCGGACGATCCCGTCCTCGCGCGCGAGCTGTGGGTACGCACCCTGGCCAAGGTCGGCTACGCATAGAGCGCGAAAACCGTTTGCCCTCAGGGCAATCGACGCTCGATCTCGAACGCCAGACACAGCTCGGCGAGATCTTGTGGCCGCGACAGTGATCGGTCGGTCAGCTCCTCGATGCGGTGCAGACGGTGGCGCACGGTGTTGGGGTGGCAAAAGATCTTCACCGCAGTGTCATTGGCGGAGCCGCCGGCCGCAAGCCACGCCCGGAAGGTATCGAGCAGGATCGAGCGCTCGTCGTCCGGCAACGCGTTCAACCGGCCCAACACCGAGGATTCGATCTTCGCCATGACCTCCGGTGCGCTGACCGCCGCTATCGCAAGCGGGGTGTCGTCGAACACGGTGACGAGCGAATCGGCCGTGGGCTTTCCGATCAGCGCCAGCCGCGCGAATCGCAGGGCGTCGTTGGTGTCGGCCAACTCGTGAAACGGCGGGCTGATGCCGACTCGCGCGCTCGCGGCCTGTCGAAGCACCTCGACGAGCGCGTCGAGGGCATCAGCCGTCTTGGGACCCCGCAGGTGGACGATGCCGACCTGCAGGTCGGGTAGCAGTCGCCACGCCGATCGGATGTCGCGAACCGACAGCTTGTTCTCGATGGTCGGCAGTCCAAGCTTTCCGATCGCGGGCAATTGCGCCGCGACTACGGCATACGGTCCCGAGGTGGGTAGCCGCAGCAGGTCGGCCACTTCCCACAGGTTGTGCCGGTCGGTGATTCGTCGTGACAGCAGCGCTTCCACCAGCGCCGACCGCTCCTCTTCTCGCTCGAGGATCTGCGCGGTGAGTTGTTGGCGGTAGGCGGTGCTCATCGCCTGAACGAACGTGTCCTGCGCGAGGAAGACCCGTGCGGTGGCATCGAGGATCGCGTCGGTGGGTATCGCCGCTTCGCGTGCGGTAGCGAGGGTCTTCTCCCACATGAATCGGAAACCGATCCGGTAGGCGGTCATCACGGCCGGCAGCGGCACACCGGCGAGCGCGCGGGCGGTACCGGTTTGGGCGGCGATCGAGACGTCGGCGTCCCCGTTCCCGGCGAGCGAATCGAAGATGAAAGTCACGTTGGCGACGCAACTTTCGGCGACCTTGGCCTTGCTGACGACGGTGCCGTCGCGGTACGCGTCGATCTCGCGGCAGAGTAGCTCCGCCATCGCCTTTCCCAGTCCCGGGGCTTGGGCAAGCATCAGTTTGCCCAGCTCGATCACGTGCGGATCAGCTGCCACGCCGCGCGCGCGGCTTTTCGATGCCGTTCCCATACTCCGAAACCCTATGCCCGGGTATCGGCGGATGTGCGCGTTAACAGCGAACGGGATTCGGCATTGTTTGTGCAGACATTGTGGCGTGCCGCCGCGAGGATCACCCTGGAAACAGCACGTCAAGCATTCCGCAGGAGGCTCCCCATGACCGCTTTGAGCGCCAACCTCGTCGCGTCGAAGGATCGCTATCCCGACCGGGTGGCACTGCGCTGCGACGAGTTGCAGTTCACCTTCGCCGAATTCGACGCCGCAGCCGCTCGCGTCGCAACGCTGCTGGAGCGGGCCGGGGTCCAGCCCGGCGATCGGGTGGGCGTGATGTTGCCGAACACCCCCGCCTTCGCCCTCGCCTTCTACGGGATCATGTATCGGGGTGCCGTCGCGGTTCCGATGAACCCGCTCCTGAAGTCCCGCGAAGTGGCCTTCTACCTGTCCAACAGTGGCGCGAAAGCGTTGTTCGCGGCGCCGTCCTTCGCCGCGGAGGCTACCGCCGGCGCGGCCGAGGTGCGCGCCCGCTGCTGGGTGGCCGACGACGCCGAGCTGGCCAAGCTCATCGCAGACCTGCCCGCGCAGGAAACCCCGGTGCAACGCGATGACGACGACGTCGCGGTCATCCTGCACACGTCGGGCACCACCGGCAAGCCCAAGGGCGCCATGCTCACTCACGGCAATCTGGGCCGCAACGCCGAAGTCAGTGTCCGCACCCTTGTCGAGACGGGACCCGACGACGTGGTGATGGGCTGTTTGCCCCTTTTTCACGTCTTCGGGTTGACGTGCGGGCTCAACGGCTCGGTCCTTGCCGGCGCGATGATGACCCTGATCCCGCGTTTCGACCCGCGCAAGGCCATCGAGGTGATCGAGCGCGATCGCGTCACAGTTTTCGAGGGCGTGCCGACGATGTATTCGGCGCTGCTCGGTGTCGCCGACGAAGCTAAACCCGGCGCGATGCAGAGTCTTCGGGTCTGCGTATCCGGCGGCGCGGCGATGCCCGTCCAGGTTCTCACCGACTTCGAAAAGGCCTTCGGTTGCACCGTTCTCGAGGGATACGGGCTCTCGGAGAGTTCGCCGGCCGCCGCGTTCAACCACCCGAGCCGGCCCCGAAAGGCGGGCTCGATCGGCACCCCGATCGACGGCGTCGAGATGCGGGTGGTCGATCTGGACGGAGTCGAGGTCCCGCAAGGGCAGACCGGCGAGATCCAGATTCGCGGCCACAACGTGATGAAAGGCTACTGGAACCTGCCCGATGCCACCAAGGCCACGATCACCGCCGA
>NZ_JAFAUS010000441.1 GCF_019243155.1 Mycobacterium sp.
GACGTCGTCATCGTGTCCTCGGGTGCGATCGCCGCCGGTATCGAGCCGCTCGGATTATCCCGTCGCCCTAGGGATCTCGCGACCAAGCAGGCCGCGGCCAGCGTCGGGCAGGTCGCGCTGGTGAACTCGTGGAGCGCGGCCTTCGCCCGGTACGGCCGCACGGTCGGGCAGGTGCTGCTGACCGCGCAGGATATTTCGATGCGGGCCCAGCACACCAACGCCCAGCGCACCCTGGACCGGCTGCGCGCGCTGCACGCGGTGGCGATCGTCAACGAGAACGACACGGTGGCCACCAACGAGATCCGGTTCGGCGACAACGACCGGCTTTCGGCGTTGGTGGCTCATCTGGTGGGTGCCGAGGCTTTGGTGCTGCTCTCCGACATCGACGGCCTCTATGACTCCGATCCCCGAAAAGCGAAGGGCGCGAGATTCATTCCCGAGGTGTCGGGGGTGGCGGATCTGGATGGCGTGATTGCGGGCCCGGGTAGCGACCTGGGCACCGGCGGCATGGCGTCGAAAATGTCGTCGGCGCTGCTGGCCGCCGACGCAGGGGTGCCGGTGCTGCTGGCCGCCGCAACCGACGCCGCGACCGCGCTCACCGACGCCTCGGTCGGCACGGTGTTCGCCGCCCGCCCCGATCGCATGTCGGCGCGCCGCTTTTGGGTGCGCTATGCCGCCGATGCATCCGGCGCGCTGATGCTCGACGAGGGCGCGGTGCGCGCGGTGGTGCGGGACCGCCGCTCGCTGCTGCCCGCGGGCATCACCGCGGTGTCCGGCCGGTTCTACGCCGGGGACGTCGTCGAATTGCGCGGGCCGGAAACGACGATGGTGGCCCGCGGCGTGGTCAGCTACGACGCGGCCGAGCTTTCCACCATGATGGGCCGGTCGACGTCAGAGTTGCCCGGCGAGCTACGCCGGCCCGTCGTGCACGCTGACGATCTGGTGACGGTGTGACACCGGCGTCAGTGCGGCGACATTGACTCCAGATACAGTGTGCGCCAAATGATTTCGGCCAGCGTGGCGGCCAGTTCGGAATCGTAGTCGGGTGGGTTTTGCGGAAGGTTCTGCTGGCAGGCGCGCTCGACCATCCACGTCAACGCGCTTGCCGTGGTGGGCGCGGGCAGCCCAGCGTGGATGGAGCCGTCGGCCTGGCCGTCCTCGATGACGCGGGTCATTCGCTGCGAGATGCCGGTCAGTAGGTTCCGGTAGGTCTCCGCCGTCAGCGGGTCGTATGCCGCCATCTCGTTGAGTGCGATCAGCACCGCCTGATGCCGCCGGTAGCTGGCGATGATGTTGGTCATCGCGTCGCGGACATCATCGGGGTCGCGCCGGCCGGCCACGCTCCACCAGCGTTGCGCGGCATCGGCCAGGTCGCCGAATACCTGCCCGGCGAGCCGCCGCAACAAGTGGCCCTTGTCTTCGAAGTAGATGTAGAAGCTCGCGCGGGAAATGCCGGCCTCGCCCGACAGCCGGTCGACGCTGAGCTCGGTGAAACTGGCGCCCTCGCGCATCAGCCGCTCGGTCGCGTCCAGCAGGCGACGTTCCATCTGCTCGCGCCGCTGCTCGCGGCCCAGCCCACGCTGACCTTGCGGTTTGCGCGTTACCGATGGCATGCGCAGAGCATAGCCGATGGGCAGACATATTGACTAGACATAGTGTCTAGGCATATCGTCGAGTCCAGTGTGACTGGGGTCATACGCGACGGGAGGAGCAACGATGACGGTGACGACCGGTAAACCAGGCAGCCGCGCCTACGATGCGATCGATCTGTCCTCGCGGGCGTTCTGGTCCACGACCGCGGCCGACCGGGAACGTTCGTTCGCCGTGCTGCGGGCCGAGCGTCCGGTCAGTTGGCATCCGCCGGTCGAAGACGCCCTGATGCACGACCCCGCCGACCCCGGCTACTGGGCCGTCACCCGCCGCGCCGACATCGCCACGGTCAGCCGCAACAACGAGGTCTTCCTGTCCGGCCATGGAGTGATGTTCGAGAACATTCCCGTGGAGTTGCTCGAGGCGTCGCAGTCGTTCCTGGCGATGGACCCGCCGCGACACAGCAAGCTGCGCAAGCTTGCCCAGGCCGCGTTCACCCCCAGGCAGGTCCGCCGGATCGAGGACTCGATCAAATCGAACGCCAAGACCATCGTCGACGAGCTGCGGGCCGCCGGCAGCGGCGCCGACTTCGTTCAGCAGTGCGCCAAGGAACTTCCCATCCGGACGCTGTCGGACATGATGGGGATACCGGAGTCCGAGCGCCAGCAGGTGGCGCACGCCGCGGACGCGCTGGTGTCCTACGCCGACCCGGACTACCTCAACGGTCGCAACCCGCTGGAAGTGTTGGTGGAGAACCAGATGTATCTGCACCAGGTGGCCAACTCGCTCGCTGCGTCGCGCCGCGAATACCCCGGCGACGACCTGTTCAGCAGCCTGGTGAACGCTGAGGTCGACGGCGACCGGCTGTCCGACGCGGATGTGGCCGCGTTCTTCGTATTGCTCGCCGTGGCCGGTAACGACACCACCCGTCAGACCACCAGCCATGCCATGAAGGCGCTCACCGACTTTCCAGACCAGAGGGCTTGGCTGCTGGCGGCTTTCGAGGACCGGATCGGCTCGGCGGTCGAGGAATTCATTCGCTGGGCCACCCCGGTGATGACCTTCCGCCGCACGGCCGCAACGGATTTCGAACTCGGCGACCAGTTGATCCTGGCGGGGGAGAAGGTGGTGATGTTCTATTCCTCGGGCAACTGGGACACCGAGGTGTTCGACCACCCCGAGCGGTTGAACCTCAGCCGTGATCCCAACCCGCACCTCGGCTTCGGCGGCGGCGGACTGCACTTCTGCCTCGGTGCGCACGTCGCCCGCGCGCAACTGCGCGCCATCTTCGCCGAGTTGCTGCATCAGCTGCCCGGCATTCAGGCGGGCGAACCGGCTTTCGTGGCAGGCAATTTCATCCACGCCGTGCGCAGCCTGCCCGTCACGTTTTAGGGCAACGGCGTCAGGTCTCCGGTCAGCTCCGACGCGAGCAGAGCCAGCAATTCGGAGCATCCGCCGTCGACCTTGACGGCGGCCAAGTCATCGCCCCGGGTGCGGCCGCGGTTGACGATGGCGACCGGAATGTCGCGGGCCGCCGCATGACGCACGAACCGGTAGCCGGAGAACACGGTCAGCGACGAGCCCGCCACCAGTAGCACCTCGGACCGATCGATCAGCGAATACGCCTGGTCCACAATTTCTTTCGGCAAGCTTTCGCCGAAGTAGACGATGTCGGGCTTGAGCATTCCCGCGCAGCGCGGGCAGTCGAGGTAGCGGAACGAGGCGGTGTCGGCGACGAACGCGTCCGCGTCGGGAGCCACCGCCAGCCCGCCAATCGCCTCGGCGCGCTCGATGAATCCGGGGTTGAGAGCCTCGAGTCGTTCGGCCAGCGCGACCCGGCTCAGCGTGTGGCCGCAGCTCAGGCAGATCACCTCGGCGTACGTGCCGTGCAGGTTGATCACGTTGCGGCTGCCGGCCTTGGTGTGCAGCAGGTCGACGTTCTGGGTGATCACACCGGACACCACCGAGGCGTCTTCGAGCGCGGCCAGCGCCCGGTGGCCGGCGTTGGGCAGCGTGTCGTCCATATGCCGCCAGCCGACATGGTTGCGCGCCCAGTACCGCTGCCGAAACACCGGGTCCGACGTGAACTGGCGAATGGTCATGGGATTGCTGGGCGGCGAATCCGGCCCCCGGTAGTCGGGAATTCCGGAGTCCGTGGACATTCCCGCACCGGTTAACACCGCCACCCGCCGGCCGGCCAGCAGCGCGACCAGCTCGGGTGCTTCTGCGCTGCGGGTGATCACCTATTCGAGGGTACGGATCGCGCTCATTTGAGGCAGTCCGCTGCCGTCGTGATCTCGGCGGACATGTTCCGTTCCATCATCATCAGCGCCGCTTTGCCCAGCTCCTCGTCGATGTGGGCGACGCCGTCCCTGGGGATCACCACCTGGAAGTGGCGTACGTAGGCGTCCAGAGCGCTGTAGAGGATGCACTGCTCGGTGACCTGTCCGGTCATGATCACCCGCTGGGTGCCGAGACGGTTGAGCAGATACGCCAACGGTGTCGAGTAGAACGCGCTGTGGCGGACTTTCGTGACGGTGCGGCTGCCCGGTACCGGCGCGATCGGGTCCACCAGCTCGGGCCGTGCGCCGTTGCACGCGGCATCCACCAGGTCGGAGAACTGCGCGGTGAAATCGCCGTAATTGTCGTTGACGTACACCAGGTCCACGTCATCGGATTCGCGTGCCCGCCGGACCAGATCGGCCAGCGGATCGATGATCCTGCCGACGTTGGGTATCAATGTGTCAGCGTCGGGATGCTCATAACTGTTCATCATGTCGACGACCAAAACGGCGGTGTCACTCATGCTGGGGTGATACCCGGCGAATACTTGTTGACACAGCTAAGGCGACAATGGAAGGGCGATGGACTTTTACAACGCTTACAGCCAGGGGTTTGTCCGCGTAGC
>NZ_JAFAUS010000236.1 GCF_019243155.1 Mycobacterium sp.
TAGCATCTGACGCACGTCCAGCAGATAGGCTCGTCGGGTGCTGCTCTCCGACCGTGACCTCAGGGCCGAAATCACCGCCGGACGGTTGGGCATCGACCCGTTCGACGACAAGATGGTGCAGCCATCCAGCATCGATGTCCGCCTCGACTGCATGTTCCGGGTGTTCAACAACACGCGCTACACCCACATCGACCCGGCGAAGCAGCAGGACGAGCTGACCAGCTTGGTGGAACCCGCCGAGGGGGAGCCGTTCGTGCTGCATCCCGGTGAGTTCGTGCTCGGCTCGACGCTTGAGCTCATCACGCTGCCCGACGACCTCGCGGGGCGGCTGGAAGGCAAATCGTCCCTGGGCCGACTCGGCCTGCTAACTCACTCGACCGCCGGCTTCATCGACCCCGGCTTCAGCGGCCACATCACCCTTGAACTGTCCAACGTCGCCAACCTGCCGATCACCCTGTGGCCAACCATGAAGATCGGCCAGCTGTGCATCCTGCGGCTCACGAGCCCGGCCGAGCACCCGTACGGCAGCTCCCGCGTAGGGTCGAAGTATCAGGGCCAGCGAGGACCTACCCCGTCGCGCTCCTATCAGAACTTCATAAGTTCTACATAGCTTCGGCGGGGCTCCCGTGCGGCGCTTTTGGGGGATACTTAGTTAGCCATGGTTCTTTTCCTCCGCCTGGCCATGGTTCATCTGCAATACCTTTGGAGGGGTTGGTATTGGATATCGTGCTCGGGGTGTCGATGGCACCGGCATCAGTCCAAATGGTTGTCGTAGAAGGCGAATACGCTGACGGAGCCACAGTAGAAGAGGACGTCTTCGACGTCACGGCTGCCGATAACCCGGCCACCACGACCGCGTCCGACCAAGTGCTCGCCGCGATCATGGGCACCCGGGAGGGTGCGGCCGATGCCGGGCTGGAGCTCTCGTCCATCGGCGTGACGTGGACCGATCAACTGGAAGCCGCGGCGCTGCGCGACGCGCTGGCCGCGCACCGCATCGACAAGGTCATGCTGGTCTCGGCATTTCTCGCCGCGACGGCGCTGGCCCAAAATGTCGGCGGCGCAATGGGTTATGAGCGCACCGCCGTGCTGTTCGTGGAACCCGACACCGCGACGCTGGCCGTCGTCGAGACCTCCGACGGTTCCATCCCCGACGTCTATAAGCAGCAGATCCACGCGGATTCCTACCCGGAAGCCGCAGCGCAACTCCGCGGAATGGTCTCCGGGCTGGAGCGGCTCGAATCGGCGCCGGACGGCCTGTTCCTGGTCGGCTCGGGCGTCGACATCGCGCCGCTGAAACCTGCGCTGGAGTCGGCGACCTACCTCGAGGTGAGCGCGCCCGAGGAGCCGGAGACCGCGCTGGCCCGCGGGGCCGCCCTGGCCTCGGCGAACGCGCCGCTGTTCGCGTCCTCGACCGCCGCGCTCGCTTACGCGCAAGACCCGGGAACCGGTGCGGTTGACCAGTATTCACTGCCCGAGTACCTCTACACCCCGTTCGGTGCGGAACCCGGCGAGGACGACCTGGCCTACAGCGCCGTGCCGGACGAGGACGCCGACTCGCCGACCGTAGTCATCGAAAAGCTTTTCCTTCCCGAACAAAGCCGGCCCGAACCGCGCCGCAGGCCGGTCCTGCTGATCGGCAGCTGCTTGGCAGTGGTCGGCATCAGCGCGGTGCTGGCGCTGGAGATCGCGCTCGCGATCGGCATTCGCAATACGACGATCGCTCTGCAACCCACCCCGGGCCAGCACCTGATCGTCCCCGCCGCGCCCGCGCCCGCCCCGGTCGAGGCGGCAGCGCCGGCGCAAAAGCTCAGCGCGCCGGCGCCGGTGGCGGCGCCCCGGCCGATCGCTCCGCCGGCCGCCGCGCCGCTCCCAGTGGCCCCGCCGATTCCGGCGGCCCCTCCGCTACCCGCGGCCCCGGTTCCGGTACCGGTGCCGGTCGTGCTCCCTCCCGTCCACGTGCCGCTGCCCAATCCGGTGATCAATCCGCCGGTCATCCAGGCCCCGCCGCGGCTGATGCCACCGCAACCGGTGCTGCGCCAGCCGCCGATTCAGATTCCGCAGCCTCAGTCGCCGCCGGAAATCGGCCGCACCGGCCCGCAGTCTCCGCCGCACCAAATCCCTGGGGAAGGCACACTGCCCAAGCCGAACGGACCCGGTGGTCCCGGCGGCTTCGGTGGCGGGCACGGTCCGGAGCCGGGCTCGGGTCCGGGTGGTCCCGGCGGTTTCGGCGGCGGCCACAATCCTGCGCCGGGCTCTGGCCCTGGCGGCCCGGGTGGCTTTGGTGGCGGGCATGGTCCGGAGCCGGGCTCGGGTCCAGGTGGCCTGGGCGGTTTCGGTGGCGGGCATGCTCCCGAACCTGGCTCGGGTCCAGGCGGCGTAGGCGGCGGACACTCTGGCATTCCCGGTATCGGCGGCGGTGAGCCGGGTGGCGGCCACGCTGGTGGCGGTCCGTTCGGCGGAGGTCCCTTCGGTGGCGGCGGTCCGTTCGGCGGCGGCCACGGCGGTGGTGGCCCGTTCGATGGTGGTGGCGGCTTCGGCGGTGGCCACCCCGGCGGTGGCTTCGGCGGCGGTGGCGGCGGCTTCGGTGGCGGCCACAGCGGCGGTGGCTTCGGCGGTGGCGGCGGTGGCGGCCACGCCGGCGGCGGCGGCGGTGGTGGCGGACACAGGTAGCGACTGCCGCTGAATATGAAGCGACGGTTGACCCGACGGGAACCGCAGCCAAACACACTCAGCGCCCTCTCAGCGCCGCGCGGGTAGGGTTGAGTGACTGAGGCTGACCTGAAGCGCCGCCTCAGCAGCCAGAACTTCATAAGCCCAGCAATATCCCCGGATTTCAGCCCGAGCGCTGCTGTGGCAAGAAATCGGTGGTGAGTGCCGGCGTGCGCCGCGTACGGCGAAATCGTCGTGCGGTGGAGCAAACTAGCTAGGGGGAGCTTCAGCAGTGGAAGGCATCGTGCTTGGCGTCTCGATGGCGCCGACGAAGGTACGCATGGTGCTGGTCGAAGGAGAAAGCGCCGACGGGGTCACCGTCGACCAGGAAAACTTCGACGTCGAGGGCAATGGCCTGCGCTCCGGCGGGCCGTCAACCGCTCCCTCCCAGGTGATTTCGGCGATTCTGGGTACCCGCCAGGGCGCCACAAATGGCGGCTACGAGCTGCTGTCGACCGGAGTGACCTGGACCGATCACGTCCAGGCGGCGCAGCTGCGCGACGCTCTTATCGCTCACAAGGTCGAGAACGTGATGTTGGTGTCGGCCTTCATGGCCGCGGCCGCGCTGGCCCAGGCGGTCGGTGAAGCCATCGACTACACGCGGACCGGGCTGCTCTTCGTCGAGCCCTACTCGGCCACTCTGGCCGTGGTCAACACGTCCGACGGTTCGATCTCTCAGGTGGTTCGGAGGAATCTGCCAGACGACGAGGACCAAGCGGTCGCCGAGCTTGCCGACATCGCCTCCAGCGCCGAGTCGCTCGACTCGCATCCCGAGGGCCTGGTCGTCGTCGGCTCCGGTGTCGACATCCCGTTGATCAAGCCAGCCCTGGAAGTGGCGACGTCACTGGAACTGTCGGTGCCCGACGAGCCGGAGATGGCATTGGCGCGGGGCGCGGCCCTGGCGTCGGCGAATGCCCCGTTATTCGTGTCGTCGACGGTCGCGCTGGCCTACGCGCTCGATCCGGGCACCGGTGAGGTCGACCCGCTGGCCCTTACCGGGCAGTCCCCGGGACTGCTGCCCGCCTACCTGCCCGACTACCGCAACGTTGCGGAGCTCGCGGCCGGCGCGGCAGAAGCCAAATCCAACGTCGCGTACAGCGCCGTGCCGGACGAGGACGCCGACGCCGAGACGGTCATCGGTCTGGACGAAAAAGTTGAGCGGCGCAAGAACGTTCTACTTGTAAGTAGCGCTCTCGCAGTAATTTTCATCACCGTCGTCGTCGCGCTCGAGATCGCGCTGGCGATCGGCATTCGCCCGACGGTCGCCCTGCGCCCGAGCCCCAACGAAAACGTCGTCACCCCGGCGCAACCGAAGCCGGCGCCGGCACCCGCCCAAGTGCAGCCGAAGATCGAGCCCCCCAGGCCGGTGGCCGTGCCGCACCCCATGCACGCACCTTTCGTCGCGCCGGCTCCCGCGGCGCCGCCCATTCCCGTCATTCCGCCGCCGGTGTTCATTCCGCGCGCGCCGGTCATCCGGCCGCCGGTGCCCGGGTTTGGGGGCGGCCACGGACCGTTCGGTGGCCACGGTCCATTCGGCGGCGGTCACGGGCCCTTCGGCGGTTTCGGCGGTGGCCACGGGCCCTTCGGCGGTTTCGGCGGTGGCCACGGTTTCGGCGGTGGCCACGGCGGTTTCGGCGGCGGCCACGGCCACCGGTAACAACGGATTTGGAGGAACGTTGGACGTCGTACTTGGCGTGTCTCTAGCACCCGAGACGGTTCACATGGTGCTCGTCGAAGGCGACGCCGCCGACGGAGTCATCGTTGACCAGAACGGCTTTGCCTTGGGCGGCAACTCGACGGCCGCCGCAGCGGCAGACCACGTGATCGCGGCCATACTCGGGACGCGCGACAGCGCGGCCCACGGAGGCTACCGACTGAAATCCAGCGGCGTCAGCTGGACCAATCCGGCCGAGGCCGCTGCGCTGCGAAATGCGCTGGCGGCACGCAAGATCGAGAACGTCATGCTGGTTTCCGCGTTCATGTCCGCGGCCGCACTTGCACAGGCGACCGGCAGTGCGACCGATTGCGCCCGCACCGCACTGCTGCTCGTGGAACCGACCACGGCGACGTTGGCCGTTGTCGACTCCGCCGACGGATCCGTGGCCGACGTGCATCGCCATCCGTTGCCCAACAACCGCGACGCGGCGCTGACGAAGCTCGCCACGATGGTCTCGAAAGCCGAGTCGATGAGCGGCCGCCCGGACGGGGTGTTCCTCGTGGGCTCGGATGTGGACATCCGGTCGATCAAACCGACGCTCGAGGCGGCGACCCGACTGTCGCTGATCACGCCCGAGGAGCCCGAGTTGGCGTTGGCGCGCGGGGCGTCGCTGGCGGCGGCGAACGCGGAGCTCGGCGCACCTCGGACGCTGTCGATGCCTCCCGTGCAGAATCCCCCGATCGCGCCGGGCGTGCTCGCGTACAGCGCCCTGGGCGAAGCCGAGACCGACGCACCGGACGAGGCTCAATCCAGCGCCGAACCGCGAAACCGCCGGAAGTTGTTGTTGATCGTCGCGTGCGTGACGACTGTCTTCGTCGGCGGTGTGGTGGCGCTCGTGCTGGCCATCGGTGATCGGCCGCATTCCGATCAGCCGCCCGGTACCAGCACAAACGTCGTCGCACCGGAGACGGCGTCGCCGCCGAAGGCAGGCCCGCCGGGCCCGCCGCCACCATCGGCGGCACCGCCGCCCGAGGCACCGCCCCCAGCGCCTCCACCTGCCTCGCAGCAGACGCCGTCGCCACACTCCGAGGACCACCAACACTGGGAAGACTGGTTGCACCGCCACCTGGGCGGACAGGGGATCCCACTCCCGTAGAGAACGTCCCGCCCTGGCCGCCGGCGCCGCAAAGCGCGTAAAATCGGCACACTAGGGGAACACACGGTGGGGACCGGCGATTAATCGCGCCATCAGACCGCGCGACAAAGACCCTCCCTATCGTCACAGACTGGCAAGCGACTTTGGAGGAGCATTGGACACCGTACTTGGCGTGTCGATGGCGCCGACAGCAGTCGGGATGGTGCTGGTCGAAGGCGAAAACGGCGACGGCGCGACTGTCGACCAAGACAATTTCGAGGTACCGCCCGAGAATGACGCAGCAACAATCAGCGCAGCCGACCAGGTCGTCTCCGCGATTCTAGGGACGCGCGAGGGCGCTGCCGAGGGCGGCTACCAGCTGGCGTCGACCGGAGTCACGTTCACCGATCCCGTCGAGGCCGCCGCGCTGCGTGATGCGCTGGCCGCCCACAAGGTCGAGAACGTGATGTTGGTCTCGGCCTTTCTGGCCGCGGCGGCGCTGGCCCAAGCGGTCGGCAGCCAGACCAACTACGCGCAGACGGCGCTGCTCTACATCGAGCCCGACACCGCGACTCTGGCCATCGTCAACAGCGCGGACGGGTCGATCGCCGAGGTCCGTCGCCAGGCCCTGCCCGACGACGACGAGGCCGCGGTGGCCCAACTGGCCACGATGGTCTCCGATGCCGAGTCCTTGCAGCACCGGCCGGACGGCGTGTTCGTCGTCGGGCAGGGCATCGACGTCCCCCTGATCAAGCCCGCGCTGGAAGCGGCGACCTCTCTTCCCCTGACGGCGGCCGAAGAGCCGGAGACGGCACTGGCCCGTGGAGCCGCGCTGGCATCGGCGAACGCCCCGCTGTTCTCGTCGTCCACCGCGGCGCTGGCCTACGCGCAGGATCCCGGCACCGGTGCCATCAACCCGTTCGCGGTGGCTCCCGGCTACTTCGACCTTCCCGGTGAGGCCGGCGCCGACGCCCTCGCGTACAGCGCCGTGCCCGACGATTTAGACGAGTTCTACACCGGCGAGCACACTGCCGCGACGGAGCTGGTCGACGCCGGCTATCACGAGCAGCGCGGTTCGTTCCGGCTGGTGGGAAGCATCGTCGGCGGAGTCTTCGTCATCGGTGTGGTCGCGCTGGTCGTCTCGCTGGCCATCGCCATCCGGCCGACGGCAAGTGTGCGCCCCAGCCCGAACCAGAACGTCGTCGTCGCGCCCACCCGGCCCGCTCCCGCGCCGGAAGCCCCGGCACCGGTGCCAGCGGCCCCGCTTCAGGCGCCGGCGGCGCCGGCTCCGGCTCCCGCTGAGGCGCCGGCGCCTGCTCCTGCTCCCGAGGCTCCGGCTCCCGCTCCCGTCCAGCTCGCTCCGGTTCCGGTTCCCGAGGCGCCGGCTCCCGCGCCGATCCCGGTGGCCCCTGCCCCGGCCCCGGCTCCACCGCCTATGGCGCCCATTCCGGTTCCCATCCCGCTGCCCATCCCGGGCCTCGGCGGCGGCGGACCGGGCGGATTCGGGCCACCCGGCGGCGGATGGGGACCGCACGGCGGTGGCGGCGAGGGGCCGCACGGCGGCGGCGGATTCCCCGGGTTCCCCGGTGGCGGCGGCCACGGCGGCTTCGGTGGCGGCGGGGGCGGCCACGGCGGTTTCGGTCGCCACTAGCCCTACCTAGCGCCACTGCGGCCATCTGTCATCATTCGTTTACCTGACGCTTAGCCAGGGGATGGAGTTAGCTAATCGCGGCCACCTACAAGGGTGGTATGCGATGCACCGTCTTTGGCACGGGTTACCTGGGCGCCACTCACGCCGCCGGGATGGCGGAACTGGGACATGAGGTCGTGGGGGTAGATATCGACCCCGGTAAGGTCGCCAAGCTCGCGAGCGGTGAAGTTCCGTTTTACGAGCCTGGCCTGCCAAAGATCTTGACCGACAACATTGCTGCGGGACGACTGCACTTCACCACCGACTACGACATGGCGGCCGACTTCGCCGACGTGCACTTCCTCGGTGTGGGCACGCCGCAGAAGAAGGGCGAATACGGCGCGGACCTGCGCCACGTCAACGCCGTCATCGATGAGCTGGTACCCAGGCTGACCCGCTCGGCGGTGCTGGTCGGCAAATCGACTGTGCCCGTGGGAACTGCGGCCGAGCTCGGCCAGCGCGCCGCGGCGCTGGCTCCCCCCGGGGTGGACGTCGAAGTCGCGTGGAACCCGGAGTTCCTGCGCGAAGGCTACGCCGTGCACGACACGTTGCACCCGGACCGCATAGTCCTTGGCGTACAGCCTGATTCGGTGCGCGCCGAGGCGGCGTTACGCGAGCTCTACGCCGCCTTGCTGGACGCGGATGTGCCGTTCCTGGTGACGGACCTGCAGACCGCGGAGTTGGTCAAGGTTTCGGCCAATGCCTTTCTGGCCACCAAGATCTCGTTCATCAACGCGGTCTCCGAAGTGTGCGAGGCCGCCGGTGCCGACGTCAGCATGCTCGCCGACGCGCTCGGATATGACCCCCGCATCGGACGTCAATTCCTCAACGCCGGTTTGGGTTTCGGCGGTGGTTGTCTGCCCAAGGACATCCGGGCGTTCATGGCCCGCGCCGGCGAGTTGGGAGCCAACCAGGCGCTGACGTTCCTGCGCGAGGTGGACAGCATCAACATGCGCCGGCGCACCCGGATGGTCGAATTGGCGACCGCGGCGTGCGGAGGCTCGTTGCTGGGCGCCAACATCGCCGTGCTAGGTGCCGCGTTCAAACCCGAATCCGACGACGTCCGTGACTCGCCCGCGCTCAACGTCGCGGGCCAGCTGCAGCTCAACGGCGCCGCGGTCAACGTGTACGACCCGAAAGCCCTCGACAACGCGCAGCGGGTGTTCCCGACGCTGCACTATGCGGTGTCGGTCGAAGACGCCTGCGAACGCGCGGATGCGGTGCTGGTGTTGACCGAATGGCGCCAGTTCGTCGAGCTCGACCCGGACGACCTGGCCGACCTGGTGCGGGCCAAAGTCATCGTCGACGGCCGCAACTGCCTCGACGCGGCCCGCTGGACGCAGGCGGGGTGGAAGGTGTTCCGTTTGGGCGCGCCGCGCCCGTAGCGTCGCAGCGCCTCGACTGACCCGGCGAGTAGCCTGACCCGCGTGGACTATGCTGGCGCGTTCCTCGACGAAAACCGGGCTTTTGCGGAGCTTTTCCGCGATGTCGACGAGTCCACCCCGGTGCCGAGCTGTCCGGGTTGGAGCATGAGCCAACTGTTCCGCCACGTCGGCCGCGGCGACCGCTGGGCCGCGCAGATCGTGCGCGACCGGCTCGAGGGCTACCTCGACCCCCGCACGGTCGAGGGCGGCAAGCCGCCACCCGACCCGGCCGACGCGATCTCGTGGCTGCACGGCGGCGCTCAGCGGTTGATCGACGCCGTCGAGCTGACGGGTGTCCAGACGCCGGTATGGACGTTTCTCGGTCCGCGACCGGCGAATTGGTGGGTGCGGCGCCGCCTGCACGAGGTCGCGGTCCACCGGGCCGATGCCGCGCTCGCCGTCGGAAGCGAATTCACGCTCCAGCCGGATGTGGCGGCCGACGGGATCACCGAATGGCTCGAGCGGGTCGCGATCCAGGCGGGACGCGACGGCGCGCCGTTGCCGCTCGCGGACGGCGACACGCTGCACTTGCACGCCACCGATTCCGGCCTGGGGGAAGCCGGCGAGTGGACGATCCGCGTCGACGATGGGCGCATCGCCTGGTCGCACGAGCATGGCAAGGGTTCGGCAGCGCTGCGCGGAGGCGCAACCGACCTGCTGCTGGCGATCCTGCGCCGCGTGCCGCTCGCCGACACCGGCGTCGAGCTGTTCGGCGACGAGGGCGTGTGGAACGGCTGGTTGGACCGTACGCCTCTCTAGCCGCGAAGCCGCACGGTAATTTGCACACCATGACCACATCGGAGATCGCCACCGTTTTGGCGTGGCATGACGCCCTGAATGCCGCTGACATCGAGACATTGGAGTCCTTGTCCAGCGACGACATCGAGATTGGCGACGCGCACGGAGGCGCCCAAGGCCATGCGGCGCTGCGCCAATGGGCCGCCTCGCGCAAGGTGACCGCGGAACTGGGCCAGATGTACGTGCACGACGGGGTCGTGGTCGTCGAACAAAAGGGCAGCGCTCCCGACGATTCGGGCGCAGTCACCCGCAACGCGTTGGCCTTCCGGGTGGTACACGACCATGTCACCTCGGTGTTCCGTCATCAGGACCTGGCGTCGGCGCTGGCGGCCACCGAACTCACCGAGCGCGACCTCGTTACCTAAGGCATTAGGAGCCATTCATGCGCGGGATCATCTTGGCCGGCGGCTCGGGCACGCGCCTGCACCCGATCACGACGGGCATCAGCAAGCAATTGCTGCCCGTGTACGACAAACCGATGGTCTATTACCCGCTGTCCACCCTGATGATGGCCGGCATCCGCGACATCCTGGTGATCACCACCCCGCATGACGCGGACGGTTTTCGGCGACTGCTGCAGGATGGCTCGCAGTTCGGGGTCAACATCACCTACGTGACACAGGAACGCCCAGACGGTCTGGCCCAGGCATTCGTCTTGGGCGCCGATCACATCGGCACCGAATCGGTGGCTTTGGTGTTGGGCGACAACATCTTTTACGGCCCGGGACTGGGCACCAGCCTGAGCCGTTTCCAATCCATCAGTGGGGGAGCGATTTTCGCCTACTGGGTGGCCAACCCGTCGGCCTACGGTGTCGTCCAGTTCAGCGGCGACGGCACGGCGCTGTCGCTGGAGGAGAAGCCCGAGACTCCGAAATCGAATTACGCGGTGCCGGGTTTGTATTTCTACGACAACGACGTGATCGAGATCGCCAAGAGCTTGAAGAAGTCGGCGCGCGGTGAGTACGAGATCACCGAGGTCAACCAGATCTACCTCAACAGGGGCCGGTTGTCGGTCGCGGTGATGGCCCGCGGTACGGCGTGGCTGGACACCGGCACGTTCGACTCACTGCTGGACGCCAGCGATTTCGTCCGCACGCTGGAACGTCGGCAAGGCCTGAAGGTCAGCGTCCCCGAGGAAGTGGCGTGGCGCAGGGGCTGGATCACCGACGATCAACTGTCCGAGCGCGCCCAGAAGCTGCTCAAGTCCGGCTATGGCGGCTATCTGCTGGAGTTGTTGGAGCGGAGCCGGTTTCACTAGGTTTGGCCAGCACCGCAGCGATCGCCGTCGTCAGCGGTACCGACAGCGCCAGCGCGATGCCGCCGACCGCCGACCGGCAGATCTCGACGGCCACACTCTCGCTGGTCAGTACGTCGGTCAGCGCGCGGTTGGCGACGCTGAACAGCAACAGCAGCGGCAGCGAACTGCCGGCATAGGCCAAAACCAGCGTGTACACGGTGCTGGCGATGTGATCGCGACCCACCCGGATCGCGCCACCGAAAATGGCACGCCGCGTTGTGTTTTCGCCGAGCTGGGCGAGCTCGAACACCGTCGAAGCCTGGGTCACGGTCACGTCGTTGAGCACCCCCAGCGACCCGATGATGAAGCCCGCGAGCAGCAGGCCGCTGATCGACACGTGGCCCAGATATGCGCTGACGGTGGCGTTCTGCTCGTCGGACAGCCCGGTCAGCTGCGCCAGTTGTATTGCCGCCCAAGACAATCCCGCGGCCAGCAGCAACGATGACAGGGTGCCTAGCAGCGCGGCGCTGGTCCGCAGGCTGACCCCGTGCGCCAGGTAGATGACCACGTAGAGGATGGCCGCCCCGGCGACCAGCGCCACCGGAACCGCGGGAGCGTTCTCGCGCAGCGCCGGCAGTAAGAACACCACCAGCACCAGGAACGCGACCACGATGCCCACCAGCGCCAGCAACCCTCGCCAGCGCGCCACGGCGACGATGACCACCGCGAAGGCGATGGCCAGCCCGACCAGCGCCCAGCCGCGTTCGAAGTCATAGAACGCGTAGCTGGTGGTACCTCGATCGTCGACCTGCCGGGACAGCCGGATACGGTCTCCCGCTGCGAATTTCGGCTGGCCGGGGCCGGGGGAGGACTCCAGCAGCGTGTTGGCGCCCGCGTTCGGACCGGAGTCGATCGCGACCAGGGTCTGCACGCAGCGGCCGTTGTCCGGTGATCCCGGCTTCGGCTCGGTGGTGAGCACCTGACTGGCCGACGGGCTGCCGCAGTTGCCCAGCGCGCTGGACAGCACGTGCCCGGCCTGCGTGGTCACCGCGCCACCGTTCGCGTTCTGATACGGCATGGGGATGTCGACGTGTTGGCGGCTGGGCCACAACGCGATCGCACCGACGACCACCGCCACACCGATCGCGATCAGTAGGCCGACGACGATCTTGGCGGGCAGCGGGCCCACCGGGGCCGGCCCCGACAAGTCATGCGAATGCGCGTGTGAGTGAGTCACCCGGTCGAGCGTAGAGGGCGCTACCTGCGAGCTTCCTTACTGGCGATAGCTGACCAGGAAGTTGCCCAGCCGGTCGATCGCGGCCGCCAGGTCGCGGGACCACGGCAGCGTCACGATGCGCAGGTGATCCGGAGCGGGCCAGTTGAACCCGGTGCCCTGCGTGACCAGGATCTTCTCCTGCAGGAGGAGATCGAGCACCAACTGCTCGTCGTCGGTGACGTCGTAGACCTCGGGGTCCAGCCGCGGGAACGCGTACAGCGCCCCCTCGGGCTTTACGCAGGACACCCCCGGAATCTCGTTGAGCTTCTCCCACGCGACGTCGCGTTGCTCGAGCAGCCGACCGCCGGGCAGTACCAGGTCGTCGATGCTCTGGTGGCCGCCGAGGGCCACCTGGATCGCGTGCTGCGCGGGCACGTTGGGGCATAGCCGCATGTTCGCCAGCAGGTTGATGCCCTCGATGAAGCTGCCGGCGTGGTCCTTGGGGCCGGTGATCGCGAGCCAGCCCGCCCGGTAGCCGGCGACCCGGTAGGCCTTCGACAGGCCGTTGAAGGTCAGGCAAAGCATGTCGTGCGCGAGCGAGGCCACGTTGATGTGCTTGGCGTCGTCGTAGAGGATCTTGTCGTAGATCTCGTCCGCCAGGAGCAGCAGCTGGTATTCGCGCGCCAGGTTGACCATCCGGGTCAGGACCTCGTGGCTGTAGACCGCGCCCGTCGGGTTGTTGGGATTGATCACGACCAGCGCCTTGGTACGCTCGGTGATCTTGGATTCCAAGTCGGAGATGTCGGGCTGCCAACCCTGCGTCTCGTCGCACAGGTAGTGCACGGGGGTGCCCCCGGCCAGGGAGGTCGAGGCCGTCCACAACGGGTAGTCGGGGGACGGGATCAGCACCTCGTCGCCGTTGTCGAGCAGCGCCTGCAGCGTCATCGTGATCAGCTCGGACACCCCGTTGCCCAGGTAGACGTCGTCGACGTCGAACCGGGGGAATCCCTCGACCAGCTCGTAGCGGGTCACCACCGCCCGGCGCGCGGGCAGGATGCCCTGCGAGTCCGAGTAGCCCTGGGCGTACGGCAGGGCCTGGATCATGTCGCGCATGATCACGTCGGGCGCCTCGAAGCCGAACGGGGCCGGGTTGCCGATGTTGAGCTTGAGGATGCGGTGGCCTTCGGCCTCCAGCCGCGCGGCCTGGGCATGCACCGGTCCGCGGATTTCGTACAGGACGTCCTGAAGCTTGGACGACTGCGCGAAAGTCCGCTGCCGCTGGTGAGCGGAGGCGTTCAGGGGCAGCTGGTGAGTGGTCACGTCACCAATGGTGCCATTACTGTCCACTGAAATTTGCTGACAGCAGCCAAATCGTTAGGTCAGCGCTTGCCCGGCGGACGCGCGCCGCGTGCGATGCCCAGCCCCTTGACGGGCTGTGCCGGCGGGGCCACGTCGCCATTGGTTTGCTGAGCCGGCTCGGCGGGCTCGGGCTCGGCCTTCGCTTCGGGCTCGGCCTTCGCTTCAGGCTCGGCCCTCGCTTCGGGCTCGGCCTTCGCTTCGGGCTCGGCCTTCGCCTCGGTGGCCGGGGCCGCCTTCTTGGCACCGGGACGCTTGGCGCCCGCGGCGATGCCGAGGCCCTTCACCGGCGCGGCCGCAGGCTTGGCCTCTTCGGCCTTCGGCTCGTCGGCCTTCGTCTCAGAAGCGGGCGCCTCGGCCTGCGGGGCAGCTTCGGCTTTGGGCGCCGCCGCGGGTGCGGCCTTCTTGGCGCCGGGACGCTTGGCGCCCGCGGCGATGCCCAGCCCCTTGGCCGGTGTCTCGGTGGCCTTGGCTTCCTCGGCAGCGGGCTCGGCCTTGGCTTCCGTGGCCGCCTCTGCCTTGGGCGCGGCCGCGGGTGCGGCCTTCTTGGCTCCCGGTCGCTTGGCACCGCCCGCAATCCCGAGGCCCTTGACGGGCGCCTCGGTGGCCTTGGCCTCGCCGGCGTGCGCGGATGCCGCGGCCGCAGGTGCGGCCTTCTTCGCGCCCGGCCTCTTGGCGGCCCCGGCGATCCCGAGCCCCTTCACCGGCGCGGCGGGCACCTCGGACTTCGGGGCCTCGGCCGTCTCGGTGGCCTCATCGGCCTCCTCGGCCGGCGCTTCGGCGGGCGCGGTCGCGACGGAGGCCTTGGGGGCCTTGGGCGCCTCAGCCGCCCGCTTCTCGGCTTCCTTTGCGGCCGTTCCCTTTTCGGGCAGTATCGCCTTGTCGTACTCGAGGGACCCGAGCAGGATTTGGGCGACGTCGAGCACCTCGACGCCGCTGCGGCCGGCCTCTTCCTGCCGGTCGTTGACACCGTCGGTGACCATCACCCGGCAGAACGGGCAACCGGTGGCGATGGTGGCGGCGCCGGTGCCCAGCGCCTCGTCCACACGTTCGTGGTTGATGCGCTTACCGATGTGCTCTTCCATCCACATGCGCGCACCGCCGGCGCCGCAGCAGAAGCTGCGCTCGGCGTGCCGCGGCATCTCGGTGAGGTTGGCCCCCGCCGCGCCGATCAGCTCGCGCGGCGCCTCGTAGACCTTGTTGTGCCGGCCCAGGTAGCACGGGTCGTGGTAGGTGATGTCCTGGGAAACGGGTGTCACCGGCACCAGCTTGTCGTCGCGGATCAGCCGGTTGAGCAGCTGGGTGTGGTGCAGCACGCTGTAGTTCGCACCCAGCTGCCGGTACTCGCGGCCCAGGGTGTTGAAGCAGTGCGGGCAGGTGACGACGATCTTGCGGTCGACGGTCTCGACGCCCTCGAATAGCCCGTCCAGGGTCTCCACGGCCTGGGCGGCCAGCTGCTGGAACAGGAACTCGTTGCCCGACCGGCGCGCGGAGTCGCCGTTGCAGGTTTCGCCCGTGCCCAGCACCAGGTACTTCACCCCGGCGACGGCCAGCAGCTCGGCGACGGCCTTGGTGGTCTTCTTGGCCTTGTCGTCGTAGGCGCCCGCGCAGCCGACCCAGAACAGGTACTCGAAGCCGTCGAAGCT
>NZ_JAFAUS010000230.1 GCF_019243155.1 Mycobacterium sp.
ACCCCGTCGCCGCCCTTGGCGGCGTTGACCACGACGCCGGCCAACCCGGCTGCGATGGCGGCCGAGATCAGCTGAACGGTGTTGATCGCCGCCGACGCGGCACCGCGTTCGGCCGGGTCGTTGACCGAGCCCATCGCGCGTGCCGACAGGTGCGGCCAGGCCATGCCGATTCCGATGCCGGCCACCACGAGAGCAACCCACAGCACGGCGGTCCAGGCGTCGCCGTCACCGCGTCGGGCAACTGCGGCGAGAGCCAAGCCTGACGCGGCCACCATCGGGGCAAGCAGGATCACCCGAGACACCGTTCGCGGATTTTCCAAGGATGCGCTGACTATTTCGCTCACCGTCCAGCCGAGCGCCAGCGCCGCCCCCAGGAATCCGGCCGCGATCGGGGTCAGATGCGCCAGGCGCTGACCGAACAGCGGTACGTAGGTGTTGACCATCGCGGCGCCCATCAGCGCGCCCATCGTGAGATAGATCCACTTCAGCGGCCCCGGACGGAAAACGCTGGGCGGCAGTATGGCCGAATGCATCCGCCAGTCGACGACAACGAACAGGCCGACCAGCAGGATGCCGACCGTGAGCAGCGCGAAGGTCTTGACGATGTTGTGTGGGATCTGGGCGACGCTGACCGCCAGCACCGCGACACCGATGATCAGCAGCGATCGGACCGGCACCTTCACCCTCGGATGATCCGTGCTCGGACTGACGCGGGCCAGCGCGACGGGCACCAACAGGGCCATCAGCGCCGTCAGCACCGCCATTGCGACAAACGCCCACCGCCACAGACCCAATTGCGCGAACAGACCACCCGTCGTGGGCCCGACCACGGTCGCGACGCCCCACATCGCCGACACCAGCGCCGAACCCCGCGTCCACAGCCAGCGCGGCAGCGCGGAGTTGATCACCGCGTAGCCGAGACCGGCCAGCAGGCCCCCGGCGACTCCCTGCAGAGCGCGCCCGGCTATCAAAACCTCCATGTTGGGTGCCGCACCGCAAACCAGACTCGCGACGCCGAACACGGCGAGTCCCATCAGATATGACGACCGAGCGCCCACCCGCAGCAGCATCGGATTGACCATCGTGGCGGCGACCACGGACCCGACCAGATACAGCGTCGTCACCCACGCGTAGAGCCGGCTGCCGCCGATTTCGGCGATGGTATTGGGCAATAAACTGGTGGTCAGAAACTCATTCGTGGCGTACAGCGCGACCCCACCGGCCAGTAGAACGGATGTCCAGAGATACCTGGCTCCCAGCAGTTCTCGCCAGCCGCCGGTGATAGTCGCCGTGTCGGTCACACCTCTACCGTATGGGTTGAGTCGGGGGCCGGCCTCAGAGATCGACTGCTGGCAAACTCATTTCAGCCCGGCGGCGTCCATTCCGCGCAGTTCCTTCTTCAGGTCCGCGATCTCGTCGCGGAATCGCGCGGCCAGTTCGAACTGCAGGTCGCGGGCGGCGGCCATCATCTGTTCGGTGAGATCCTTGATCAGGTCGGCGAGTTCGGCGCGCGGCATGCTGGTCGTGTCACGGCCCTCGAACACACCCGCACTGACCGCGCGACCCGGTTCGCCCTGGGCACGGCGGCCGCGGGAGGCGTTGCGTCCCGACCCGCCGATCTCCACGGATTCGGTGTCGTCGGCCTCGCGGTAGACCTGGTCGAGGATGTCGGCGATCTTCTTGCGCAGCGGCTGCGGATCGATGCCGTTTTCCTCGTTGTAGGCGATCTGCTTCGCGCGGCGGCGTTCCGTCTCGTCGATCGCCTCTTTCATCGAATCGGTGATCGAGTCGGCATACATGTGCACTTCACCGGAGACGTTGCGGGCGGCACGGCCGATGGTTTGGATCAGGCTGCGCGATGACCGCAGGAAGCCTTCCTTGTCGGCGTCGAGGATCGCCACCAGCGACACCTCGGGCAGGTCCAGGCCCTCGCGCAGCAGGTTGATGCCGACCAGCACGTCGTACTCGCCGAGCCGCAGCTGACGCAGCAACTCGACGCGGCGCAGGGTGTCGACTTCCGAGTGCAGGTAGCGGACCCGGATGCCCATCTCCAGCAGGTAGTCGGTGAGGTCTTCGGCCATCTTCTTGGTGAGCGTCGTCACCAGTACTCGCTCGTCGGCGTCGGTGCGCTTGCGAATCTCGCCGATCAGGTCGTCGATCTGACCTTTGGTGGGTTTGACCACCACTTTCGGATCCACCAAGCCGGTGGGCCGAATGACCTGCTCGACGAATTCGCCAGCGGCTTGGCTGAGCTCATAGGGGCCGGGTGTCGCGGACAGGTACACCGTCTGCCCGATGCGGTCGGCGAACTCCTCCCAGGTAAGCGGGCGGTTGTCACACGCCGAGGGCAACCGGAAGCCGAATTCCACCAGGTTTCGCTTGCGCGACATGTCGCCCTCGTACATGCCGCCGATCTGCGGCACGGTGACGTGCGACTCGTCGATGACGAGCAGGAAGTCCTCCGGGAAGTAATCCAGCAGCGTCGCGGGCGGCGAACCCGGTCCCCGGCCGTCGATGTGACGCGAGTAGTTCTCGATGCCGGAGCAGAACCCGACCTGGCGCATCATCTCGATGTCGTAGTTGGTGCGCATCCGCAACCGCTGCGCCTCGAGCAGCTTGTTCTGGCCCTCGAGCTCGGCCAGTCGCTCCTCCAGCTCCGCCTCGATCGTCGAGATCGCGTGCGCCATTCGCTCGGGCCCCGCCACGTAGTGCGTGGCCGGGAAAATCCGCAGCGAATCGACCTGGCGGATCACCTCGCCGGTCAGCGGGTGCAGGTAGTAGAGCGCTTCGATCTCGTCGCCGAAGAACTCGATGCGGATGGCCAGCTCTTCGTAGGACGGAATGATGTCGACGGTGTCCCCGCGCACCCGAAACGAGCCCCGGGTGAACGACAGGTCGTTGCGGGTGTACTGCACGTCGACCAGCAGCCGCAGCAGCCCGTCCCGTGGTACCTCGGTGCCGACCTGCAACTCCACGGAGCGGTCCAAATACGACTGGGGCGTGCCCAGGCCGTAGATGCACGACACCGAGGCCACCACGACGACGTCGCGGCGCG
>NZ_JAFAUS010000433.1 GCF_019243155.1 Mycobacterium sp.
AGCGAGCCGAAGCCCATGGTGTAGCCGAAGATGAACAGCAGAATGCCGGCGAATCCGAGCCCCAGTCCGGTCCCGCCCAGGCCACGGGCGAACACGGCCATCAGCACGGCGTCGGCGCCGATCATCATGGCGATGCCCGACAACAGGATTGGGCGTCGGCCCACCCGGTCGACCAGGAGCACGGAGGTGCCCACGGCCATCAGGCCGGCGACCTGAACCAGCGCCGGCAGCGCCAGTAGCGCGAAATTCCCAGTGAACCCCATGGCTTCGAAAATCCTTGGGCTGTAATAGATGATCGCGTTGATGCCGGTGATCTGGGTCAGAAAGCCGAGCGTGATCACGAACAGGGTGGCTCGCGAGTACGGCGCTCGCAGCATCTCGGATACGCGGCCGCTACCCTCGCTGACAGCGCGGGCGATCTCGGCGAGTTCGGATTCGACGTCCGCGGCGGGCTCGATGCGCTGCAGCGCGGCGCGGGCGTCGTCGGCCCGGCCCTTGAGCACATACCACCGGGCCGTGTCGGGCATGCGAATCACCAAGGGCAGCAACAGCGTTGCAGGGATGGCGGCCAGCCCGAACATCAAGCGCCAGCTGTGGGAGCCGGCCAGCAGATACCCGGTCAGGTAGCCGATGACGAGTCCGCTGACGATGGCCAGTTGGTAGGCGGTCAGCAGCGACCCGCGCACGGCGGCCGGAGCCGATTCCGCCACGAACACCGGAACGACCACCACCGATACCCCGATGGCCAGCCCGAGCAGGAAGCGGGCCAGCAACAGCATGGGCTCCGAAACCGAGAGCGCGGCAACCAGCGCGAGCGTCGCGTATGCGACGAGTACGCCCAGCACCGACTTCTTTCGTCCGATCGTGTTGGCCAGCACGCCGGCACCCAACGCTCCGGCGATCTGGCCCAGCACCACCATCGTCGTCAGCAGTTCCTGTTGCCGCGTGCTCAAACCGAAATCCTCGGTGACGAACAGCTGCGCACCGGCGATGATCGACAGGTCGTAGCCGTAGATGACCCCGACGCTGGCGGCGGTGAGCCCGACCAGCAGGCCCCGCGAGCGGGCGGTCATGGTGTTCAGCGGTGTTGCGGTCGGCGGTTCATCGAGCGTGCGGCCATGATCAAGCTAAACACGATGACTGCGCCGATGACGCCCACACCGACCCGGACGGGGAGCGCATCCGCCGACGGCAGTACGCCGCCCGCCTGGGCGCTGCTGCCTGACTGGTCCGCGGCGTCGTGCTTGGTCGGCATCAACGAGCGGTCGGGTTCGACCAGCGTGCCGACCTGCGTGCCCTGCGGCGTGCTGAAGCCGTAGTCCAGCAGGTGCGCCGCCTGCTCCCACGGCGCGATCGGTACTCGGGTCCCGTGCAGCAGCACCGCCATCAACCGTCGCCCGTTGTGATTGGCCGCCCCCACGAAGGTCTGGCCGGCGTCGTCGGTGTAGCCGGTCTTGCCGCCCAGGGCGCCGGGATACTTGTAGAGCAGCTGGTTGTCGTTCTCCAGCTCGTAGCCGGGATGGTCACCGTGACCCGGGAAGTCGAACGTGCGCGTCGCGACGATGTCGCTGAAGGTCGGGTTCTGCCACGCGTAGCGATAGAACAGCCCGATGTCGTAGGCCGAGGTGCTCATGCCGGGGCCGTCGAGCCCCGACGGCGTCGCGGCCCGGGTGTCCTGGCCGCCGAGCTTGGCGGCCAGCACGTTGATCTTCTCGACGGCCTGCTGCATCCCGCCGAGCTGCATGGCCAGCGCGTGTGCGGCGTCGTTGCCCGAGTGCATCAGCAGCCCGTGCAGCAGCTGGTTGATGGTGAACATGCCGCCCTCGTCGACACCGACCTTGGTGCCCTCGGCGGCGGCGTCCTCGGCGGTTCCCGGAACCGACTTGTTCTCGTTGAACGCGTTGATGGATGCCATCGCGACCAGGACCTTGATGATGCTGGCCGGTCGGTGCCGCCCGTGCGGGTCCTTGGCGGCGACGACGGCGCCGCTGTCCAGGTCCGCAACCAGCCACGCGTCGGCGGAGACGTCGGTGGGCAGCGGCGGAGTTTCGGGCGCGGCGACGATGCCGCAGCTGCTCAGCGCCTCGCCACCGACGGGTTTGGCGGGCACCGCCAGCGGGGTCGGCGGGTCGCCGGCCTGGGGCGCCTCCGACGAGTCCACCGCGGCCGGTGGGCTGACCTTGTACGGACACGCCGGCGCGGCGTTGGGTTCTGCGGTGGGCTCGGCCCCGGCGATCGGCGCCGCCAACCCGGCCGGGACGGCCATCAGGAAAATCGCCGCTGCCAGGCATGATGCGGAACGTATCACGGTCATCGTCTGTGCACAGTAAGCGATCGCCGGCCCAAATCCGGGGAGCCGCGCTGTGACTGGTGGGACAGATGTTACGAAATTTCGACGCGCGGATACGGCGCTTAACCCCTAGACTGACGGCTATTCCAAACGGTGGGTTGTGGTCTCAGTTGCGGTCCCAGTTCCGGGGTTCCCGCGATGGCGATGGCGCGTCGGGTCTCCGGCCGCTGAATGATCTGCTCACGCAGGTCGAGAAGTCAACGCAGGTCCGGCGCTCGGGGCTCGATCAGGTGTTGGTGGAACTGCAGGCGCATCGTGACGCCGCGACCGATCCCGCCCTGCGGTCCGCGCTCATCTGGTTGTGCAACGCACAATTGCGGATTGCGAACAACCCGACGCCGGCCCACTCGCGCGAGCTGCTGCTGGCCGCTTACGAGGTCAAGCGGGTCCTCGCTACCACCGGCGGCTAGCGGCGATCACAGCGCGGTGGCGGCCAGCTCCACGTGAGCGATGGCCGGGAAGTTGATCGTGCCCATCCAGAGCTTGCCGGCCGACTCGACCAGGCCGGTGACCGAGCCGAAGTCCGCCTGCTCGGTGCGCAGTCCGGCGACGGCCGCACCGCTGTCCGGGGCGACCGCGACCACCCAGACTTCCGGCTTGATCCGTGGCTGGAGCCGCTCGGGCAGTCGCCACACCACCTTGCGGATGATCGGGGCCCGCGGGAACAACGATTCCAGCGCAGGGTTCATCTCGGCGACCAGCGCGGCCCAGATCCGGCCGTCGGCACCGGTGGACAGGTTGTCGGGCATGCCGGGCAGGTTCACCGCCAACGGCGTCACCGATCCGGCCCGCGGCCCGGTCAGCCAGTACTTCGACAGCCGCCGCGCCTGGGTCTCGGCGAACACCAGCGCCGACCCGTCGACCGTCGGCGTCACCCCGTTGGCGAAGTACAGTCCGTCGACCAGCGTGCTGACGGCACCGCTGGCGTCGAGCCGGTACAGGCCGCCGGTGCCGCGCGCCTCGACGATCGGGGCGGTGAACTGCTCGAAATGATAGTCGCTCGTTGACTCGGTGAAATAGATTGTGCCGTCCGGTGTTTCGGTGACGTTCGAGCAGAACTTGAACCGCCTGCCCGCGACTCCGTCGGCAAGGACATGCAGCATGCCGCTGGCCGGATCGAGCGCGAGCAGCCCACGATGGCTGTCGCAGATCAGGACTCGGCCGTCGCGAGCGATGTGCAAGCCGAGCGGTCGCCCGCCGGTGTTCGCCACGACCTCGGGCTCGCCCCCGTCGGCCGGAATCCGCACGATGCGCCCGTCCTCCAGGCCGGTCCACAACTGACCGTCGATGTCGACGACGACGTCTTCGGGCCCGTTGCCGGGAACCGGGACGACGGTGACGCGCGACGTCGGCATGTCCGGCAGCGGGTCGACCGGTGGCGGCTGCCACCGGACCGGGTGGATACGCGGCTTGCGCATACTCAAGGACCTTAGAGCCGCCAGGCTCCTTAGGACCTTAGAGCCGCCAGGCTCCCTAGGACCTTAGAGCCGCCAGGCTTCCTCGGTGAGCACGCTGCGCAAGATGGCCTCGATGGTGTCGAATTCGGTCTGCCCGCTGATCAGCGGCGGCGCGAGCTGGATGACGGAATCGCCGCGTTCGTCGGTGCGGCAGTACAAGCCGGCCTCGAAGAGCCCGGACGAGACGCGGCCGAGCATCGGGCGCCGTTCGGCGTCGCTGAACTTCTCCTTGGTCGCCTGGTCCTTGACCAGTTCGACGCCGTAGAAGTACCCCTCGCCGCGCACGTCGCCGACGATCGGCACGTCGTACAGCTTCTCGAGAGTGGCGCGGAAGGCCGAAGAGTGGTGTTTGACCCGGTCGTTGAGGCCCTCGCGTTCGAAGATGTCGAGGTTGGCCAATCCGACGGCGGTCGACACCGGGTGGCCGCCGAACGTATAGCCGTGCGGGAACATGGTTTTGCCGTCGTTGAACGGCTCGAACAACCGCTCGCTGGCTATCATCGCGCCCAGCGGTGAATAGCCCGACGTCAGGCCCTTGGCGCAGGTGATCATGTCGGGGACGTAGCCGAAGTCGTCACACGCGAACATCGAGCCGATCCGGCCGAACGCGCAGATCACCTCGTCGGA
>NZ_JAFAUS010000486.1 GCF_019243155.1 Mycobacterium sp.
GTTGACCATGTAGGTCCACGTCGACGTCGGCCGGGCCAGCTTGGACAGGTCCAGGCCCGGCTCCTCCTCGAGGACATTCGCCGTCTCGAACGTCTGCTGCGCGGCCTCGATCGCGTCGGCGGCCAGCGAGGCGAACGCGTCGACGGCTAACCTGTGGAACTCGTCGAGCGGGTTCTGCCGGCCCAGCGCACGCAGGTGGATGCTCTCGCGGATGTCGGCCAGATACGCGAGGTGATCGGCCCAGCCGCGATCGAGGTGATAGAGCATGATCAGCCGGCACGTCTTCTCGAGGCGGTCCTCCGAGAGATCCTCGGACAGCTCCTTGTACCGCTTGGGTGCCAGCTCGGCGAGTTCCTCGCGCGCGGTGGCGGTGCGCAGCAACGTGTTCCGCCGGTCGACGATGATGGCGCGCTGCTGGGCGATCAGCTGGTTGTAGCGCCAGGTGTTGGCGTGCACGTCGAGCATCCGGCCCTCGGCGACACGCTGGGCGTGGTCGAGCAGCCCGGCCGCCTTCGGGCTGACGATCCGGCCGTCCTCGTCGGTCTGGGTGGGCAGCTTGTTGTGGTCGAGGTTGGCCGCCACGACGTCGTCTTCCCAGCTGGAGAAGTAGACCGACGACCCCGGGTCGCCCTGGCGTCCGGCGCGCCCGCGCAACTGGTTGTCCAGCCGCTCGGTGTGGTGACGGCCGGTGCCGACGACGTGCAGCCCGCCGAGTTCGGCGACGCGGTCGTGGTCGGCTTCGTCGGAGCCGCCGAGCCGAATGTCGGTGCCGCGCCCGGCCATCTGCGTCGACACCGAGACCACGCCGTACTTGCCCGCCTCGGCGATGACCTGCGCTTCCTCCGCGTCGTTCTTGGCGTTGAGCACCACCGCGGGTACGCCGCGGCGCAGCAGCCGTTCGTGGATCTCCTCGGACTCGGCCACATCGCGGGTGCCGACCAGGACCGGCTGCCCGGTCTCGTGCACCTCGGCGATGTGAGCGATGATCGCGTCGTTCTTGGCGGCGGCGGTGATGTAAACCCGGTCGGACTCGTCCTCGCGAATGTTGGGCTCATTCGGCGGGATCGGTGACACGCCGAGCTTGTAGAACTGGCGCAGCTGTTCCCCGGCGGCCAGCGCGGTGCCGGTCATACCGCACACGGTCGCGTATCGGTTGATCAGCGCCTGCACGGTGATGGTGTCGAGCACTTCACCGGTTTCGGTGGTCTCGATGCCTTCCTTGGCCTCGACGGCGGCTTGCAGGCCGTCGGGCCAGCGCTGCAACTGCGCGATGCGGCCCCGCGCGGCGTTGATCAGGTGCACCGCGTCGTCGCGGACGATGTAGTGGATGTCGCGCTGCAGCAGCACGTGCGCATGCAGGGCGACGTTGACCTCGGTCAGGGTGGTGCCGACATGCTCCTCGGAGTAGAGGTCGATGCCGCCGAGCGCCTTCTCGACCTTGCGCGCCCCGACATCGGTCAGGTGCACGTTGCGACTGTCGGAGTCGGTGTCGAAATCGGTCTCGGCGGACAGCTCGCCGACCAGCTTGATGATTTCCAGCCGCGGCGTCTCCCGATGGGTGGTGCCCGCCAGCACCAGCGGCACCAGCGCCTCGTCGACCAGCACCGAGTCGGCCTCGTCGATCAGCGCAACGTCCGGATTCGGCGAGACCAGGTCGTCGACGTCGGTCACCAGCTGATCGCGCAGCACGTCGAAGCCGATCTCGTTGACCGAGGCGTAGGTGACGTCGCAGGCGTACGCGGCGCGGCGGTCCTTGCTGGTCGATTCGGCCGTGATCCAGCCGACGCTGAGGCCGATGGCCTCCAGCAGCGGGCCCATCCACTCCGCGTCGCGACGGGCGAGGTAGTCGTTGATGGTCACCACGTGCACGTGCCGCCCGGCCAGGGCGTACCCGGCCGCCGCGATCGCGCCGGCCAGCGTCTTGCCCTCACCGGTGGCCATCTCGATCACGTCGCCGGCGAGCATGCGCAACGCCCCGAGGAGCTGCACGTCGAAGGGGCGCAGGCCGGTCGCCCGCTCCGCCGCCTCCCGGGCGATCGCGAGGAACTGCGGGATGTCCTCGGACTCCGCGAGGTCGTCGAGTTTGAGCAGACCCGCCGCTTTACGCAGCTGCTCGTCGGTGAGGCCGGCGGCTTCCTCGTCGTAGTTCGACGCGTCGGTCACCTGGGACAACGAGCGGCTGCGGTTCTTTTCGGTGCTGGCGCCGAGCAGTCGCCAGAATCGGCTGCTGAGGCGGCCCGGTTGAGCGCGGGTGGTCTTTGGCACAGGTCAACGGTACGCGGGCAACCTCAGGCGAGGTTGGAGCGCCGCGGATAGGCGATAGTCGGATCGGTGAGCACGTTGACGACGGACGGCAGGCCGCTGGCAAAGGAGCGCTCCAGCGCGGGCCGCAGTTCGGCGGGTGTGGATACCAGCTCGCCATGGCCGCCCAGGGCGCGCACCACCTCGTCGTAGCGGGTCCCCGGGCGCAACTCCGCCACCACGGAATAGCCGTACAGCGCTTCCATGGGGTGCTTTTCCAGCCCCCAGATCCCGTTGTTACCGATCACCGACACGACCGGCACCTGATGGCGGACCAGCGTGTCCCATTCCATGCCGCTGAAGCCGAACGCGCCGTCGCCCTGCAGCAACACGACCTGCCGGTCCGGCCGGGCCAGTTTGGCGGCCAGCGCGTACCCGGGTCCCGAACCCAGGCAGCCGAAGGGGCCGCTGTCCAGCCAGCAGCCGGGCTGGTAGCTGTCGATCACTCGGCCGGCGTAGGACCCGAAGTCGCCGGCGTCGATGACGACGATGGCGTCTCGGTCCAGCAGTGGCGCCAGCTCCGCGTACACCCGCATCGGGTGCAGCGGCACGCGGTCGTCGGCCAGCTCGGCCTTCTCCTTGGCGCGCGAGGCGATCTCGGCGGTTCGCAATTCGCCGATCCAGTCGCGGTGGTCCGTCCCGGTGGCGGGGGCCAGCGCCGCGAGGATGGTCAACAGGTCGCCGTAGAGCTCGGCCTGCACCGGCCGCGGATGGCGGCGTTCAGGCTCGACCCGGTCCACCACGATGAGCTGGGTCTGCGCCCCGAACACCGCGCCGAAGCCGAGCCGGAAATCCATCGGCACGCCAACGATGAGCGCAACGTCGGCCTCCCCCAACGCTTTTCCGCGAGCTCGGGAGAACGCCAACGGATGGTCGGCGGGCACCGCGCCGCGGGCCATCCCGTTCATCAGCACCGGGATCTGCAGTTCCTCGGCAAGGCGCAGCAGGGCCGCCTCCCCGCGGCCCCACCAGACGTTGGTGCCCGCCATGATCACCGGCCGCTTCGCCACGGACAGCAGCGCGGCGGCGCGGCCCAGCGCGTCGCCGTCGGGTGCGGGCCCCTGGGGCAGGTCGACGAGCGCGCCCGGTCGGCCGTCATCGTCGGACGTGGAAAACACGTGGTCCATTGGGAAATCGACGAAGCCGACACCCGACGGGGCGCCGACGGCCGCTCGCAACGCTTCGTCGACAAGCCGGCCGGCGTCGTCAGGCGACTGCGCGGTGGCGGCGAAGCGGGCCAGCGGCGCCACGAACGGCACGTGGTCGATCTCCTGCAACGAGCCCATGCCCCACCGCAGCGCGGGTGCCCGGCCGCCCAGCACCACCAGCGGCGACTGGTTTTGCTGCGCCGCCGCCATTGCACTCATCCCGTTGGTGACGCCCGGCCCCGCGGTGAGTGCGGCAACACCGGGAACCCGCGTCACCTTCGACCAGCCCTCGGCGGCGAAGGTGGCGGTCTGCTCGTGGCGGGTGTCGATCAGCCGAATGTCCTCGTCACGGCAGCCGTCGTACACGGAGAACAGGTGGCCGCCGGACAGCGTGAAGACGGTGTCGACACCGCTCGCCCGCAGTCGCCGGGCGACGAGTCGGCCCGCGTGCAATGTTTGTGTGGGGACGGCGCCGGTAGTCATAACCGCAGCCTATCCAGATCCTTCGGGTACCTTCGCCCAAGGATTTGAAGTTGGGAAGCGATCGATCGTAAGGAGACGTCGACCATGGGCCCGAAGCTGTTCAAGCCGTCGATCGACTGGTCGGCGGCACCCATGGAATCCCTGCGATGGGTCGCGATCGCGTGGGTGGTCGCCGCCGTCGTGCTGTTCGGCGTGCTGGTTGCGTTCCGGTATCTCACGCCGTGGGGGCGGCAGTTCTGGCGCATCACCAGGGGCTACTTCGTCGGACCCAGCAGCATCCGGGTGTGGCTGATGCTCGGGGTGCTGTTGCTCTCGGTGCTCTTGTCAGTGCGGCTGACGGTATTGCTCAGCTATCAGGGCAACGACTTGTACACGGGGGTACAGAAGGCGGTGCAGGGCATCGCGGCCAATGACGCTCGGGTCAAAGAGTCCGGGATTCACGGCTTCTGGATGTCGATCCTGATCTTCAGCGTGCTGGCTACCCTGTACGTCGTTCGGTTCATGGTGGACATCTATTTGACGCAGCGATTCATCATCGCCTGGCGTATGTGGCTGACCGCGCACCTCACCGACGACTGGCTCGCCGGCCGCGCGTACTACCGGGATCTGTTCATCGACAACACGATTGACAACCCCGACCAGCGTATCCAGCAGGACGTCGACATCTTCACCGCCAATGCGGGCGCCACCCCGAACGTCCCGTCCAACGGGACGGGCAGCACCCTGCTCTTCGGCGCGGTCAACGCGGTGGCCTCGGTCATCTCCTTCGCCGCGATCCTGTGGAATCTGTCCGGAAATCTGGACGTCTTCGGCGTTAACCTGCCGCGCGCGATGTTCTGGACGGTTCTGGTCTACGTGCTGATCGCCACCCTGGTCGCGGTCTGGCTGGGTCACCCGCTGATCTGGCTCAGCTTCAACAACGAGAAACTCAACGCCGCGTTCCGCTATGCCCTGGTGCGGTTGCGGGACGCCGCCGAGGCGGTGGGCTTCTACCGCGGCGAGCGGGTCGAACGTGCACAACTGTGGCGGCGCTTCACCCCGATCATCGACAACTACCGCAAGTTCGTGCGCCGAACCATCATCTTCAACGGCTGGAACTGGTCGGTGTCGCAGGCAATTGTGCCGCTGCCGTGGGTGATTCAGGCGCCACGCCTGTTCAACGGACAGATTGACTTCGGTGACGTCGGCCAGAGTGCGACCGCATTCGGCAACATCCACGATTCACTGTCGTTCTTCCGCAACAACTATGACGCGTTCGCGGCCTTCCGGGCGGCCATCCTCCGATTGCACGGGCTGGTCGACGCCAACACGCGGGGCCGCGCGCTGCCGACCATGCTGGTCAAGGCGAGCGAGGAGTCAGCGGTCGAACTTCGTGACGTCGAGGTGCGCACACCGGCCGGCGACCGGCTGATCGACCCGCTGGATGTTCAACTCGCCGAAGGGGATTCGCTGGTGATCACCGGACGCTCGGGTGCGGGCAAGACCACGCTGCTGCGCAGCCTGGCCGAATTGTGGCCATATGCCTCCGGGACGTTGTGCCGTCCCGACGGCGACAACGCGACGATGTTCTTGTCGCAGTTGCCGTATGTGCCGCTGGGCAGCCTGCGGACCGTGGTGTCCTACCCGAACTCCCCGGACGCCATCGCCGACGACGAGCTGCGCGAAGTGCTCGACAAGGTCGCCCTGGCGCCGTTGATCGGCCGGCTGGACGAAGAGCAGGACTGGGTCAGGGTGCTGTCCCCCGGCGAGCAGCAGCGTGTCGCCTTCGCGCGCATCCTGCTCACCAAGCCGAAGGCGGTCTTCCTCGACGAAGCCACCTCCGCGCTGGACGAGGGCCTGGAATTCGCGCTCTACCAACTGCTGCGCTCCGAGCTGCCGGACTGCGTCGTCGTCAGCGTCAGTCACCGGCCCACCGTCGAGCAGCATCACGACCAGGAACTCGAACTGCTCGGCGGCGGCCCGTGGCGGCTGGGCCCGATCGAAGAGAACAAGCAGCCCGCTCGGGTCTAGCGGCGCCTAGATGCGGTGCGGCGTCAGGGCTTCCGCGGTTAGGCGCTGGGCGTCACCCGCTCGTCGCATCGTCTTGAGAAACACCGCGGCGTGCAGCGCATCGAACACCGCGATGTGCGCGATCCGGCTCGTAACGGCCTCGACGCGGAAGTCGGTTTCCTTGGCCCC
>NZ_JAFAUS010000490.1 GCF_019243155.1 Mycobacterium sp.
CGCAACGTGATTCCCGGATGTGCGATGGGCACCAGGAACATCGTCAGGCCTTCGTGCTTGGGCACATTCCAGTCGGTGCGCGCGAGACAAAGCCCGTAGTCCGCGGCGAACGCGCTGGTGCTCCAGGTCTTGGCGCCGTTGACGATCCAGTCGTCGCCGTCGCGTTCGGCTCGGGTGATCAGGCCGGCCAGGTCCGAGCCGCCGCTGGGTTCCGAGAGAAGCTGGACCAACACCTCGTCGCCGCGCAGCGCGGCCGCGATGTGCTGGGTCTTTTGGGCTTCGGTCCCCGTATCGAGCAGGGATGCGCAGCATATGGTGAACGTCGGGACGTTGAGGATCACCGGCATCTCGTACGGGATGCTTTCGGCGGTGAACGCCTGCTGATAGACGACGTCCAAGCCGAGGCCGCCGTATTCACGGGGGAAGCAGATTCCCGCGAATCCGCCTTCGTACAAGCGCTTTTGCAGCTCGCGGGCCCGCTGCCAAGCATCCTCGTCGTCGCGCGCCGCGTTGGGGGGACGGTCGGGATCCAGGCGCGGCATGTTGGCCGCCAGCCACTCGCGGGCGCGGCCGCGGAACGCGTCGACCGATTCGGTGGCCTGCACCGCGGTCATGCGGGGACTTTCGCATTGCCCGCGAGACGGTAGATGGCGCGGTGGTGCTCGGAGGGCGTACCAAAAAGGTTGCGATACAGCGTGATCCGGCGCAGGTACAGGTGCAGGTCGTGCTCCCAGGTGACGCCGATGCCGCCGTGCAGTTGCACGCAGTCCTGTACCAGCGGGCCCGCGTGCTCCCCCAGGTAGGACTTGGCCGCGCTGACCCACAATCCGGCGTCGGGTTGGCGGGCTGCCACTTCATCGACGGCACCTTCGGTAATGGCCCGGCACGCGTGCTGCCACATCGTCATGTCGGCGAACCGGTGTTTGAGTGCCTGATAAGAAGCCAGCGGCCGGCCGAAGCTGTGGCGGTCTCGGGCCCACGCGATGGTCATGCCGAGCACCGCATCGAGCATCCCCACCGTCTCGGCGCACTGCAGCACCATCGCGATGTGGCTTTGCCGTTCGATCAGTTCCGGCGTCTGCTCGGCCGATCCCACCGCGGCGGCGGCAGCCACCTCGACGGCGTCGAATTCCACCCGCGCGTATTGCTTGACCATGTCGATGCACCGTTGCCGGTGCACGGTGACGCCCCGGGCGTCGGTCGAGACGAGGAACTGGCATGGGCCGTCGTCCGTGCGCGCGGTCACCAGCAACACGTCGGCCTGGGGGCCGGCTTCGACGCGGTCTTTCACGCCGTCGAGGCGATAGCCGCCGGCGGTCACCTGGGCGGTCAACAGCGGATCGTGTGGGGAGAAGGCGCGTCCGGGCTCGTCGACGGCCCAGCTGGCGACCGTCTGGCCCGCGATGAGCGCGTCGATGGTGTCGGCGTGATCGTCGTGGTTGTCGGCGTCGACCAGCCCGGCCAGTACGGTGCTCACCGGGTGTAGGGGCCCGGGTGCGACGGTGCGCCCGATCTCTTCGGCGATAGAAGCCAAGTCGTGCAACGGGTTTCCGGACACGCTGCCGCCGCCGAGCTCCTCGGGAACCAGCAGGCTGGTCCAGCCGAGTTCGGCAGCGCGATGCCACCAGGTGGGATCGAAAGACTGCCCGTCGGCGTGCAGGGCACGCACATCGGCCAGCGATGCCCGTTTGTCCAGAAACGCGCGTGCGGTGGAGACGAACAGGGCGGCCTCGGCCGATGAATCGCTCACGCCTGCTCCTCCTGGACACCGAACGTGTTGACCGCTATCGCCAATAGAAGATAGCCCCCGATCGTGAAGACCAGATCCATGCATTGCTCGTCGCTGAAACGGTGGCCCAATTCATCCCACGTCGGCGGCGCGACGGTGTGCTGGGTGACGAGATCGTCGACCGCTCGAACCACCAAGCCGTCCAACGGGTCTGAGCAATCCCCCGAGCGGACCGCGTCGATGTCCTCGGCGCTCAAACCGGCCCGCCTGGCGAGTGGAATGTGATGCGACCAGAGGTATTCGCAGTCGGCGCGATGCACCACCCGCAGCAGCGCGACTTCCCTTATCCGCGCCGACAGCGTCGAGTCCCTCAGCAGGTAGGAGTTGAAGGGGAGATAGGCACGGGTCAGGTCGGGGTGGCGCACCATGGTCGCCAACACGTTGCCGGCGCCGCTGGGATTGGCGCGGTCGGCGGGGATCAATGACGACAGGGCAGTGCGAGCGCGCTCGTCCCACTCGTCGGCCGGCAACGGTGTCAACCGAAGGGGATGGGAGTTGGCCATTACGAGGATTATTCGATCGGTTCGTCGCCGAGCACGGTGGTGCGCAGCATTTCACGTCGCGACGTCGGGTCGTACGGGGCCGCGCGGTGCAGCACTCCCCGGTTGTCCCAGATGACGGTGTCGCCGACCGACCAGTCGTGGCTGTAGACGTTTTCGGCCACGGTCGCACGCTGGAGCAACTCGTCGAGCAGGGCCCGGCCTTCGTCGAGGTCCATGCCGACCACGTAATCGGCCGAGGCGCCGAGCACCAGCGACTTGCGGCCGGTGCGGTGCGTCCACACCAAGGGGTGTTCGTGGGTGCGCCGGGATCGCCAGCGCGCCACCTGTTCTGGCGTGGGGTCAGGAGTGATGCGCCGCTGCGAGGCTTCCAGGGAGTGCACGACGCGAAGCGCGCCGAACCGGTCCTTCTCCGCATCGCTCAGCGCTTCGTAGGCGGCGTAGGAGTTGGCGAATTCGGTTTCGCCGCCCCACTCCGCCACCTGCAGGGCCGATAGGACGGTGGCCTTCTGCGGGCAGTCGTCCCCGGTGGGCGTGCAGCCGTCTATGTGCCAGTCGAAGGTCGCCTTCAGGTAGGCCGCGGAGGCGTTCTTCGATGTGTCCAGCGTGATCGGGTAGATGCCGGGAACGGGGTGGTGCCCGTCGGAGGAGTGGTCGATCTCGCCCAGGCGGCGGCAGAACGCCACCTGGGTCTCGGGGTCGAGCCGCAAGCCGCGGAAAACCAGAACGCCGTTATCCTCCAACGCATCCAGGATAGTTTCGCCGACCGGGTCATCGGATGCGAGATGGGCTGGATCCAGCCCGGTGACCTCGGCGCCGACGGAATCGCGGAGCTTGGTAATGGTGAGCAGACTCATGGTCTGGCCTTTCTTTCCGATCTGGCGAATATCAGGGCACCGGCTCGCCGGTGCGGATCATGACGGCGTCGGCGGCGCACACCGGTGCGGGCTGATGCATGATCTCCACCGCCATGGCGACCATGACGAGCGAATAGATCATGTGCAGCAGGTTGAGCACATCGTCGGGCAAGTTCTCCAGGGGAAACTTGTCGCAGTATTCGATGGCTTCTTCGAGCCGCGGGAAGAACGCGTCGTAGAACTCCCGCATCTGCGGCATCGTGCTGGCGATGCGGGCGTCCCATCGTTCGGTTTCGGTTGCCAGGCACCAGGTTTGGGCGTACTTCTCGAGTTCGGCGAACGCGCTGGGCAACAAGGCTTCCGACATCGTCACACTCCCGCCGGCGCCGGGTTCTTCTCGCGTTGGTAGGCATCGACCCAATCGACCACCACTTTGTGCAAGTGGCGCACCAGTATTTCCTGGTCGTTGAGGGGGAATTCGTCGACGATGCCGTATTCGAGCGCGGCCTGTGTCCCACCGAGCATGCCGGCGTCCTGCAATGCGAACTCCTTGAGCACCACGGCCGCCACTTCGTGTTCGATGCGTTCGCGCACGCTGCCCGCGGGATGGAAGTAGGTGTAGGCCTCGAAGCGATGCGTGTTGTAGGAGGTGGGCCAGTATCGGTACAGCAGGTACCAACCGCCGTAGATCAGGATCTCGATGTTCGGGAAGATCTGGAAGTTGCTGATTCCCCACGGCTCGATCCCGCCGGGGTTCAGCCCGGCCGGCAGTTCGCCGACGTCGGGCGTCCGCCAGGGACCCACCAACCCGCTCTTGGTGGCCCGTTCGATCGGATACATGTAGTCCTCGGGCAGCAGCCACCGCCGGCGGCCCGCCGTGGACACCAACCGGTGCGGGCCGTCGAGTTGGAAGTGCCCGCAGGTGAATCCGGCGTTGGGGTCGCGCACCTCGGGCGGTACCTGCTGTGGATGCAGCGAAGGCACGTGATAGTACTCCTGAAACGCGTCGGCGAAGATCTTCCAGTTGCTGTTGTTGTGCGCGACCCACTCGTAGCGTTCGGTCAGTTTGTCGAACGGATAGCCGTCCAGGCCGGTAACCATGGGGCCCAGGAATTCTCGCAGGCTCTGTCGCGGTTCGCGGTCGAGATTGATGAAGACGAATCCGTTCCACACGTCGCAGTGCACGGGCGCCAACCCGTATTCGGACATGTCGAGGTCGAAGAATTCGGACTCCTGCTGGACGAATTTCAGTGCGCCCTCGAGGTCGTAGCGCCAGCCGTGATACTTGCAGGTGAACTGCCGGCAGGTCCCCCGTGTCTCCTCGCCCGGAAAGTCGTTCCACACCAGCTTGTTTCCCCGGTGCCTACAGACGTTGTAGAAGGCGCGGATCTGCTCGTCGCGCCCCTTGACCAGGATGACCGAGGTGCGCGCCGCCTCGATCTCTTTGGTGAGATAGCTGCCGACACGCGGCAACTCCTCAACTCGGGCGACGTTGAGCCAGGCCCGCTTGAAGATCGCTTCGCGCTCGAGTTCATAGAACTCGGGGGAGGTGGAGTCACGGAAGGATACCGGGCCGGTCCCCAGTTCGGAGTAGTGCTCGGTCCAGGAACCCTCGACGGGCCGTCCTGCTCGCGTCATCTCTACCTCCTTGTCCGCAACCCTGAAAAGCGCAGCATCACAATGGTTGTCATAGCACCGAGCCGCCGTTGACCCCGATCACCTGACCGGTGATGTAACGCGCCTCTTCGGAACTCAGGAACCCGACCGCGGCGGCGATGTCGGCACCGGTGCCCAAAAAGCCAACGGGGATGTTGCCGGCGATCGTCTCGTTGGGCGGCAGGTATCCCGCGGCTTGCGACTGGTGCTGCATCGGCGTCTCGATGCCCGACGGCGGAATGGTATTGACCGTGATCCCGTGTGCGGCGTACTCGCGGGCCAGCGACTTCGTCAGGGTCATGACCCCGCCCTTGGCGGCCGCGTAATGAGCGGCCTTGGGCGAACCGCGCTGCGCGCTCGACGACGAGATCGTAATGATCCTGCCCCATTCCGCGGCCAGCATGTCGGGCAGCGCGACCTGGCAGCAGTGGAACGTGCCGGTGAGGTTGACGTCGATGATCCGCGCCCAGTCCTCGGCGGTGATCTCGGTGAACGGTGCGAAGCCGAACAACCCGGCACTGGTCACCAACACCGTCACCGGCCCCAGCTCACTGCGGACTTTGGCGAACGCCTGCTCGACGGCGGCGCGGTCGGTGACGTCGGCGCCCAGACCAATCGAGGTCACTCCGTTCGCGCGAAGGTCGTCGGTAACTCGTTGAGCCGCTTGCTCATTGACGTCGAGCACGGCGACCTTGAGGCCGCGCCGGCCCAGTTCGTGACAGGTGGCCTCGCCGATGCCGGACGCGCCTCCGGTCACCACAGCCACCCTGGGTGCGTTCACTCGTAGACCACCCGTACCGTGCGGCTGGTCGGCAGCGCCTGGCAGGTGAGGACCCATCCCTCGTCGACCTCGTCGGGCTCGAGCGCGTCATTGTTGATCATGCGGGCACTCCCCTCGGTCAACCGCGCCATGCACGTTCCGCAGGAGCCGACTTCGCACGACGACGGTGCACCCAATCCGGCCATGCGCGCGGTCTGCAGCAGGGTGTCGCCCTGCGAGTAAGGCACCACCGTGGAGCGTCCGTTGAGCTCGATGGTCACCTCGTCAGGCGTGCTCGGCACGTCCGTCGAGTTCCCGACGTGCGATAAGGCGGCGAAGTCTGGCATCGCTAGCACGTTATCAACTACTTGTCATTAATATCAAGTACTAGATACTCCTCGGTGGGCGGCGTCAGTCGACGTGGTCGTTGAAAAGCTCGTGGCCAGTGCCCTTTTCGACGATGCGGCCCAGCAGGTCCCGCAGGGCCTCCTGCTCTTCGGTGGTCAGCACGCCGAATACCCGGTCGTGCGCGGCGACCGCTTCGCTCACCACCACAGCGGCGACATCGCGTCCTTCGCCGGTGAGGTAGGCCTGCAGGATGCGCCCGTGTTGGGGGTCTCGCTTGCGTTCCACCAGGCCGCGGCGCTCCAGCGACGTCAGCGCGAACTGCACACCTTGCGGGCTGATCAGCAGGCGCCGAGCCAGGTCGGCCCCGGACAGGCCGGGTTCGTTGGCAAGCTGGCGCAGCACACCGATCTGGGCCGTGCTCACGCCGTGCGCGCTCATCGCGTCGTTGATGGTGGTCAGCGAGTAATAGAAGGCCTGCTTGAGCAGCCACATGATGTTATCGGTGAGTTCCATGCTCGCCTCCCGCATGTTTGTAGATCTGGCCGCCCTTCATGACGAAGCCGACGTCGAGCGTGGTTCCGATGTCGTGTGAGGGGTCTCCGGGTACGGCGATGATGTCGGCGAGATAGCCGGGAGCAAGCCGGCCCAACTCGTCGTCGGCTTCCACGAGTTCGGCCGCCACCACGGTGGCGGCCCGGATCGCCTGCATCGGCGTCATCCCGCGATCCACCAGTGCCCGAAGCTCTTTGGCGTTCTCGCCGTGCGGAATCGCCGGCGCGTCGGTGCCACAGGCGATCCGCACCCCGGCAGCGATGGCCTTGGGCAACATCGCTTTTGCCTGTGGGAAGACTTCGTTGGCCTTTTTGCGTAGTTCCGGTGCGATCCGGTCGATCGCCATCGCCTCGGTCAGATAGGTGGTGGAGACCAGGAAGGTGCCGTGATCGACCATCATCTGGATCGTCTCGTCGGTGGCCAGAAAGCCGTGCTCGATGCAGTCGATCCCGGCGCGGATGCAAGCCTGGATCGCCTTGTCGCCCACCGCATGTGCGGCGACGCGCACCCCGGCGCGGTGGGCCTCGTCGGCGATCGCGGCGAACTCGGCGTCCGAGTACTGCTGGGCGCCCGGGGCGGTGCTGTGCGACATGACGCCACCGGACGCCGACACCTTGATCAGCTTGGCGCCGTGGCGGACCTGGTAGCGAACGCAGGCGATCACATCGGGCACGCCGTTGGCGATGCCCTCCGCCACCGACAACGGCATGATCCCCGGCGCCAGGCGCTGGAAGACCGTCGGATCCAGGTGCCCGCCGTAGGGGGTGACCGCATGGCCGGCCGGATAGACGCGCGGCCCGGCGTGCCAGCCCTGATCGATGGCGCGCTGCAGTGCAACGTCGAGCAGATAGCCGCCGGTCTTGACCATCAGCCCCAGGTTGCGCACGGTGGTGAAGCCGGCCTCCAAGGTGGTGCGCGCGTTGACCGCGCCACGCAACGTGCGATACGCGGGGTCGTCCTGTACCCCGTGCATCGGGGCGGGCAGTCCCTCGGGACCGCCGGGTCCACCGATGAGCAGGTTGAGTTCCATGTCCATCAGACCGGGCAGCAGCGTGACGTCCCCGAGATCGATGACGGTGGCCGAATCCGGCAGTGGGCCTTCGGGATTGACCGCGGCAATCCGTTCCCCGTCGACGACCACCACGGCCGGCGAATGGACCTGACCGGCGTCGACGTCGGCCCAGCGCGCGGCTCGCAGGACGGTGGTCACGGAACGGGCTCAGACACGCAGTTCAACGTGGACGCACCGGAGTCGGGAACCCGGGGCTGCTTCCAGCACTCCACCGGGAACGACACCATGATCATCGAATACAGCAAGTGCATCAGATTGAGGACATCGTCCGGCAAGTCGTCGAGGGGGAACTTGTCGCAATAGGTAAGCGCCTCCTCGGCGCGCGGGGTGATCGCGTCGTAGAAGGCCTTCATCTCGACCATCGAGCTCGCCAGTCTTTTGGCGTAGCGCTCCGGTTCGGTGGGCAGACACCACTCGGTGAACGGCTCCAGGTCGGCGAATTCACTTGGCAGCAGAGCGGACATCGTCACACCCCCGCCGTGCTCGTGCGCCGGTAGTCCTCGATCCATGCCGCGGTCTCCTTGTGGAGATGCCGGATGAGGATCTCCTGGTCGCAGAGCAGGAACCCGTCGAGCACCCGGGATTCGATCATCGACTGCGTCGCCTCGAGGGTATTGGCGTCCTGCAGGCCGTATTCCTTGAACGTCACCGCAGCCAGTTCCTGAGCGACGCGCTCACGCGGCGTGCGCGGCTGCGGGAAGTACAGGGTGCCCTCGAAGATGTGGCTGTTGTACGAGGTCGGCCAGTAGTGATAGGTCAGATACCAGCCCTGGCCCCAGAACAACACCACGAAGTTGGGGAAGAGCTGGAACGAATCCAGGCCCCACGGATCGCATTTCGCCGGATTCAGCCCCGGCGGCATCTCCCCCAGATCCTGTTTTTCCCAGGGGCCGAAAAGGCCGCTCTGACAGATGTCCTCGATGGGCTTGCGCATCTCGTCCGCCATCTCCCAGGCCCGGATTCCCGAGGTGCTGACCAAACGGTGCGGGCCGTCAAGGCGGTAATGCGGGGCCTCAAATCCCGCCTCGGCGGCCGCCTTTGAATACGCCGTCGGCGACTGCGTCGCGTGCAGCACGGGCGCGTGGTAGAACTCCTGGAACGCGTCCATGTACAGCTTCCAGTTCGCCTTCACCTCCGAGCGGTAATAGAAACGCGAGGTCAACTTGTCGAACGGGTAGCCCTCAAGCCCCAACACCATCGGTCCGAGGAACTCGCGCAGCGGCTGTTCGGGTTCCTTGGCGAAGTTGACGAAGATGAAGCCCTCCCAGACATCGCAGTGCACCGGCACCAGGCCGTAGCGGCTTTTGTCTAGGTCGAAGAACTCCTCCTCCTGCTGCACGAAGGCCAGG
>NZ_JAFAUS010000028.1 GCF_019243155.1 Mycobacterium sp.
TACCGCCGGCGGTGCTGAAGGTGTCTTCGGGCCTGCCGACCAATAGATAACGCTCGCCGGCCACACCGGACTCCAGCGCGGCGATCGAACCCTTCGCGACGTCCGCCCCGGCCACCCAGGTCACCGGAAAGGCCAAGTAGCGCTTGATCTTTCCACGCATGCCCGCCAGGAGCACCCGGTTGAAGCTGGTGCGGTGCAAGGCGCGTTGGACGACCGGTGCGGGTCCGAAGATCGCGCCGGGGTGACACGTCAGCACGTCGTCGCCCGCGGCCGCGCGCTCGTGTGCTTCGAGAAAGGCGGCGAGCTTGGTGACGGTGTAGGGGTCGTTCGGCGGGTGTTTGAGGACGGGCGCCTCTTCGAAGTCGACACCGGTGCTCAAATCGAGGAAGGTGGCGGTGCTCAGTGCGACGACCCGACGCATGCCGTGAACTTTCCCCGCATCCAGGACGTTGCGGGTGCCGACCATGTTGACGGCCTTGAAATCTTCCAGGTCCTGGCTCGCGCCGCCCAGCAGTGCCGCACAGTGGATGGCCGCCTCGGCGTCCTCGGCCGCCCGGAGCACGTCGTCGACGTCCCTGATGTCGCCCTTCACCAGTTCCACACCGATGTCGGCCAGCGCGGTGGCCTCATCCGGGTTGCGAACCAGGGCGCGGACGTGGTCTCCGCGCTCGATCAATTGTTGACAGACGTTTCCGCCGGTCTGCCCGGTGCCGCCGGTGACGAAGATCGTGCTGGCCATGAAGGCCTCCCCAGTCGTTACATACCGAACAAATTTAGTTAAGACTGTAAACCGTGAAGTGCGATTGTTCTATAGTCAGCCCATGGCCATCGATCCCTCGAAGATTCTTCTGACCGACCGCGTCGCGGTGGTGACCGGCGGCGGTGCCGGCATCGGCCGGGGCATCGCAGCAGGACTCAAGGCATTCGGTGCGCGGGTCGCGATCTGGGAACGCAATCCCGATTCGTGTGCGTCCGCCGCCGAGGAGATCGGCGCGCTGGGCATCACCGTCGACGTCCGCGACAGCGCTGCGGTGGACGCCGCGCTCGCGCAGACCGCCGCCGAGCTCGGGACCGTGACGGTCCTGGTCAACAACGCCGGCGGGGTGTTCTGGTCGGGGATCCTCGACACCAGCGAAAATGGTTGGGACGCACTGTACAAGTCGAACTTGCGCCACGTTTACCTGTGCACGCAGCGAGTGGCCCGCATCCTCGTCGAGCAGAAACTGCCGGGCAGCGTCATCAGCGTCACCTCGATCGAAGGTGTCCGCGCCGCACCGGGTTACGCCACTTACGCTGCGGCCAAGGCGGGTGTCATCAACTACACCAAGACGGCGGCACTCGAGCTTGCGCCGCACGGCATTCGGGTCAACGCGCTGGCGCCCGACATCACCCTGACCGAAGGCATCCAGGCAATCGCACCGCCGGGCTCCGAGCAGCGATTCGGCCTCACCGTGCCGATGCAACGCGCCGGTCATGTCGATGAAATGGCGGGCGCGGCAGTGTTTCTCGCGTCCGAGCTGTCCAGCTACATCACCGGCCAGACGATCCACGTCGATGGCGGCACCCACGCCGCTAGCGGCTGGTACCACCACCCGGAGACCGGCGCGTACGCGCTCGGACCGACGAGCGGCTAATCGCCGGTGTCCAGGCCGACGTGAGCGGACATCCCGCCGTCGATGGCGATCATTTGCCCGGTGATGTAGCGGGATCGGTCCGAGGCCAGGAAGAGGACCAGGTCCGCGACGTCCCCCGGTTCGCCGAGATAGGGCGTCAGCGTGGCGCGCCCAAGGCCGTCGATGATGTCCTTGGCGAGATGCGCACGTACGGCGTCGGTCAGGATCAGGCCCGGCACAACGGTATTCGCGCGGATGCCGCGTTTCCCCTCGCTGGTCGCGACGTACATCGTCAGGGCATGAACGCCGGACTTCGACACGCCGTAGGCCAGTCGGGTCCGGTCGCCGGACAGCGCCGCTCCCGACGACATGTTGACGATCGAGCCGCCGCCGTTCTTCGACATCTCGGGAACCGTGTACTTGCACATCAGCAGCTGGCTGCCCAGATTGACGTCCAGGGACCGCTGCCACACGTCCATCGACATTTCGCGCACGGTGGTGTCCCGGGACAGGAAGTCGCTGGCGGTCAGCGCCGCGTTGTTGTGCAGAACGTCGACTCGACCGAACTCCGCCACAGTGGACTCCACTACGTGCTGAGCCGTTTGCTCGTCGGCGAGGTCGCCGCCGAGCGCGATCGCTCGCGCCCCCGTTCGCCGAATTTCGTCTGCGACACCGGTGGCGTTCGCCTCGTCGATGTCGACGACTACAACGGCGGCGCCCTCGCGCGCCAATTCGTGCGCCGTTGCCGCGCCGATGCCACCCGCACCGCCGGTGACAATCGCGACCTTCCCGGCGAGTCTGGACATCGAAGTTCTCCTTTTCGGTGGCGCACAAAAAAGTTAGCCTGATTCGATGCCGCGTATAGCGCCAATTCCGATGAATGAGCTCAGCTCGCATTCCCGCGAAATTGTGGAGTCCGGTGTTGCCGGCGGGCTTTACGCCACTCCGGCGCCGTTGCAGATATTCGCTTATCGCAGCGCCCAACTCGACCAGGTCAATGCGGCCAGGGCCCAGCTGGGCACCGGCACCCTGCTGGGCGGCCGAATCATGGAGTTGCTGCGCATCCGTAGCGCCCAACTCGGGGAGTGCCAGCCCTGCAGCCAATCGCGTAAGCATGACTCGATCACCGACGAGGATGTCGCATGCCTGCTGGCGCCCGGGCACGGTTCGCTGACTCCGCAAGAGCAGATGGCCATCGAGTTCATCGACCTGTTGTCCGCCGATCACCACGCTATGGACGACGAGTTTTACAAGCGATTAAGCAAACATTTCACGGCCGCGCAAATCATCGAACTCGGATTCACCTGTGCGGGGGTGATGGGATTGCACCGGTTCATTCACACGCTCGACGTCTACGGCGCTTCGCCGCCCGTTATCGAATACAGCCAGGATCAGGTCGACAGCGCGAAGCCGG
>NZ_JAFAUS010000461.1 GCF_019243155.1 Mycobacterium sp.
CGCAGGTCCCGTCCGAGCGTCGCCAGTAGCGGGTGGCCCACGACGCGGTGGCTGGTGTCGTCGCGGCGCGCGATCGCGCCATGGACGCCGGTGAGTTCCCGCCACAGCTGTTCGCTGGGATGCGGCATCCACAGGTGCAGGTCGTGATGGGCGGACAGCGCGTCGAGCAGCTCCACGTCGGTGCACGCCAACCGCGTGTGCCCGAACAAGGACAGCCGGGTCGGCAGCTCCGCCGGGCCCTCGCGCAGCCGGGTAAGAGTCTTCTCGTGCCGGATGTGCGGGGGATCGGCGGGCAGCGCGGCGACCAGTGCCCGCCAGAGCGCGGGCTGCCACAGCAGGTCTTCGTCGAGGTCACCCGCGTTGCCGTCGAGCCAATCGACGAGCAGGCGCGGGCGCTGCCGGGCGTACGAGGCGAACAGGCCCGCCAGCCTGCGCGCCACCGAATACCGGCGCCCGCGCCGCAGCTCGGCCTCCGTCGCCGTCGACGCGAAGTGGCCCAAATGCGTTGCCAGCGTGCGACACCAGGGCTCGTCCAGCGATTGATCGATCACGTGCAGCAGCGGCCATGCCATCGCGTCCGGTGACCACGGGTCGTCGTCGGCCGTGCCGGTGAGCTCGGCGATCAGGGAGGCGGGGCTGCGGAACGTCACCGCGGCGCACACCCCGTCGCCGGCTGCGCTGCCGACGCCGCGCCCGAGGACGTGCGACAGTCGCTGGCTGAGCCAGCGCTCGACGCCACGCGCCGGAACCAGGACCAGGTCCTCGGCGAACGGGTCGGTCAGCGGGTTGGCCAGTAGGGCGCCGAGACCGTCGGCCAATAGATCGGTGCGCTCGGCACGGTGCAGATGAAGCGCCATCGCGGTGACACGATAGACCGGGACACCGACGCGGGTGGCTGCTTACGAAAATAGTTCAGGTTTCGCGATTGCGGAGCAGGTCTACTTCGCCAGCGTGAACTGGTTGATGTCGATGTAGCCCTTGCGGAAGGCGTCGGCGCAACCGGTCAGGTACCTCATGTATCGCTGGTAGACCTCTTCGGACTGGATCTCGACGGCCTCGGCATGGCGCGCCTGCAGTGCCTCGGCCCAGTGGTCGAGCGTCCTGGCGTAGTGCAGCTGCAGCGACTGTCGGCGCCTGAGGTTGAAGCCCATCTTCGAGGCGTGGAACTCCACCATCTCGATTGGGGGCAACTGGCCGCCCGGGAAGATCTCGGCACCGATGAACGCGGTGAAACTTGCGACCTCGTCGGTCATCGGCAGGCCGCGTTCCACCATCTGTTCCGGGGTCAGCATGGTGATCGTGTGCAGCAGCATCACCCCGTCGTCGGGCAGGATGCGATAGGCCTTCTCGAAGAAATCGTCGTACCGGTCATACCCGAAGTGTTCGAACGCGCCGATGGAGACGATCCGGTCGGCGGGCTCGTCGAACTCTTCCCAGCCGTGCAGCAACACCCGCCGGCTGCGCGCTCCGTCCATCGCGTCGAACAGGTTCTGCACGTGAGCGGCCTGGTGCCGAGACAACGTCAGGCCGACGACGTTAACGTCGTACTTCTCCATCGCCCGGCGCATCGTGCCGCCCCAGCCGCAGCCGACGTCGAGCAGCGTCATCCCCGAGCGCAGGCCCAACTTGCCCAGCGCCAGGTCCATCTTGCGGAGCTGCGCCTCTTCCAGCGAAATGTCTCGCATTCGGTCCCAGTACGCACAGCTGTACGTCATCGTGGGGTCGAGGAAGAGCCGGAAGAAGTCATCGGACAAGTCGTAGTGCGCCTGCACTTCTTCGAAGTGTGGCGTCAGATTCTCTGCCATGGGGCTATGCGCCTTTCTGGATTGCGAGACCACCCAGGTGGTTCACGAGGTGGCGCACCGTCCGGTTCACCAGTGGGCTGTTCGACTGGTTCAGCAGGGCTTTCCCGCATTCTGCGGGACCAAACCTCGCCGAATTTTCTTGACGGCCGTCAATTGCGCGGTCGATAGTGTGTCGTATTGTGGCCCAAGGTGTTTGGGCACTATTGCGCTGCATGCTGCTGGCCTCCTTCCCGTCCGGGAATTCGTGCCGCTCGACACCGGTTAGCCACCATTGTCAAGCAGAGGAGGGCATAAATGGAAGCGTGGGACGCGATTGCCGCTCGACGCAATGTGCGTGAATACAAGCCGGACCCGGTCGCGGCCGAGGACCTGGACCGGATCGCCGAAGCCGGCTGGCGCGCCCCGTCGGCGAAAAACCGCCAGCCGTGGGATTTCGTGATCGTCACCGACCGGGGTCAGCTGCAGGAGCTGTCCACGGTCTGGCGCGGCGCCGGGCACATCGCCGCGGCCCCAGCTGCGATCGCGTTCGTCGTACCGGTGCCGCCCGACGAGCGCAGGGTGGTCACCGACAACTACGACGTCGGTCAGGCCACGATGGCGATGATGATCGCGGCCACCGACCTGGGCATCGGAACCGGGCACTCGTCGGTGGGGGACCAGGACAAAGCCCGCGCCATCCTGGGCGTTCCCGACGATCACCTGGTGGCTTTCCTGCTCGGCGTCGGCTACCCGGCGGATCGCCCGCTCACCCCCATCCGCAAACCCAATCGCCGGCCCTTCTCCGAGGTCGTGCACCACGGCCGTTGGTGACGTCAGCCCCGAAAACTGTTCGCCGCCTTGTGGGGTCGTAAGCTCGATGGGGTGCATGACCACCGGGGCGACTACGGAATCGACGGCTCTTTCGAGAAGGTCTCTGCGCGGGCACAGGGGATAGGTCTGGGCGCCCACGCCGTGGCCTTAACCGTCTGGGCGGCGATCAGCTGGGCGCGCGGCAGAAGGCTCATGGCCGCTCTGGCGGCGGGGTCGGCGGGCATGATCTCGGCGACGGTCGTCTGGTACATGTATGCGACCCGGACCGGCAAGTTCGTGGTGTGGGACCGCATCCTCGACGATCTTCGGCTGCGGGGCGACGAAACCGTGCTTGACCTGGGTTGTGGGCGGGGGGCGGTGTTGCTCGCGACGGCAAAACGGTTGCCGAGGGGCCGCGCGATCGGCGTCGACCTGTGGCAGGCCGACCAGACTGACAACTCACAGCACGCCACGCTGCAGAACGCCGCACTGGAAAACGTCGCCGACCGCATCGA
>NZ_JAFAUS010000322.1 GCF_019243155.1 Mycobacterium sp.
GCGATGTAGGAGGCCTGCCGCTCCGGCGACTCGTCGTACTCGCCGAACGCGTTCGGCAAGCCGGCGTTCGGGTAGCAGGAGACGAAGGTGTCCGCGATCCGCGACATCTCGGCGATGTAGGGCCTCATCTCCGGCGCACCCAGGGCGCAGTTGAGGCCGACCGCGATCGGCTTCGCGTGCCTGATCGCGTTCCAGAACGCCTCGGTGACCTGACCGGACAACGTCCGCCCGGAAGCATCGGTGATGGTGCCCGAGATGATCAACGGCCAGCGGCGTCCCCGCTGCTCGAACAGCGTCTCGACGGCGAACACCGCCGCCTTGGCGTTCAGCGAGTCGAAGATCGTCTCGATGATGAGGAGGTCGGCACCCCCGTCGACCAGGCCGCTGGCGGATTCGAGATAGGCGGCGACCAGCTGGTCGTAAGAGACATTGCGGGCCCCGGGGTCGTTGACGTCCGGCGAGATCGACGCCGTCCGCGTCGTCGGCCCGATCGCGCCGGCGACGTAGCGGGGCTTCTCCGGGGTGCTGAATTCGTCGGCCGCTTTGCGGGCCAGGGCAGCGCCGGCGTAGTTCAGCTCGTAAGCCAGGTCCGCCATGTCGTAGTCGGAGAGCGAGATCGCGTTCGCGTTGAACGTGTTGGTCTCCAGGATGTCGGCGCCCGCCTCGAGGTACTCGCGGTGGATCCCCTCGATGATCTGCGGCTGCGTCAGGGTGAGCAGGTCGTTGTTGCCCTGGAGAGCGGTCGGCCACTCCGTGAACCGATCGCCGCGGTAGCCGGCCTCGTCCGGGCGGTCCCGCTGGATCGCCGTGCCCATCGCACCGTCGATCACCATGATCCGCCGGCCGAGTGCAGCCTTCAGTTCGTCGGTGCAGTCGGGGCGGATGTTGGGCGCGAAGTTTGACGCTTCGTTTGTCTCCGAGGCGGTCACGTGCGTTCCTTCCGTAGCGGAAGGCGTCCTTGACTCTGCCGAGCGTGGCGGTTATCGGCAGGGACCCGGCCCCCCACTAACCGTTGCAACGCCTCTCGACCAGGAAAGTCTACGTCGTCACCCGACGCCTGGACGCCCAGCTCGACCTGACCCGCTTTGGCGATCGCAGCGGATCTTGTCAGCAATGTCGTTACCCATGTTAACCAGTTCGCAGCCGGACGTATTTCGCCTCGACCGCGTCGGCGCCGCTTTGTCGGCGGCAGTCACGCCACAAGGATAGTCGTCCTATGGAATCCGCCCAGTGGTTGACAGTTCGCTGCCAGGCAAGCCCGAACATCCCGGCGCGAGGCCGTACCCTGATTCTGTGACCCCGCCCGATGGCCCCCCTTTTGGCTTGCCAGATGGGAAGGCCGCTTTGCCTGAACTGCACAACACCATCGTTGTCGCGGCGTTCGAGGGTTGGAACGACGCCGGCGACGCGGCCAGCGACGCCCTCGAACACCTCGAGGCCATCTGGGAAGCCGACCCGATCTTGGAGATCGACGACGAGGCCTACTACGACTACCAGGTGAATCGCCCCGTCATCCGGCAAGTGGACGGGGTCACCCGTGAGCTGGTGTGGCCGGCGATGCGGATCTCCCACTGCCGGCCGCCGGGCAGCGACCGCGACGTCGTGCTGATGCACGGGGTGGAACCGAATATGCGCTGGCGCACCTTCTGCGCCGAACTGGTGGCAATCGCCGACAAGCTCAACGTGGACACCGTCGTGATCCTGGGAGCCCTACTGGCCGACACCCCGCACACCCGGCCGGTTCCGGTTTCGGGGGCGGCGTACTCGTCCGAATCGGCGAAGCGGTTCGGGCTCGAGGAAAGCCGCTACGAGGGCCCCACCGGCATCGCCGGCGTGTTTCAGGACGCCTGCGTGGCCGCTGGCATCCCGGCGGTGACGTTCTGGGCGGCGGTGCCGCATTACGTGTCGCAGCCACCCAACCCCAAGGCGACGGTGGCTTTGCTGCGCCGCGTAGAAGACGTGCTCGACATCGAGGTCCCGCTGGCCGACCTGCCGAGCGAGGCCGAGGAGTGGGAGCTGGCGGTCACCGAGATGGCCACCGAGGACGAGGACCTGGCCGAGTACGTCACCTCGCTGGAACAGCGCGGCGACGCCGAAGTCGACATGAACGAGGC
>NZ_JAFAUS010000168.1 GCF_019243155.1 Mycobacterium sp.
TCGCCCCGCAACCGGCGATGATGATCGACTCCGGCAGCTCGCGGGACAGGATCAACTCCTCGTAGGTAACCACGTTGGCCGACAGCGACGTTCCGGGGACCAGGCGGGTGCTGCTGCCGGTGGCGATGATGGCGTTGTCGAACGTGATCGTCTCGGTCCCGCCGTCGTTGAGGTCGACCGACACCGTGCGCGGGTCGGTGAACCTGCCGTACCCGTGGATCTCGGTGATCTTGTTCTTCTTCATCAGGAAGTGCACGCCGGCCACCCGGCCGTCGGCCACCTTGCGGCTGCGGTCGAAGGCGATGCCGTAATCGAAGCTCGCCTCGCCGCCGATGCCAAAAGTCTTGGCCTCTTTGGTGAAGATGTGCGCGAGCTCGGCGTTGCGCAGCAACGCCTTGGACGGGATGCAGCCGACGTTGAGGCAGACTCCGCCCCAATACTTCGGTTCCACGACTGCGGTGTGCAGACCCAGCTGTGCGGCGCGGATGGCTGCGACATATCCGCCGGGACCGGCCCCGAGGACGACGACGTCATAGTGAGAAGTCACGAGCCCACACTAATGGGCGCCCGCGCGCGGCGTTAATACGGAACGACGCCGAGAAGACAGTGGCCCACTCGCGCGCAGTAGTAGAAGCCGTACAGTGGTGCCGCGGCGGCGACGGACGCGAACGGCGCCGACATCACCGCGAGCGAGAGCGCCGATACCAGCGGCTTGCCCTCAGCCATCGCGAGCAGCACACCGCCGACGGTGCAGGCCACCACGTAGACCAGGACCATGAACACCGCGGCCGTCCTGTCGACGCTGTGGTACCACCAATAGAACAGCGCGAGCCCCGGCACGGCGGCCACCACCCACACGCCCAGCAGCACCAGGGCCAGCTGCCACCACTTCAGGTAGCGGTAACGACCGGGCACCGTGACCGACTGCACCGGCGCGGATCCGGCCGTCGGCTCAAGCTGCTCCGCGGCTTCGCCGGAAGTCTTAGAGCCGTCCGGCTTTTCCGCTTTTTCCGGCTCGGCCGCCTTGGCGGTGGGAATCGGCTGCGAGCCCGTGTCGTCGGAGTCCGAGAAATCGGGGACCCAGGACTGGGTGCCGGTGTTCTCGTCGTCATCGGAGAAGTCCGGCGTGAACGCCTCCGTCCCCGGGTTGGTGTGGTCCTTATCAGCCACCGGCGGTCACCCGCAGAGCGGCGAGGACGCCGAACCAACCCGGCCCGACCGCCAGGATGAACGCTCCCAGCGCGGTGACCCAGCGGCGGCCGGAGAACATGACGGTCGTCAGCCCGAGGACGGTGGAAATGCCGACCACCAGGACGATGGCGACGTCGGGGCGAATTCGCGCGTGCATCACGCTGAAAGCGACGCCTGCCAACAGGCCGACTGCACTGCCGATCAGCATGGCACCGGACAGCAACCAGGGACGCGGAAGCGGAACCACGGTGACGAGGGTACTGCCGCTACCTGGGAGGAGGGCATGTTGCGGGCGCCGCGTCCGTCACGACTTGGCCTCGCACCGACGGGCGCTCGCCGCACTCGTAATCCGCGCCGGTGATCACCGGGGCCGCGGCAATTCCGGCCTGTTCGTCGTCGCTGAAGACCCGGCCGCGGGACAGGAATCGCAGCCCTTCGGGCGCCTCCAGGCTGAACCCGCTCCCGCGACCGGCCACCACATCGATGACCAGCTGGGTGCGCTTGTCTCGATAGTGGGCCTGATACTGCGGGCCCGAAATCCACACCGGCACCCCGTCCGGCCCGACGTCGAGCACCCCGATCAGCACATCGCGGTCACCGACCAGAAAGTCGCCGAGGGGATAGCACATCGGGGATGACCCGTCGCAGCAGCCACCGGACTGATGGAACATCACCGGGCCGTGGGAGTCCTGCAGCGACGCCAGCAGTTCCGCGGCCGCGGCGGTCATGACCACTCCGGCCGGCGTGCCCATCAGAAGAAGCCCATCAGAAGAAGCCCTGCGCCTCGTCGGCGTAGGACACCAACAGGTTTTTGGTCTGCTGGTAGTGGTCGAGCGCCATCTTGTGGGTTTCGCGACCGAACCCGGATTGCTTGTAGCCACCGAACGCCGCGTGCGGCGGATACACGTGATAGCAGTTCACCCACACCCGGCCGGCCTTGATCTCGCGGCCGGCTCGGTAGGCGGTGTTGCCGTCGCGACTCCACACGCCCGCACCCAGGCCGTAGAGGGTGTCGTTGGCGATGCCCATCGCGTCGTTGAAGTCGCTGAACGACGTCACCGCGACCACCGGCCCGAAGATCTCCTCCTGGAAGACGCGCATCTTGTTGTTGCCACTGAAGATCGTCGGCTGCATGTAGTAGCCGCCGGACAGGTCGCCGCCGAGCTCTGCGCGCTCACCGCCGGTGATGATCTTGGCGCCCTCACCCTTGCCAATCTCTATGTAGGACAAGATCTTTTCCAGCTGATCGTTGGACGCCTGCGAACCCAGCATCGTCTCGCTGTCCAGCGGGTCGCCCTGCCGGACCGCCTTGGTCCGGATCGCGGCCAGCTCGAGGAATTCGTCGTGGATGTCGGACTGGATCAGGCTGCGCGACGGGCAGGTGCAGACCTCGCCCTGATTGAGCGCGAACATCGTGAAGCCCTCGAGGGCCTTGTCCTGGAAGTTGTCGCCCGCAGAAGATCGAGTCATCACGTCGGAGAAGAAGATGTTGGGGCTCTTACCGCCGAGCTCCAACGTGACCGGGATCAGGTTCTGCGACGCATACTGCATGATCAGCCGGCCCGTTGTGGTCTCTCCGGTGAACGACACCTTGGCGATCCGGTCGCTGGACGCCAGCGGCTTGCCGGCCTCGACGCCGAAACCGCTGACGATGTTGACCACACCCGGCGGCAACAGATCGCCGATCAGTGACATCAGGTAGAGGATGGACGCCGGTGTCTGCTCGGCGGGCTTGAGCACCACCGTGTTCCCCGCGGCCAGCGCGGGCGCCAGCTTCCACGCGCCCATCAGGATCGGGAAGTTCCACGGAATGATCTGCCCGACCACACCGAGCGGCTCCTGGAAGTGGTAGGCCACCGTGTTCTCGTCGATCTGTGACAGCGAACCCTCCTGGGCCCGGATCGCCGCGGCGAAGTACCGGAAATGGTCGGCGGCGAGCGGGATGTCGGCGGCCAGCGCTTCGCGGATGGGTTTGCCGTTGTCCCAGACCTCGGCGACGGCAAGCGCGTCCTTGTTC
>NZ_JAFAUS010000333.1 GCF_019243155.1 Mycobacterium sp.
CGCGCGAAATGGCGCTGCTGCCCTATCCCGGACAGGGCACGTCGCGATGACCTCCGCGCAGCGCGGCACCGACCGCCCGTTCACCGTCATCGTCTGCGCCGCCTGTGCGGCCGACCGCAACCTTTCGGTGGTCGACGAACTCCGCCCCACCATCCGGCGCTGTCCGCACGGGATGCTCGTCTCCGCCGCATGCATGCTCGGGCCGGTCACCTGCGCGTCGCGTCCGACCGGGTGCGGTGTGATGGCCGTGGTCCAGCCCTGCACGAACGACCGGGTCGCCTGTGGACCGCCCTACTGGATCGGCCCCATCACCGACAACGGTCAGGCCGCGGCCCTGCGTGACTGGCTGGAGCAAGGGCAGTGGGAGGAAACTCCGGTTCCCAATCAGCTTGGCCGACATCAGCTCTGGACGCACGGGCGCAACCGCACCAACTAAACCGAAGGCCCGTCAGTGCGGGTAGTCGTACGGGTTGGCCGGGGCGTCGATGCGGGTCACCGCGGTCGCCTGCAACGTCGGGATCGCCGCTGAATTCGGTTGCCGCGGAGCCGGTATGACCTTGCCTTCGACCCGCAGCCAGGTGTTGTCCGGCAGCCCGGCGATGCCGTCGGCGGCCGGGCCACGCAGATGAATGCGGGCCAGCTGTGCGTCGGCGGCACAACAAATGATGACGATGCGTCCGAGGTCGACGCCCTGCGCTTCGTTGAGGACGAAGCCGGTCACCGTGATCGTTCGATTCGTCAATGAGCCGGTGGTGTCGTGCGCTTCGCGCATCAGCACCTCGGGCAGCGACACGTCGGGAGCCGGTCCGGGTGGCAGCGGCGGAAACGCCCGTTTCAGAACATCATTGGACACCGACGTCACGGACGGGGCGGCAGCCGAGGGCCGCAGCGCCGGTGGCGTGACGAAGATCAAGACCAGGACGGGGACGACAAGCAGCCACACGATGCCGGTCCGATGGGAGTGCACGTGGCCGTGCTCGTCGGTCCCGTGATCGTCTCGGGGCCCGCCGCGGCGCATGTCGCCGATGATCACCACCAGCGCCAGGCTGATGAGCAGCACGGCCGACACGATCAGCCACGGCAGCAGTCCGGGCTTGACGTAGCGGGTGAACGCGCCGGACACCGTGATCATGATCATGCTCACGCCGACCAGCAGCAGCACGGTGTTCTCGGTCTCGCGGGTCACCGGTCACCCACCCCCGAGAACCAGCAGGCCGACCACGCATGCGCTGGCCGTCGCGACCAAGAACGTGCAAGGGGCGAAGCGTGCGGCGAAGGCGCGGCCGAACAGGCCCGCCTGCATCGCGAAAAGCTTCACGTCGACGGCCGGGCCGACCACCAGGAACACCAGCCGCGGCAGCAGCGGCACCATCGTCATGCTGGCGGCCACGAACGCGTCCGCCTCCGAGCACAGGGCCAAAACCACCGCAAGCGAGGCCATCGCCAGCACTCCGAGGATCGGGTCCGCCGCCAGACGTTCGAACACCCAGGCCGGCACCACCACATGCAGCATTGCCGCCGCGGCGGCGCCCACCACCAAATAGGACGCGGCTTGCAGGAAGTCATGGCGGGCCGCCTCCGCGAACACCTGCCACCGTGATTCGGTCGCCGCACTCGCCGTGGGCAGCCGGCGGGTGATCCACTCCGGCCGGCCCCAGCGGGCCCACGCCCAGCCCATGATCACGGCGGTCAGCAGCGACGCGCCCAGCCGCCCGACCACCATCATCGGCGCGCCGGGAAACGCCACCGCGGTGGCTACCAGAACCACCGGATTGATCGCCGGCGCGGCAAGCATGAACGCCAGAGCAGCCGCGCCCGTCGCGCCCCCCTCGCCGAACAATCGCCGCGCCATGGGCACCGACCCGCATTCGCAGCCCGGCAATGCCGCTCCGCCCACTCCGGCGGCCAGCACCGCCACCGCAGGCCGGCGCGGCAACCAGCGCGCCAGCCGCTCCGGTGAGACGAACGCCGCAATCAGCCCGCTGACCACGACTCCGAGAACAAGGAATGGCACCGCCTGCACGAAGACCCCGCAGAACACAGTTCCGACCGTCGAAAGGGCCTCGCTGCTCAGCACCTTCTTGCGCAGCAGCGTCGCCGAAAACGCGCATGCCAACAGGATTCCTATCAGCACTTCCATCGACCCGAGCCGTAGCCGGCGCGCAGACCTCAGCATCGCCACCGTGCCATTATGCTCAGCGCGCGGGCAGACCGACGGAGCCTGCGAGTGGTGTTGCCTGGCTAGTCGTCCCGCCGGTCGCCGTCGTTCTCGGTGTCCCAGGTACCCGGAACCATCGGAATTCTCGGGCAGCCACTGAATTCATCGCCGGCCAGCGTGGCCAGGCCGGTCGCCCCGGCGGCCGCCTCTTTGCGTGCCGTGCCACCGAAGCCGAGCGTGCCCGCGCCCTGTGCCGAGGCGAGCGTCGGCGGATCATCCGCCGATCCCCAGTCGGGATCGACGTCGATGTTCATGTCCATGTATTCGTCGCCGTATGCGTGCTGCCGCTGCCGCCGGCGCCGACGCTCCCGCGCCGCTTCCTTCGTCGACGCCGCGGTCGCCGCGGCGGCGGCATCGGGTTCGGGCGACTTCCTTTTCGCGCCGGAACCGGCGCTGGTACTCATCCGTGGGGTGAGACCGACGGGCGGACCGACCAGGTAGGGCGGTCCGAAGCTCGGCGGACCGGGTGCGGCCGGAGGCGTCGAAGGCGGCACGGAATTCACGACAGTGCTGGGTGTGGGAGTGGGCGCCGGTGCGGGTGCCGAGGCAGGGGTCGTGACGGGCGCGGCCAGGGGTGTCGGCCCGAGCAGTGGTAGCGCCGCGGGCAACGGGGCGGGCAGCACGGGCGGCGGTACGGGCAACTCTGCGGGAGGTATGCCGGCCAACCCGGCCAGGCCCGCGAAGGCACTCACGGCGCCGAAGGGGGCCGTCACCAACAGGACCGCAGGCACCACCAACTCCGGCTGGGTTGCTATGAAAGGAATGATTTCTTCTATGTGCAACGGCCAATCGAACAGCTCGAGGCTGATCAGGTACTGGATCGCAAGTATCGGATTGTGCGCCAGGTAGTAGAAAAACTGTTGGAAGTCTTCGAGGAGTTCGAGGGCCCGGGCAAGCCAGAATATCCCCGTGAATGGGTTGGTATACGAGTCGTAGTCGAACCCGTTCAGCGTGCCCTCGGCAGGCTTCCAGATGAACCCGAACTTCTGCAGCAGATTCGCAATCGCATCATCGAAGGCGTTGTCGATCGTCGGGTCATGCGCGACCGTCTCATTCCCGATACCAAGCTCTTTCAGGATGTTTCGCAGCCACTGCGGGAGGTTCAGCGGGTTGTCGCCGTTTAAGGTGCTAGGGGGTTGATTCGGCGGGGAGTCGTTCGCATCGGATTTCACGATCGTCGGCGCCGGATCGGCCGGGGGTGTGGCAGCCAGCGCCGCGGTGGAGGCGGTTTGATATGCGGTCATCGTGCCGGCGGCCTGAGCCCACATCCGCGCATAGTCGGCTTCGTTGACCGCGATCGGAATCGTGTTGATACCAAAGAAATTCGTGGCCAGCAGGGCGCCGTGGACGACGTGGTTGGTGCCCAGCTCGGGCAGCGTCGGCATGGCCGCCAGCGCGGCGGTGTAGGCCGCTGCCGCGGCCTCGTGCTGGACGGCCGCCGCGGCGGCATTGGTGCTGGCGCGCGTCAGCCACAGCAGGTACGGCAGGTTGGCGGCGACATAGGATTCCGAGCTCGGCCCTTCCCACGCCCCGGCCTGCACCTCGGCCAGTATCGCGCTGAGTTGCTCGGCCGTTGAAGCGTATTCGGCGCTCAACGAATTCCACACCCCGGCCGCGGCCAGCAACGATCCCGGTCCCGGGCCGCTGCTGAGCAACGCCGAATGGACTTCCGGTGGTGAGGCCATCCAGATGGGGGCCGTCATAGGTACTCCTCAGGCTGGAAGGCTTACCAGACTGAAGGGAGCTTAATGAATATGATTGTCGTTATCAACTGGAGGCTGGCCGAGCGCCTCCCCAGCGCTAGACCAGCGGGCGCCCCGTTCTGATCCGGCGGTCGACGTCCCACAGCAGGACGTTGAACGGGAATCGCCTGATGAACTCCGGCAGCATCCGGTTCACCGCGCGCAGCACAGTCGTCAGCCGGTCGAACCGGCGCTGCTTGACGGCGTCCCACGGCAACCGCATCTCATCGCGGAACTGCTGCGGCAAGAAGCCGGTGGTGATCAACAGCCCGAAGCTGTCCAACGCGCGCTGCAGTCGTTGCGGCAGCGCCACCCCCCTGACCCGTCCCGCGGCGATCGGGTACAGGTAGTCACGCACGGCGTCGTCGATATGCACCTTGGCCAGCGACTCCTGCCAGTACCGGTCGAAGGCCGCGCGGTCCGCCGGCCACATCTCGGGCGGCACCTGCAACGTGGTGGCCAGCGTCATGCCGTCGCGGTAATGGCGGTCGGCGTCTTCGTCCTCCAGCTCACCGATGAAGGTGCGGTAGATGTCGACCCCGCCCTTGTACAGGCAGGCTCCCACCCACAGCTGCAGGTCGACGTCAAAGGCGTTGTAGGACACCGGGCTTTCGGGCGTCGAATAGACCTGCGCGTGCGCCCGGTTCACCGCCCGGCGAAAGGCGTCCTTCTGCGCGTCATTGCCCGCGACCGCCACCGCGAGATAGGTGAAGGTCGTACGCGCCCGCTTGATCGGGTGCAGGTCCACCCGGCCGCTCTCGACGCGGCTCTCCATCACCCCGTATCCGACACCGGGCCGGGCCAGCTGCATGATCACGTTAGCCGGGCCGGCCAGCAGCGTGACGCCCATCATCGCCTCGTCGATGCCCAGCGCGCGTCGGCGCCGGCCGCGCTGTGAACGGGGAGGATCCGAGACCGCCCGCTCGACGTGCCGAATCGGCTCGTGCGCCACCATCTACAGACCTCCCCGGCGTCATCGCCAAATGTGAGAACGAGTGTTTCCTGATATTGTCTCCGTCTCGTCCCGGTGTCAAGATGGTGGGCATGAACGAGCCGTCCAGCACGCGGCCCTACCGCGGGGTCGAGGCCGCTGAACGTTTGGCCACCCGCCGCAACCAGTTGCTGGCCGCGGGCCTCGACCTGCTCGGCGCCGAGCGGCCGGACGTCACGGCGGTCACCGTCCGCGGCGCATGCCGCCGAGCCGGCCTGGCTGCTCGCTACTTCTATGAAAGTTTCGCCGACAAGGACGAATTTGTTGCCTGCGTGTTCGACTGGGTCGTCGCCGAGCTCGCCGCCACCACGCAGGCGGCGGTGGCTGCGGTGCCGGCCACCGAACAGACCCGCGCCGGCATGGCCAATATCGTGCGGACCATCGCCGACGACGCCCGCGTGGGCCGCCTGTTGTTCAGCACGCAACTGGCCGACCCCGTGATCGTGCGCAAACGCGCCGAATCCAGCGCACTGTTCGCCATGCTGTACGGCCAGCATGCTGGCGACGCGCTACGGGTCCCGGCAAACGACCGCGTCAGGGCCGGCGCGCACTTCGCCGTCGGCGGCGTCGCACAGACGATCACCGCATGGCTGGCCGGCGACGTCCGGCTCGAACCGGACCAACTCGTCGCTCAGCTCGCATCGCTGCTCGACGAACTCACCGAGCCGAACCTGTATCGACTCACGGATTCCAGCGCTTGAGCGGTCAACGCGAAATCGCTCAGTACGCTCGAAATATGCTGCCGCAGCACCTCATTCGAATTCTGGCGGCCCGGCTCATAGCCAAGGACCGAAAGGAAGACTTGTCCGCGCATTCTTCCCGACAATAACGCCAGCACTCCGTTGGTGCGCTGCATCGTCGTATCGGTCACGCCAGGGTACAGAGACTTTATGGCAAAGTAGTCGGCGTCGGTGCCATCCGGCCGATTGGCGGCTGGGTTAACCGCCCCGAGGTTGGACGACACCACAGCTTTCGCACTGCCGGTGGCCACGCCGATCATCCGCTTGAAGAGCCGCTTTGGCACCAACGGAACAAGGGGTAGCAATGCCCACCGCTCGTCGGGCACATCCTGATGGCGCAGCAGCGCTTGCTTGATTGCGGCGCGGATCTCACGCAGATCCGTCTTGGGTGCGGGATCCAGCGTGACGTCGACGTTCGTGACCGCGTTGGCGCGAGTATCGCCTGGGGTGCGCTCGTTGAAAGGCATCCCGATGGCGACCGAGCCGTCCGCGGCGACCCGTCCCACCCGCTGCGCGAGGCGGGCTGCCAACCCCGCGAGCAATGCATTGCTGGTCCCGCCGAGGGCGCTCGCGCGGGCATCCCATTCGTCGGCGTTGAGGAACAGGGTTGCCATCGGCAGAGTGATGCGCTGGCCCGATCCGGCGGGTCGCGTTTTGGGTACGGGTGCCGCGGATCGGGCACCACCGCGGCCACGCCGGGCCAATCGTGTCGCCGCGACGATGGCTCGGCCGATATCTGCTGTGTCACGGACAGTTTGGCGTGCGTCCTCGCGCAGCGCCCGCCATCGCCGCCGTGAGGCCGCAGCAGGCCAGCTGATCGCGTCGTCGCGCCCGGAAGCCGCATCTGCCAACGCCTCGCACAGCCCGACTCCGTCGGTGAGGCAATGGGTGATGACCAAACTCACTGCGGCGCCGCCGTCCGCGAACGGCAGCACCGCAAGATGCCATCCGGGGCCCCGCTCGGCATCCGGTCGCCTATTCGCCTGTTCACTGCACCAGGCGTCGAATTCATCGCGCGGTCGCCGCGGCGCGACGATCTCGAGGTCGGGCTGCTCGCCGGGCGATACCCAGCGATGGCGGCCGAACGGCAACGGGGACCGTTCGATGCGACGGGATAACCACCCGCGTCCAAGATGATGATGAAACCTTCGCAGACCGTCGATGTCAACGGCGTTGTCGTACACCCAGATACATTGCAGCAGGCTGGTGGTCCCCGTCGCGCGCTCGCCGAGAAAGAGCGTCTGGTCGGCCAGATCTAGCACATTGCTCACGCTAAGCCGCCTCGTCGTCGTCTTCCTGCGCGGCAAGAGCGCACGGCTCGTCCGGCTTCCCTTGGGCCGCAGCCACACCCGAATCGGCGGAGGTGTTCTTGACGACGCGTGCGAACACCTCGACCAATGTCGCGATGTAGCGTCGCACCGACTCACGCGCTATCGCATTATCCGGGAAGGAAATCGTCACGGTGGTGTTCGCGGCTTGCCGATTGATCCACATGTTGATCCCGCCGGCCGACAGATTGTCGCCGTAGGTGCCCCAATTCAGCTCCGCCCACAACCCGGCGAGCGGGATCTTCCGGAAATCAAGAAAGGACACCATCATTGGAAGACACGTTGGCGGCTTGATCCCCAATCGATCCGGTGGCGCCAACTCGAGGACGCGCTCAACGGGCACATCGGCTAGGTACTTGGCGGCGTCGAACGACTCCTGAGCTGCCCGCGCCACCTCGGCGAAAGAGTAGTTGGCGGTCGGCACGGTGACCGGAATCAGGCTCGCGAACCAACCCACCGTCAGCGTGTCAACACCCGGCGTGCGGGTGTCCCTGGCCGCGAATCCACGGTAGACCTCGCTGCCGGTCAATTCATGCTGGGTCAAAGCGGTGCACGCCAAAACTCCCCCGATGAACCGCGCGCCGGCCGAACCGCAGTTGGCGTCGAAAGACTCCGTGCCGGAAGCGTCCAACAACTCGACCGTCAATAAGTCGCCCTTGCTGCTGGCCCACGTGTCACCAAGCGGCAGTGGGAAACTCGGCCATTCACCGTCGGCGTCGCGGGCGAACGCGATCCAGTCCTTGACCTCAGGAGATGACAACGTCAAGCCCGCCGCCTTCTCACGCTGCCGCACGACGTAGTCGCCATAACTGCCGACCTGGGGAAGCGGTGGAGGCTGGTCTCGATTCATGCCCTGGGACAGTTCTTGATACATCAGGTGGATGTCGAGAAAGATGGCACCGGCGGACAAGCCGTCGATGTGCAGGTGGTCGGCACTGGCGTAGAAACTGAAATACTCGGCGTGCTGGACGACACCGAACGTGAGGCAACCCCATTCGAGCGTCCCCGGGGTCGTCGTCAAGACATGTGCGCGTATTTCATCGGCATTCATATTTCCGAACGCCACCGGATCGAAGTCGATGACCTCGGGACTGTCGATCACCCGACGCACGATGGCGCCGTCCTCGAATTCGAACCAACTGTGGTATGTGTCGTGACGACGGACATGCGTATTGATCGCCGCGGTCATCGCGGGAATGTCACACGTGCCGGGTATGTTCCACGCGACGACCATCAGCCGCGGCAGTTCCCTGTTCATGGCTCTACCGTGGTAGGCCGTCCAAAGGTGTTGAGCCTGCTGATAACTCGGAGCTGTATTACTCCGCCGCGCAGAGCGGGCCGCTTCATACGACGCAGGTGCTGCCATCCACGTGGTGACCGGACCATGCGGTGGTTGCCATTCCTTGATGTTCCCGAGCGTGACCATTTTCTTAAGTCCTCGTCTCCCGATTTCGAAGTAACGTAGACGGCTGGGGTGGCAAAAGGGCACGCGCGCAGGACTTTTCGCGCAGCACGAATTCCCCTTACGCTGAAAAAATCTTGCGACGTACTCCCGGTGAGCCGGGACCCCAACCTATGGCGTCTCTTTGCATCCCCTGTGAACGCCGCCGTAGACGCTAGTCGACGAAAGTGGCAAAGGCAACACTTCCGCAATTCTGTCTCATTCGCGGTACGAACAAGAGCTATTGTCGAATTTGCTGTCTAGGCCCCGGAACTCGCGATAGCGGGCGGCGATCAGTTAGCTTCGCTCAAGCATTCCAGCGCTTGAGCAGTGAGCGAGAAGTCGCCTAGTTCACCCGAAACGCTCTGTCGTAATTCGTCATTCGAGTTGGTCCAGCCGGCCTGATAAGCGCGCACCGTGACGAAGACGTCGTTCATCCTTTAGTACGGGGAAATGGATGCGGGGATTCGTCGCAGCTGACTTTCCCGCACGCGCAAGACTCGCGATAGAGCTCGCGAGCCCAAATCCATACCGAATCAAGGGAAAAGCGGCAGATGCCATAACCGCATCCCCGGGTCGAGCAGCCACAACCGCATAAGCGTGAGCCGCATCAGGCGCTGCGCGCTGAAGATCATGAAGAACGCCAACGGCAGCTCGATCAGCAGCGCGGTGACGATCGACAGCCAGATGTCCCTGGGTCCTGCGGTCATCAGGTCGAACCACGCGTCGCAGATCAGTAGGACACCCGTCGTGAACGCCGAGATCACCAACAGCTGACGGCGCAGGTATCCGAGCACCGCCGTGGTCAGCATGAAGAAGACCAGCAGGATGTCGAACCCGATCCAGGTGACCGGCCAGTTATGGGCGACGTATTTATCCGGCAACGTCGTACCCAGATATCCCAGCCACGGAATCATTGCCATCGACCCCCCGACCATGAGCCCCAGCCGGATGCGGCGCACGCGGGCCAGGAACGCCGGGTCGATCATGTCACTCAGCGGCTGCTCCAGCCTGGAGATGAGGTCGCGCCGTTGCTCGGGCGACAACTCCGCGATCTGCGCGTCAGTCAGAATGCCGTCGGTCATGAAGAGCATCCTCCGGCTCGGAGACGGTTTCGCCGATCAGCGGCCGGCACCTACCGGGGGGCGGCGGTCCGCTGCGGTCTTGGGTGTGGTCTGTGCGTCGCCGGCATCGAATTCCTTGACCCAGCACGCAAATTCGAGTGTGATCCCGTCGGGATCCTGGAAGTAGAACGAGCGCACGTAGACCCCGGGATGCACCGTCGCGGACACCTGCATCGGGCTCTCATCGTGGTTGAGCACCGGCCCCACCCGCACACCTTTGTCCTTGAGCCGTTGCCGGTAGGCGTCGAACTTCTCGGCCGGTACATGAAACGCCAGGTGGTTCATTGTGCTCACCGCGCTGGTGATGTCGCCGATGCCGGGGATCGCACCCGGTGACGAGATGCCCGGCACCCGGTCGGGGGCGTCGGCGAACCAAAAGAAGGCCACGCAATCGCCGTTGCCGGCGTCGAAGAAGAAGTGCTGGCCCTGACCGCCGGGCAGGTCCAGCGACTTGATCAGCGGCATGCCGAGGATGTTGGCGTAGAAGTCGACAGTGCGGGCCATGTCCGAGCACACCAGGGCGACGTGGTTGATGCCGCCGAGTTCGAATTCGGTATTGGTGTTGTCCGGCTTGATCATCGTGCGGCTCCCCTCGGTGCGCGGCTTGAAGACCTGGCCAAGATGCAAATCTGAATCTAACATCAGCTTCAGTTTTGGCCCAGGAGGTGCGTCAGATGTCGACCTCGCCAGCGGCGGACTGCCGTCGCAGCCGGTTGGCTGACCTTCCCACAGATCGCTGCGCGCGGGTGCGGGCCGCCCGGGGCCGTGCTCAGTCGAAATACGCTGTTTATCAACTCCTTTCAGCCAGCTCCGTGTCAGGAGGGCCGCTGAATTGAGTCGTCATACCGGCGCCGCGGGGGTTGTCCAGGAGTTTGTCGGGCTGCCTTCCCGCACGGCCGGTCGCGCCGGTGCGGGCGGGCACCCATGCCAGGGGCTGTATCACCGTGGAGTGGGACGCAAGCCCAAGGTCGCGATGATTGCGACGCACTATCAGATCGACTTCTCCGAGCACTACCTCGCCGACTACATGGCCACCCGCGGCATCGGGTTTCTCGGCTGGAACACCAGGTTCCGCGGCTTCGAAAGCAGCTTCCTGCTCGACCACGCGCTGGTCGACGTCGGCGTCGGGGTCAGCTGGCTGCGCGAGGTCCAGGGAGTGGAAACCGTTGTGCTCCTGGGTAACTCGGGCGGCGGCTCGCTGATGGCCGCCTATCAGTCACAGGCCGTGGAGCCGAACGTGACGCCGCTCGACGGCATGCGGCCGGCGGCCGGACTGACCGAGTTGCCCCCCGCCGACGGCTACGTCGCCACCGCCGCCCACCCCGGGCGCCCGGACGTGCTGACGGCTTGGATGGATGGCGCCGTCGTCGACGAAAACGACCCCGTCGCGACCGACGCCGACCTGGACCTGTTCAGCGAAAGCAATGGCCCGCCCTACCCGCCGGACTTTCTGACCCAGTACCGCCGCGCACAGACCGCGCGCAACCACGCCATCACAGACTGGGCCGAGAAAGAACTCAAACGTGTTCGGGCGGCAGGCTTTTCCGATCGGCCGTTCACGGTGATGCGGACCTGGGCGGATCCCCGCATGGTCGATCCCACCCTCGAGCCGACCAAGCGGCAACCCAACATGTGCTACGCCGGCGTCCCGGCCAAGGCCAATCGCTCGGCCCACGGCATCGCCGCGTCGTGCACCCTGCGCAACTGGCTGAACATGTGGAGCCTGCGAGTTTCGCAGACCCGGGCCGAACCGCACCTGGCCCGCATCAGCACCCCCGCCCTGGTAATCAACGCGGAGGCCGATACCGGGGTCTTCCCTTCCGACGCCCAACGCGTCTACCAGGCGCTGGCCGGCACCGACAAGACAAAGGCTTCGATAGACAGCGATCACTACTTCACCACCCCGGGCGCGCGCAGCGAGCAGGCGGACATAATTGCTAAGTGGATTCACAAGCGGTGGCGCTAAGGGTTCTTGCTCACTTCGTTCCCGGCGCGAAAGTGCTCGATTTTCTTGCCCGCGAGGCCGATTGGCTCGACATCCGATGGTGCGCCGATGATGACGACGCCAGTTTCTATCGGGAGTTGCCGGAGGCCGACGTGATCTGGCATGTGCTGCGGCCGCTGTCGGGTGACGACCTGCGGCGCGGTACGCGGCTGCGGGTGGTGCACAAGCTCGGGGCCGGGGTGAACACCATCGACGTTGAGGCCGCGTCCGAGCAAGGCATCGCCGTCGCCAACATGCCCGGCGCCAACGCACCGTCGGTGGCCGAGGGCACGGTGCTGCTGATGCTGGCCGCGCTGCGCCGGCTGCCGGAACTCGATCGCGCCATCCGGGCGGGCGACGGCTGGCCCTCGGACCCGGAACTGGGCGAGACGGTGCGCGATATCGGCGGGTGCACCGTCGGCTTGGTCGGCTACGGCAACATCGCCAAACGCGTGGGCGAGATCGTCGCGGCGATGGGCGCGACCGTGCTGCACACCAGCACCCGCAACGACGGGCGACCCGGCTGGCGCCCGCTGCCGGATTTGTTGGCGGCCAGCGACATCGTGTCGCTGCATCTGCCGTTGACGACGCAGACCCATCATCTGCTCGGGCGCGACACGCTGTCCCGGATGAAACCGAATGCGGTGCTGGTCAATACGTCACGCGGCGCCGTCGTCGACGAACAGGCACTTGTCGAGGCGCTGCGCGGCGGGCGGTTGGCCGCCGCGGGGCTGGACGTCTTCGAGGCCGAGCCGGTGGCGCCGGACAACCCGCTGCTGGGTCTGCCGAACGTGGTACTGACCCCGCATGTCACTTGGTACACCGCCGACACGATGCGGCGGTATCTGGTCGAGGCGGTCGCCAACTGTCGCCGCCTGCGCGACGGCGAGCCGCTGGCACACGTCGTAACACCCATAGTCAACCAACCGACCGGTTGTTAGCTTTAAAGGTGCTTCGCCCTTAGGCAGCCCGGAAATCATGGGAAGGCGACCAATGCCGATCGCTATCAGTCCTGAGCATCAAGAGCTGGCCGATTCAGTGCGGTCGTTGGTCGCGCGCATCGCGCCGTCGGAGGCATTGCACGCGGCCCTGGACAAGACCCTGGAAACGGGGTCGGTGAGTCCGATCGAGAATCCGCCGTCCTATTGGCAGGTGGCGGCCGAGCAGGGGCTGCAGGGCGTGCACCTCGACGAGTCCGTGGGCGGACAAGGGTTCGGCATTCTCGAACTGGCCATCGTGCTGGCCGAGTTCGGCTACGGCGCGGTGCCCGGGCCGTTCGCACCCTCGGCCATCGCAAGCGCGTTGATCAGCGCACACGACGCACAGGCCAAAGTCCTTGCCGAGCTGGCGTCCGGCGCGGCGATCGCCGCCTACGCCCTCGACTCCGGGCTCACCGCCACCCGGCACAACGACACCCTGGTCATTCGGGGCGAGGTCCGCGCGGTGCCGGCGGCGGCACAGGCGTCGCTGCTGGTGCTGCCCGTCGCGATCGACAGCGGCGAGGAGTGGGTGGTGCTGCGCGCCGAGCAGCTCGAGATCGAGCCGGTGAAAAGCCTGGACCCGCTGCGCCCGATCGCGCACGTGCGGGCCAACGCCGTGGAGGTCGGCGATGACGCCGCGCTGAGCAACCTGAGCATGGCCACGGCGCACGCGCTCATGACGACGTTGCTGTCCGCAGAGGCGATCGGGGTGGCCCGCTGGGCCACCGACACAGCGTCGCAATACGCCAAGATCCGCGAGCAGTTCGGCAGGCCGATCGGCCAGTTCCAGGCCATCAAGCACAAGTGCGCAGAGATGATCGCCGACACCGAGCGGGCGACGGCCGCGGTGTGGGATGCCGCCCGCTCGATTGACGAAGCCCGCCAAAACGATTGGGACATAGCAAGTTCCAAGGTCGAGTTCGCCGCTGCGGTGGCGGCGACGCTGGCGCCGGCGGCGGCGCAGCGATGCGCACAGGACTGCATCCAGGTGCACGGTGGCATCGGCTACACCTGGGAGCACGACACCAACATCTACTATCGCCGGGCGCTGATACTGGCCGCTTCATTCGGCCGCGGTTCGGACTACCCGCAGAAAGTCGTGGACACCGCGACCACCACGGGCTTGCGCGCGGTGGACATCGACCTCGATCCCGACACCGAGAAGCTGCGTTCCGAAATCCGGGCCGAGGTCAGCGCGCTCAAGGACATCGAGCGCGAGCAGCGCAAGGTCGCGATTGCCGAGGGCGGCTGGGTGCTGCCCTACCTGCCGAAGCCGTGGGGTCGCGCCGCCGGCCCGATCGAGCAGATCATCATCGCCCAGGAGTTCACCGCCGGCCGGGTCAAGCGGCCCCAGACGGGCATCGCGACCTGGATCATCCCGTCGATCGTCGCGTTCGGGACCGACGAGCAGAAACAGCGGTTCCTGCCGCCGACCTTCCGGGGCGAGATGATCTGGTGCCAGTTGTTCTCCGAACCCGGCGCCGGATCGGACCTGGCCGGGCTGAGCACGAAGGCCACCCGGACCGACGGCGGCTGGCGCATCACCGGCCAGAAGATCTGGACCACCGCGGCGCAGTTCTCGCAGTGGGGTGCGCTGCTGGCCAGGACCGACCCGTCGGCGCCGAAACACAACGGGATCACGTATTTCCTGCTGGACATGAAGAGCGAAGGCGTCGAGGTGAAGCCGCTGCGCGAGCTCACCGGGAACGCGATGTTCAACACCGTCTACATCGACGACGTGTTCGTGCCCGACGACTGCGTGCTCGGTGAGGTGAACCGGGGCTGGGAGGTCAGCCGCAACACCTTGACCGCGGAGCGAGTGTCGATCGGCAGCAGCGAGGCGAATTTCCTGGCCACTTTGGGGCAGTTCGTCGAATTCGTGCGCGATGGGCAATTCGATCAGGTGGCCAAGCACCGCGCGGGCCAATTGATCGCCGAAGGCCATGCCGCCAAGGTGCTGAACCTGCGCTCCACCCTGTTGACGCTGGCGGGTGGCGACGCGATGCCGTCGGCGGCGATCTCCAAGCTGTTGTCGATGCGCACCGGACAGGGCTACGCCGAATTCGCGGAGTCCTCGTTCGGCACCGACGCCGCGATCGGCGACCCCGACCAGTTGCCCGGTAAGTGGGGCGAATTCCTGCTGGCAAGCCGCGCCACGACGATTTACGGTGGCACGTCCGAAGTGCAGCTGAACATCATCGCCGAGCGGCTACTGGGCCTGCCCCGCGACCCGTAATTCGCAGCACCGGGCCTGCTTTAAAAAGGGCCATGCCGGCCTGACGGGTAGTCAGGCCGGCATGGTTTCCCCCCAGTTGCGTGGGCCGACCAGCCTAAGGGTGGTTGCACGTCGGACTGGCCGGCTGCCACGCGGCGATGGTGTAAATCACCACCACCAGTTCCACCAGCGCCCGGGGCCACCCCAGAAGCCGCGGTCCCCCCACCAGCCGCCGCGACCCCAGCCCCCATGGCCTCCGCCACCGTGACCCCAACCGCGGTCGAAGCCGCCGTGGCCGCCCCAGCCACCGCCGCGACCCCAACCGCCACCGCCATGGCCGCCCCAGCCACCGCCGTGGCCGCCGCCGCCCCAACCGTGGCCACCGCCGCCGCCCGGGCGTTCGGGTAGCAAGCCGGGGCCGCCGTGCGGCCCGACGGTGTCAAAGCCGGTAACGGGAGCTGCGGGCGCCGGCGCGGCTTGCGCGACGGGAGCACCGCCGAAGAACAGCGCGCCAGCCACGGCGCCGGCACCTAGCGCACTTGCGGCCGCGCCGCGTAGTGATCGCGAGGAAATCATTTTCGGTCACTCCTTCAGAGGACATCGAACTGTTGCCAGCAACGTTACTTGGCCATTTCTCGGCAAACAATAGAGATTCGAGAAATTGTCCTGTGAACTGGATAACAAATTGGACAATCTAGGTACGCAGTAGCACCTCAATAATGGAAATAAGTATTTTATGCAATCCGCAGATTATCCAAT
>NZ_JAFAUS010000376.1 GCF_019243155.1 Mycobacterium sp.
ACGACTGGATCGTCAACGGCGCCAAGACCTGGAGCACCAGCGCGTTCGCCGCCGACTACGGCCTGCTGCTGGCCCGCACCGACCCCACCGTGCCCAAACACGATGGCCTGACCATGTTTTTGGTGCCGATCCATGCCGAGGGCGTGACACTGCGCCGCATCAAGCAGGTCGATGGCTGCGACGAGTTCTGCGAAGAGTTCTTCGACGGACTCCGGCTCGCCGCAGACACGGTGGTGGGCGAGGTCAACAAGGGCTGGGAGGTCGCGTCTCGCCTGCTCTTCCACGAACGCCGCGCCGTCGGACAGGGCTCGGAGTTCGCCAGCGGCCGGGGTCGGGAACGCGCCCAGGACTCCATCGGCGACCTCTACAAGCTCGCGTCCGCGACCGCCAGCACCGATGACCCACTGGTACAGGAGAAGATCGGCCGCGTTCTGGCGCGCCGCATGGTCCGTGACCGTCTCGCCGAGCACGTCGCGGCAGCCATGCGCACCGGCGACCTGCCGCCGGCGGCGGGGTCGGTCATCCGGCTGTTTCACTCCGATGTCACCTTCCTCGAAGTCGACACCGCCGCCGACATCGCGGCCACGCGCGGCGTGGTCGACGATGACGATGACGGCACCCTGATTCCCGTCGGCGAGCGCTATCTGTCGCGCCAGACGGTCGCCTTGGGTGGTGGCAGTGACGAGATGGCCCGCAACGTCATCAGTGAGCGGGTCCTGGGCTTCCCCCGCGAGCACGCCCCCGACCGTGGGGTGCCGTTCAACCAGGTCAAGCACAACCGGCTGGCCGGGCCGCGGTCACCAGGAGATTCGTAGCCACACCAGACACTCCTTATCGTTACCTTAAAAACCTCTTACTTTTCTTATTTTCGGTGTAGCGTGCTGTGTCATGGGATCTGGGACTTCCGTCAGCAGGGTCGGTGGGCACGCGGTTGTCCTGGGTGCGGGGATAGCGGGTTTGTTTGCCGCCAGAGTGCTTTCGGAGTTCTACGACTCGGTCAGCGTGGTGGAGCGCGATAGGTTGGCCGACTATCCGACCGACCGAAAGGGCGTTCCCCAGGGCCGCCACGTGCACATGTTCATGGGTCGCGGCACGCAGATCCTGGCCGAATTGTTTCCCGGACTGCTCGAGGAGCTGGCAGCCGCGGGCGCGGTCGTCATCAACGACGGGGACTTGTCCCGGTTCTATGCACGAACCGGCCGCTTCGAGCTGAAACGGTCGGGCAGGTTGAGAGACCCGGCGGCGTTCACGCTGTGTCTGGCGAGCCGGCCGTTCATGGAATTTCATGTGCGGCGTCGCGTGGCAGCCCTCCCCAACGTGACGTTCATGGACAGTCATGACGTGGTCGAACCGCTCGCGGCAGCGGGTGCTGTCACCGGGGTGCGGATCGCGCACCGCGGCAACGGGGCCGTCACCATCCTTGATTCGGATCTGGTGGTCGACGCCATGGGCCGGGCGGCGCGCACCCCGGCATTCCTGGAGTCTCTGGGTTATGGCCGGCCACGTGAGAACCGGTCCCCGATCACGCTGGCCTATTCGAGTCAAAGCCTGTCCATCCCCAAAGGGCGTCTCAACAAGCAACTGGTGGCTTTCAATCAAGGGTCGGGCAGGAAGGGTGGTCTGCTGTTGGCCTGCGAGCACGACACGTGGATGATGGCGGTTGGTCGATCCGCCGAGGGTGCAGCGGCGCCAACCGATTTCGCCGAGATGCTCGCGCTGTCTCAGGATGCGCTGCCGGCCGAAGTGATGGACGGGTTGCGCGGGGCGGACGCCATCGGGGAGATCGCCATGTTTCGCAGCCCGGCGGCGGTATGGCGGCGTTACGAACAGCTGCCCAGGTTTCCGCGCGGCCTGCTCGTCATGGGCGACGCGCTGTGTAGTCCCAATCCCCTTTACGGGCAGGGCATGACGATGGCCGCGCAGCAGGCGGTGACGCTGCGCGATTGTCTTCGAGACGGCGATACCGATCTCGCCCCCCGCTTCTTTCGCGCCGCCGCGCGCGATATCGGCCCGACCTGGGCCCGAAACCAGGCCGGCGACCGCGGCCCTGCGCCTCATCGTAAGTGGTCGATACGACACGGGATGCAGAGCCAAATGATCAGGGCCACAATGCATGCCGCCAGCTACGACACCGTCGTAGCCGAACGCCTGCTGCGGGTCACCCACCTCATCGACCCGCCCACGCGGCTAAAAGACCCCGCCTTGTTGCCCCGCATCCTGATGGCCAGCCTGCTGCATTGGCTTGGGCAGATCTACCGGCCGGCGGTGGACGCGCTTCGGCGGCTAGGCCAGAACTCGGGCGAGGCAACCCAATTCGACCGGATACCACTTGACCGGCTCACGCCGCCGCGCGGGGCGCTGCAATGAGCGGCGACCGGCGAGGCGACGTCGACGCCGTCCGTTCGCTGGTCGACCAGCAGATCAAGGGTTGGGATGCGGGTGATGCCGAGGCGTACGCGAGTGTGTTCACCGCCGACGCGGACTACGTCACCTTTCTGGGCAGCCGCCACAAGGGCCGCGAGGCGATCGCCGCGTCGTATGCTCCGCTGTTCAAGCGGCTCCTGCAGGGATCGCGCCTGGACATCGAAATCATGCAGTTGCGGTTCGTGACGCCAGATGTGGCACTGATCCAGGCAACGGCCGCGGTGCGCAAGAGAGCGCGGCGGCGCAACACGCGGATCAACACCAGCGTCGCCGTACGGACCGACGGCCGGTGGCTGTTCGCCGCTTCGCAGAACACGACGCACCGCCGGCTCACCGAAAGGCTTATGGCAAAGTTGTTTTCATGAGCGTGCGCGTCCGGATGGCTTCGCCGGACGATGCGGGCGGCATTGCCGGCGTTTATCTGCCCTACGTGCGCGACACGGCGATCTCCTTCGAAACCGTGGCGCCAACCGCCGAGGAGATGCGGTCGCGGGTGACCGCCACGCTGCCGCGTCTGCCCTGGCTGGTTGCCACTGACGAAGAAAGCATCAAGGGGTTCGCCTATGCGAGCCCACACCGGGCCCGCGACGCCTACCGCTGGTCGGCCGACGTTTCGCTGTACCTGCACGCATCCATTCACCGCCGCGGGCATGGACGACACCTCTACACGGCGCTGCTCAATCTGCTTGGCGGACAAGGCTATATCAATGCATTCGCCGCTATCGCGTTGCCGAATCCCGCGAGCGTCGGGCTGCACGAAGCCCTGGGGTTCAACCGCGTCGGCGTATTTCCCGGCGTGGGGTACAAACACGGAACCTGGTGGGACGTCGGCTGGTGGCACCGCAAGCTGGTCGAGCCGCCCGCGCAACCACAGCAGCCGCGGCCGTGGTGCGAATTACCGCTCGACGTGATCAACAGCGCGCTGGAATCAAATACTGGATAGCGGCACCAGGCGGCCACTAAAATATCCGCCGAGGCGTCACCGGCGGAAGGCACGCTACATGCTCAGTAAGATTCGGCAAGTATTGAACTTTGAGCTGACCATCGCCGAACTTCTCGCCTTCGCCGTGTTGTTGGGCACGCCATATCTGATCGTCGGGCTGATCTGGTCGTGCACTCATACGGGGCATCTGCACGACATGCACGGGGCAGACCTGGTGGTGTCGTTTCTCGGCTCGATCGTGTCCTGGCCCGTGCTGCTTTTCGCCAACGTGTGCATGACTTAGCAGGGCCTAGCGAGTGCTTTCATCGGGCAGGTCGTGCCGGGACTGATGCAAACCCGGGGCGTCGGGGTCTTCGTCCTGATGCTCGAGCTGTTCTTGCAATTTGCGCTGGTCTTCGGTCGCTTTCCGGGCGTCTTCGGGCACCGCGGGCGGGTCGATGTTCACTTGCTGATCCACCGGGATCTCCTTAAAGAACGTCTGCATTGTTGAAAGAGGGTCGCCCGATTCCCGTGCATCGAAACCCCGACCGCTGAGGTCGTGGAATGGATCTGTCGAGACCAAGCGTTAAATGTGGCTATGGCTGACCACATCGAACTGAGCCCCCGAGACTGGGTACGCGACCAGACCGAACAGATCCTGAATAAGGGCACGACCGATGGGGTCGAGGTTCTCGACCGGCCCATCGTCCTGCTCACCGTGACCGGCGCAAAGACCGGAAAACAGCGGTACGTGCCCCTGATGCGCGTGGAGCATGAGGGCCGCTACCTCGTCGTCGCGTCGCACGGCGGTGCCCCCGAACACCCGTCCTGGTTTTTCAACCTGAAGGCCAACCCGGCGGTGACGCTGCAGGATGGCGACAAGGTTCTGAAACTGACGGCACGCGAGCTCGATGGGTCCGAGCGGGAGCAGTGGTGGCGGCGGGCCGTTCAGGCCTTCCCCCCGTACGCCGATTACAAGGAGAAGGCGGGACGAAATATCCCGATCTTCGTCCTGGAATAGCCGCATCGGCGGACGCCTAGGCACACCCGCAAAACATTTGCATTCGATATGCGCCCGGCTGGTCCGGTTGCCCGTGGTTGGCCCCCAACCTACCTTCGAATGCATAGAGCAGGCCTGCCCGCTGTGAACAACGATGTTCGCCGGCAATTGTGATCGCCTGTGCCGCCGGGGTTTACGTTCCGCTGATTCGCGCCGTACGAGCCGATACCTTCAACGTTGCCCGCTAGTGCATGCCTAGGGAGGGTCGATGCAACACGTCGAGCAACGCGTTGATGACGACGCGCCGTCGCGAATTGGCCGGTTGCGCGAGTCAATGCGCCACGATTTACCCGCGTCGTTGGTGGTTTTCCTGGTGGCGCTTCCGTTATCGCTGGGTATCGCGATCGCGTCGGATGCTCCGGTGCTCTCCGGGTTGATTGCGGCGATCGTCGGGGGAATCGTCGCGGGCTGCATCGGCGGCTCACCGTTACAAGTGAGCGGGCCGGCGGCTGGCCTCACCGTCATCGTCGCCGAGCTGGTAGAGCAGTTCGGCTGGGCGATAACATGTTTCATCACGGTCATCGCAGGAATACTGCAGGTGCTCTTGGGGCTGAGCCGCATTGCGCGAGCCGCCCTGGCGATCTCGCCGGTGGTGGTGCACGCCATGCTCGCGGGCATCGGGATCACCATCGCTTTGCAGCAGGTGCACGTGCTGCTCGGCGGCGAGTCCGAAAGCTCGGCGTGGACGAACGTCACCGGCCTGCCCGCACAGATCGCCGACGCGCACCGCCCGGGCCTCGTCCTGGGCTTGCTGGTGATCGCCATTCTGGTTGTCTGGCGCTGGGTTCCGGCCCGCGTGGCGCGCATCCCGGGTCCGCTGGTCGCCATCGTTGTGGTGACGGCGATCTCGGTGGTGTTCCCGTTCCAGGTGTCCCGCATCAGGCTTGACGGCTCGGTGCTCGAGGCGTTGCAGTTGCCCGAGCTACCAGACGGAAATTGGGAAGCGGTCGCATTGGCGGTCATCACCGTCACCCTGATCACCAGCGTCCAAAGCCTGTTGACCGCGGTCTCCATCGATCGAATGCACAGCGGCGCGCGCACCGACTTCAACCGCGAGCTGATCGGCCAGGGTGCCGCGAACGTGGTATCGGGGGCAATCGGCGGGCTTCCCATCGCCGGAGTGATCGTGCGCAGCGCGGCAAATGTCAACGCAGGAGCGAAAACTCGCGCCTCGACGATCATGCACGGGTTCTGGATTCTATTGTTTGCCGTGCCTTTCGCCGGCTTGGTCGAGCAGATCCCCACCGCGGCCCTGGCCGGGTTGCTCATCGTCATCGGGATCGAGCTGTTGAAGCCCGCGCACATCGAGAACGCCTTGCGCAACGGCGATCTCGCGATCTACCTGGTCACCGTGATCAGTGTCGTCTTCCTGAACCTGCTGCACGGCGTCCTGATCGGACTGGCACTGGCCGTCGCCGTGACCGGATGGCGGGTGGTGCGTGCCCGGGTCGAGGCCAAACCGGTTGGTGACGAATGGCATGTGTTCGTCGAAGGGGCGTGCACATTTCTGGCCCTGCCGCGGCTGACCGGCGTGCTCGCGACGCTCCCAGAACGCACGACCGTGACCGTGCACCTGCTGGCCAACTACTTAGATCACGCGGCGCAGCAGGCGATCAGCGACTGGCAGCGACGACACTGCGCCACCGGCGGACGAGTCAGGATCCATAACAAGTTGCTGGGACCTCAAGGGCCCGAGAGCACGGCCGATCGCCGGGCTGCGCACCTGCGCCTGGTCGAGGCGTGCTCCGGGGCAACGTGATTCGCGTGGATATCAAGAGCGTCCCGCATGTATCAGCCGACCGTGCGCGATCAAGGACGCTGTCTGCTTGAGTCGCCTGGTGCGGATGCTGACGTCGTAGGCCTGGATGTGGTCGATGGCGGCCAGTCGCTCGGCCAGGTAACCGTAGAGCTGCTCGACATCGCGGCAGATGACCACGGCCACCAGATTGTGGCGTCCGCTGATGGCGACGACGGACGCGACCTCGTCGTGTTCGGCGATCTGTTCGGCGATACGCGCCAAATGCCTTGCGGGCGTGGTGATCCACACCATCGCGTGGACGGGGAAGCCGAGGCGCTCGGGCAGCAACTCAAGGTCATAGGTCAGCGTCGCCGACGACTCGAGTGCCGCGAGGCGTCGCTTTACCCGAGCGGCCGACCAGCCGGTGAGTTCGGCAAGCCGCGCGTGGGGGACCCGACCGTCCTCGGCGAGGGCACTGACGAGCGGTTGGTCGTCTTCGGTGGGGGTGACGGGGTGTCCCACCGATTCGCCGTCGTCCGAACACTTTTGCAGCGCGGCCACCTGATCCGCGCGAAGAGTGTGCCCGTAGCCGGTCCATACGGAGCCGGCCGGGCCACCGAACTCGTGCAGGATCAGGTCGACGTCCATGCCCAGCACCGCGGAGGTGCGCGGCAGCCGTTGCAGGAGTCCGTCGTTGCTTTCGGCCAGCGGGGCGCGCACTACGCAGACGAGTTCGGTCCAGCCCGACAGCACATTCGCGTGGGTGACCTCCGGCCGCCGGACCAAGGCCTCGGCCAGGCGGGGTAGGTCATCGGGTTTCGCGTGCACCCGGACTATCCACTGACACTCGCCGTACAACTGCGGGTTGACCAGGGCGACCACCCGCATGATCCCGTCCCGCCGCATCTTGCGATACCGCCGCGCAACCGTCTGTTCGGGGATGTCGACGACCTCGCCGATCCGCCGAAAGGAGCCCCGCGGCGAAATCTGCAACGCATGCAGAATTCGGGCGTCGAGCGGCTCAATCATGGGGAAAACAGTACGCAAGCCAGCCGTCTCTGTCTTTTTATGACGATTTGTGGTGCACCGGTAGACCAAAAGGCGTGTCGAGGCCGAGTCTGGAGTCCATCGTGCAGCACCGGATCGAGGGGAGGCGCCATGCGGTTGACGGGCAACACCATTCTGATAACCGGCGGGGCCAGCGGGATCGGCCGCGGTCTAGCGGTCGCGATGCACCGTGCCGGCAATCGCGTCATCATCGCCGGGCGGCGCGCTGACGCATTGCGCGCCGTCGCCGACGCGCATCCGGGTGTGGAGTTCCTGCGGTTGGACGTATCGGACACCGCCGGCATCCATCGGTTCGTCGAAGGTGTTCAGCGCGACTTGCCGGACCTCAACGTCCTGGTCAACAACGCGGGCATCATGGCGGTGGAAGACTTCGCGGAGCCCGACCCGTCGGCCACCTCGGCGGTAGTGAACACCAATCTGCTCGGCCCCATGGTGTTGACATCGCTGCTGCTGCCGACGCTTCGGACGCACGCGCACGGCGCGATCATCAATGTCACCTCGGCGCTGGCCTTCCTTCCACTGGCCATGGCGCCGACGTACAGCGCCACCAAGGCCGGACTGCATTCCTACACAGAGGCACTACGGTTTCAATTGCGTGACAACGGAATTCAGGTAATCGAGATCGCACCGCCGCGAGTGGAGACCGAGATGGACGGGCCCGGCGACGACGGCTACACCGTCACGGTGGACGACTTCGTCGCCCAGGTCATGGCGCAGCTGACCGCTGAACCGGAAGCCATAGAAATCGTTGTCGAGGCCGCCCGCGCGCTGCGCTACGCCGAGCGCAACGGCGTCTACGACCAACTGTTCGCTGCCGTCAACAACTCGGCCAACCCCTTGGAGGAAATCGCATGAAGATCGGAATCGGCCTGCCGAATCATGTCGCAGGCGTGCCAGGGCCCGTCATCGCGGACTGGACGCGCCGCGCCGAACAACGGGGATTCGAGTCGATCACCACCATCGACCGCCTGATCTACCCGAGCCTGGACACCATCGTCGCCCTGGCGTTGGCCGCCGCAGCCAGCACCGAGCTGGCGCTCGTCACCAACGTCTTGCTGGCGCCGCTCTATCAACCGGTCGTGCTGGCCAAGCAGCTGGCCAGCGTGGCCGACGCGGCGGGCGACCGGCTGGTCGTAGGCATCGGAGTGGGTTCGCGTGAGGACGACTACACCGCCGCAGGTGTCGAGTACGGCGAGCGTGGCCACATCCTCGACGAACAGGTCTCGGTCCTACGCCGCGCCTGGGCCGGCAAGCCGATCGTCGGCGACACCCGGCTGTGCCCGGCGCCGGTGCGCATCCCGCTGCTATTCGGTGGCAGGTCGCAGGCCACAGTGCGGCGCGCCACCACGATCGGCGATGGCTGGGTCGCGGGTGCCTTGCGCGACTACCCGGGACAAGAGGAGTTCGCGGACCGGGTTCGGGCGGGCTGGCGAAAGGCCGGGCGGTCGGGGAGCCCGCAGATTCATGCGTCGGTCAATTTTGCGCTGGGTTCGGATGACACCGTGCAGTCCGGACGTGATCACTTAGCCCGCTACTACGGGTTCAAACCGGACTACGCCGAACTCAACGTGGCCGACCTGCTCACCTGCGCAGGGGATGCCCGCGACACCGTGCGCGCCTACCGGGATCTGGGCTTCGACCGGCTGCTGTTCCACCCGACGGTCGCATCCATCGACCAGGTCGACCGCTTGGCCGACGCGATCCTGTAGTCGCGGCCGGCTAGGTCAGGTCGGCGGCCACCCGCTCCAACGCGGCGAGGTGGTCGTCGACACCGGCCAGGCCGGCGTTCATGGTGTTCACGGAGAGATGCGTGGCGCCGGCGGCTTTCCACGCGGCGATCTCGGCGGCGACCTTGTCGAGGTCGCCGGTCCAATTGACCCGGCCCTCCATGCCGAGGGCCTTGGCATCGCGGCCCGCGGCGGCCGCCGCACGCTCGACCTGTTCGCGCGCATAGTCGAGGCCGGGCCCGGGATCCATCATCGGGAACCACCCGTCGCCGAGCCGTCCGGCGCGCTCGTAGGCGCGGTCGGAGGCCGCACCGAACCACACCGGGATGGGCCGCTGGGTGGGCAACGGGGCCAGCCCGGCCCCGGTGACCGTGTGGTACTTCCCGTCGAAGGTGACCGATTTCTCGGTCCACAACCTGCGCATCAGCTCCACCTGCTCCTCGGAACGCTTACCGCGGTTGGTGAACCGCTCACGGAGCGCCTCGTATTCGACGGCGTTCCAGCCCAGCCCGACGCCGAGCCGGAATCGCCCGCCGGTGAGCAGATCGACCTCGGCGGCCTGCTTGGCCACCAACACCGACTGTCGCTGCGGCAGGATGATGACGCCGGTGA
>NZ_JAFAUS010000088.1 GCF_019243155.1 Mycobacterium sp.
GCCGACGCGCTCGTCGACCTCGGCTCCGCGTTGTGGGCGGCCCCGTCGCGGCGGGTGCCGTTCACCGCGGTGTTGTTGGGGCACAGCGACATTGGCGATCTGCCGTTAGGGCCACCGCGCGACCCGGTGCAATTCCTGTCGGCGACACCCGTCACCGCGACCGAAGCGGCGTGGGTGCGGCTGAAGGGCGCCGAGGCCATGCGAGCGGCCTGGCAGAACGACGGTGTCGACGTGCTTAATGCGAATCGTCCTGCTGCGCAACCGAGTTGACAGCGCGCTAGAGCCAGTTGTTGCGCCGGAACTGGAAGTACAGCACCACACAGGTGACCGTCATCGCGGCCATCACGCCCGGGTAGCCCCACGTCCAGTCCAGCTCGGGCATGAAGTGGAAGTTCATGCCGTAGATGGCGGCGACCATGGTCGGGACCGCCAAGATACCGGCCCAGGCCGCCATCTTGCGCATGTCGTTGTTCTGCTGCATGCCGACCCGGGCCAGCGCCGCCTGTACCAGCGAATTCAGCATGTCGTCGTAGCTGGCGATCTGGTCGGCGGCCTCGGAGTGGTGATCGGCGACGTCGCGCAGGTAGCGGCGCAGTTCCTTCGAGATAAGGTCCTTGTACTCCACCTGGATTCGGTGGAACGCGACGGACAGCGGGTTGACGCATCGCCGTAGCTCGACGACCTCACGCTTGAGCAGATAAATCGGTTCCACATCGAGCTTGCGGCCCGGAGCGAACGCCAACGCCTCGATGCTGTCGATGTCGTCCAGCATCAAACCGCTCACCTCGAGGTAGTGGTCCACCACGTGGTCGGCGATGGCGTGCATCACCGCGTACGGCCCCAGGCACGTCTGCTCGGGGTCGGCGTCCATCCGCTTGCGCACGTCCGACAGTCCGCCATGTTCGCCGTGCCGGACCGTGACCACGAAATCCCTGCCGACGAAGACCATGATCTCGCCGGTCTCCACGATCTCGCGCGCCAGCACCACCGATTCGTGCTCGACGTAATTGACGGTCTTCAGAACCAGAAACAGTGTGTCGTCATAGCGTTCGAGCTTGGGTCGCTGATGAGCGCACACCGCGTCTTCGACTGCCAACGCGTGCAGCCCGAACACGTCGGCCACGTCCTGCATCTGTTCGTGATCAGGCTCACGCAGGCCGACCCAGACGAAGGCCTCGCGTCCGAGCATTTCGATCTCGCGCACCTTGTTGAGGGCGGCTCGGTAGGTGAACTTGCCGGGCATCCGGTAGCCGTCGGCATAGACGGCACAGTCGATCAGCGCGTCGGGCGGTGGCTTGGGGGCTTCGGGCTCCGGTGGTTGAGGCGGGTGGGCGAGAGGTCGCAGTGCCTCGGGCAATGCGTCGAATCCTTGGAACACATCCACCTCCGATCACAGCGCAGGTCGTCTGGGCCGAGATCATGCTACGCGTCCCAGGCGTACGGAAGCGCCAACTGAGCCGGGAGAAAGCCCTGGTAACGGACCGGAGGTCGACGGCCAACCAGGGTGCGCTAGTTTCGTGCCGAGACCCGTATACGAACTTCTCCATAAGGGGTAAATCGACGTGAGCGCAAGTCCTCTCAAGGTCGCCGTCACCGGCGCCGCCGGCCAGATCGGCTACAGCCTGTTGTTCCGCTTGGCGAGCGGTTCGCTCTTGGGCCCCGACCGCCCGATCGAGCTGCGGCTGCTCGAGATCGAGCCCGCGCTCAAGGCGCTCGAGGGTGTCGTGATGGAGCTCGACGACTGCGCCTTCCCGCTGTTGTCCGGCGTTGAGATCGGCGCGGACGCCAACAAAATCTTCGACGGCGTGAACCTGGCGCTGCTGGTCGGGGCGCGGCCGCGCGGCCCGGGCATGGAGCGCAGCGACCTGCTGGAGGCCAACGGCGCGATCTTCACCGCGCAGGGCAAGGCGCTCAACTCCGTCGCCGCCAGCGACGTCCGCATCGGCGTGACGGGCAACCCGGCCAACACCAACGCGTTGATCGCGCTGAGCAACGCCCCCGATATCCCCAAGGAGCGGTTCTCCGCGCTGACCCGCCTGGACCACAACCGGGCAATCTCGCAGCTGGCCACCAAGACCGGCGCGAAGGTCACCGACATCAAGAAGATGACGATCTGGGGCAACCACTCGGCCACCCAGTACCCCGACATCTTCCACGCCGAGGTCGGCGGCAAGAACGCGGCCGAGGTGGTCAACGACCAGAACTGGATCGAGAACGACTTCATCCCGACCGTTGCCAAGCGCGGCGCGGCGATCATCGATGCGCGCGGCGCCTCCTCGGCCGCGTCCGCGGCGTCGGCCACCGTCGACGCCGCCCGCTCCTGGCTGCTGGGCAGCCCGGACGGTGACTGGGTGTCGATGGCGGTCTACTCCGACGGCTCCTACGGCGTGCCCGAAGGCATCGTGTCGTCGTTCCCGGTGACCACCAAGAACGGCGACTGGTCGATCGTGCAGGGGCTGGAGATCGACGAGTTCTCCCGCAGCCGCATCGACAAGACCACCGCCGAGTTGGTCGAGGAGCGCACCGCTGTGACGGAGCTCAAGCTGATCTGATCGGGCCCGGCGCGAATTAGGCCTACTAATGAGTAGTCAGTACCCTGGGGCGCGTGTCCGAATTGCTTGAATCGATACAGAGTCGCGCCGAGCAGGGGGCGATCACTGATGCGGAGATCTTCGAGGCACACGTCGGCGGCAAGCTTTCCGTAGGCCTGACCGCTCCGCTGAACACCCAGCGCTCGCTGTCGATCGCCTACACGCCCGGTGTGGCGCAGGTGAGCCGCGCGATCGCCGCCGATCACACGCTGGCCGCACGCTACACCTGGGCGGGGGGGCTCGTTGCCGTCGTCAGTGACGGCAGCGCCGTGCTCGGCCTGGGCGACATCGGGCCGGCGGCGTCGCTGCCGGTGATGGAAGGCAAGTGCGCGCTGTTCAAGGAGTTCGCCGGGCTGGACGCGATCCCGATCGTGTTGAACACCAAGGATCCCGACGAGATCGTCGAGACCCTGGTGCGGCTGCGACCCACGTTCGGCGCGGTCAACCTGGAGGACATCTCGGCGCCGCGCTGCTTCGAGATCGAACGGCGCGTCATCGAAGAGCTGGACTGCCCGGTGATGCACGACGACCAGCACGGCACGGCAATCGTGGTGCTTTCGGCGCTGATGGGTGCGAGCAAGCTGCTCGGCCGCGACATGGCGTCGCTGAAAGTGGTGGTCTCCGGTGCCGGGGCCGCCGGCGTCGCGTGCTCGAATCTCCTTCTCGCCATGGGAGTTTCGGATATCACCGTGCTGGACTCGCGCGGCATTCTGCACACCGGGCGCGATGACATGAACACCATCAAGTCCGACCTGGCGCGGCGCAGCAATCCGCGCGGCCTCTCGGGCGGCATCGTGGAGGCGCTCGAGGGGGCCGATGTGTTCCTCGGTCTGTCGGCGGGTGTGGTTCCCGAAGAGCTGATCGCCACCATGGCACCCAACGGGGTCGTGTTCGCGCTGTCCAACCCCGACCCGGAGATCCACCCCCACGTCGCCGCCAAGTACGCGGCGGTGGTGGCCACCGGCCGTAGTGACTTCCCGAATCAGATCAACAACGTACTGGCTTTCCCCGGCGTGTTCCGCGGGGCGCTGGACGCGGGAGCGCGGCGGATCACGCAGAAGATGATGGTCGCCGCTGCCACGGCGATCTTCTCCGTCGTCAGCGATGACCTCGCTCCCGACCGCGTCGTTCCCAGCCCGCTGGACCTGCGCGTCGGCGAGGCGGTTGCCACGGCGGTCGCGCTGGCCGCGGAAACCTCCGACAAGCCGGAGTGAGGATCGGCCGGCTGGCGGTGCCGCTGCTCGCCGTCCTGCTCGCAGTGGCCGCCTGCACGACCGGCACCGGCGACCATCGGGCCCGTCCGGACGTGGTTGTCGGGTCGCGGCCCGACCCCGAGTCGACATTGCTGGCCGCCGTCTACGTGGCCGCGCTGCGCTCGTACGGTTTCGGAGCCCGGGCCGATACCGCCGTCGACCCGATGGCGCGACTGGATTCGGGCGCATTCACCGTCGTTCCCGCCCTCACCGGCCGTACGTTGCAGACCTTGCAGCCCGGTGCGGTGGCGGTGTCGGACACGGCCGTCTATCGGGCGATGGTGGCCGCGCTGCCCGAGGGCGTCGCCGCGGGTGACTACACGACGGCCGCCGAAGACAAACCCGTTCTCCTGGTCAGCGGTCCGACCGCCAAGGCGTGGAGCGGCAGCGGTGTCAGCGCGGACCTGAGCACACTGCCGGCACACTGCGCCGGTCTGGTCGTCGGGATGGTCACCGGACACCCCGCGCCCTCTTCGGTCGGTACCTGCCGGCTTCCCGCTCCGCGTGAATTCCCGGACGAGACAACGATGTTCGCCGCGGTGCGAGGCGGGCAGCTGACCGCGGGCTGGACGACCACCGCCGCCCCGGGCAGTCCGGGAGACCTGGTCGCGCTGGCCGACGGCAAACCCGCGTTGATACCCGCCGAGAACGTGGTGCCGCTCTACCGGCGCAACGCGCTCAGCGATCGACAGCTGTTGGCGATCAACGAGATTGCCGGCGTGCTGGACACCGCGACCTTGGTCGACATGCGCCGCCAAGTGGCGGGTGGGGGCGACCCGCAGGCGGTGGCCGGCGGATGGCTGGCCGAACACCCGCTCGGGCGTTGAGGATCAGCCCCTGGTGAGCAACCGGTGCACGGCGTGCTTGACCCGGTTCATGACGGGACCCGCCAGCAGCCGGTCGTGGCCCCCACCGGTTAGCCGTACCAGCAGGTCCATGGCCTTGACTTCCGGGCCGATCAGCACGCGTGCCTTGTTCTTGCCGACCGCCTCGAGGATGACCTGAGCGGCCTGCTGCGGCGTGGTCTTGGCCTGTTGCTCCTCGAACTGGTTGGTCAGGCCGGTCCTGTCGAGGCCGTCGGCGAAGGCGGCGTTGCGGGCAAACGCCGTTTGTACGCCGCCGGGGTGCACGGTGGTGACGCTCACGGGGTGGCCGGCGGCGGCCATCTCCTGCCGCAGCGCATCGGTGAATCCCCGGACCGCGAACTTTGCCGACACGTACGCAGCCTGCCCGGGCGCCGAAAACAGGCCGAGCGCGCTCGAGATATTGATGACGTGCCCGTCGCCGGAGGCGATCAGGTGGGGGAGGAAGGCCTTGGTGCCGTTGACGACGCCCCAGTAGTCGACGTCCATCACGCGTTCGATGTCCTTGAACCGGGCGGCTTCGATGGATCCGATGAACGTGATTCCGGCGTTGTTGTAGATCTGGTTGACCGTGCCGAAGTGGTCGTTGACCGCGTCGGCGTAGCTCAGGAACTCCTCGCGTTCGGTCACGTCCAGCTGGTCGACTTTGACCGGCACTCCGATCGCCTTCAGCTGCTGCCCGGTTTGCGCCAGTCCCTCGGTGTTGACGTCGCTGATTGCCAGGCTCGCGCCCGCCCGACCCAGTTCCACCGCCAACGCCTGGCCGATACCCGAACCCGCACCCGTTACTACGGCAACCTTGCCAGCAAAGCTCTGCATGAGCACCTTTCTCTGTGCCCCCGACCGTTCAGGTTAACGGAGTTGTCCGTATGTCTATCAGGGGCCTGACAAAGCCGAGGCGAACGCTATCGCGCCCCATGCCGTCGTCGCCAGCCGCACGGCTCCGACGTGCCGACGACGCGGCTTAGACCTTGGGCATCAATCGGCCCATGACGGGCCCGAACAGCTGCTGGTATCCCGACCCGGTCAGTCGCACCAAGATGTCCAAGATCTTGGCGTCGCCGCCTACCAGCACCCGGGCCTTCTTCTTGCGCACCGCCTCGAGAATGATTTCGGCCGCGCGTTTCGGAGTGGTTCTGGCCAGGCGTTTGTCGAACAGCTTGGCCAGCTCGGCCTGGTCGAGTCCCTCGGCTGTGGTGGCGTTGCGGGCGATCGCGGTCTTGATGCCGCCGGGGTGCACCGTCGTCACCGCCACCGGGTGACCGGCCGCCACCATCTCCTGCCGCAGCGCCTCGGTGAAGCCGCGCACGGCGAACTTGGCTGCGTTGTAGGCCGCCTGCCCGGGAACGGCGAACAGGCCGAAGATGCTAGAGACGTTGATGACGTGCCCGTCGCCGGAGGCGATCAGGTGGGGGAGGAAGGCCTTGGTGCCGTTGACGACGCCCCAGAAATCGACGTCCATCACCCGCTCGATGTCCTTGAACTGGCTAACTTCGATGTCGCCCGTGAACGCGATGCCGGCGTTGTTGTAGATCTGGTTGACCTTGCCGAAGTGCTCGTTGACCGCGTCGGCGTAAAGCAGGAATGCCTCGCGCTCGGTCACGTCGAGCCGGTCGGATTTGACCGGGGCGCCGATCGCCTTCAACTGCTCCTCGGTCTGCGCCAGGCCCTCGATGTTGACGTCGCTGATCGCGACGCTGGCGCCGGAGCGGCCCAGCTCGATGGCCAACGCCTGTCCGATACCCGAACCCGCTCCGGTCACCACGGCGACCTTGCCGGCGAAGCCCTGCATGAGCAACCTTTCCTTCAGCACGTTTTGCGTCGAGGTTAGCCGGTACCGAGGGTCCCAGTACTAGAGGGTGAGTACCGTCACCCGAACGCGATGTCGAGGATCTCCTGCTGCTCGACTGCGTGCACCTTCGACGAGCCCGACGACGGGGCCGACATCGCACGGCGTGAGATGCGCTTGATACCGGTCAGCTTGTCGGGAAGCAGCTCGGGCAGCTCCAGGCCGAATCGCGGCCATGCGCCCTGGTTGGCCGGCTCCTCCTGCACCCAGAAGAACTCTCTGGCGTTCGGGTAGCGCTCCAGCGTTTCGTTGAGCCGCCGCTTCGGCAGCGGCGCCAGCTGCTCGATGCGCACGATCGCGACGTCCTCGCGCTTGTCCTTGGCCTTGCGCGCCACCAGCTCGTAGTAGATCTTTCCGCTGGTCAGCAGGATCCGGGAGACCTTGCTGCGATCGCCGATACCGTCCTCGTAGGTGGGCTCTTCCAGCACCGAGCGGAACTTGAGCTCGGTGAAGTCCTTCACGTCGCTGACGGCCGCCTTGTTGCGCAGCATCGACTTCGGCGTGAACACGATCAGCGGGCGCTGCACGCCGTCGAGCGCGTGCCGGCGCAACAGGTGGAAGTAGTTCGACGGCGTCGAGGGAACGGCGATGGTCATCGACCCCTCGGCCCACAGCTGCAGGAAGCGCTCGATGCGCCCCGACGTGTGGTCGGGTCCCTGCCCCTCGTGCCCGTGCGGCAGCAGCAGCACCACGTTGGACAGCTGGCCCCACTTGGCCTCGCCGGAGCTGATGAACTCGTCGATGATCGACTGGGCGCCGTTGACGAAGTCGCCGAACTGCGCCTCCCACAGGACCAGGGCGTCCGGGTTGCCGACGGTGTAGCCGTATTCGAAGCCGACCGCCGCGTACTCCGACAGCGGTGAGTCGTAGACCAGGAACTTGCCACCGGTCGGGCTGCCGTCCTTGTTGGTCGTCAGCAGTTTGAGCGGCGTGAACTCCTGGCCGGAATTGCGGTCGATGATCACCGAGTGCCGCTGCGAGAAGGTGCCGCGGCGGGTGTCCTGCCCGGACAGCCGCACCAGCTTGCCCTCGGCCACCAGGGTGCCCAGCGCCAGCAGCTCGCCGAACGCCCAGTCGATCTTGCCCTCGTAGGCCATCTCCCGGCGCTTCTCCAGCACCGGTTGCACGCGCGGGTGGGCAGTGAAGCCGTCCGGCAGCGCCAGGAAGGCGTCGCCGATGCGGGCCAGTAGCGACTTGTCCACGCCGGTGGCCAGGCCCGCCGGCACGATCTGGTCGGCCTCCACCGATTCGCTCGGCAGGGCGCCGTGCTTCTCCAGGTCGCGGACCTCGTTGAACACCCGCTCCAGCTGGCCCTGGTAGTCGCGCAGCGCGTCCTCGGCTTCCTTCATCGAGATGTCGCCGCGGCCGATGAGGGCTTCGGTGTAGCTCTTGCGGACACCGCGCTTGGTGTCGACGACGTCGTACATGGCGGGGTTGGTCATCGACGGGTCGTCGCCCTCGTTGTGACCGCGCTTGCGGTAGCACAGCATGTCGATGACGACGTCCTTCTTGAACTTCTGCCGGAAGTCCACGGCAAGCTTCGCCACCCACGCGCCGGCTTCCGGGTCGTCGCCGTTCACGTGGAAGATCGGCGCCCCGATCATCTTGGCGACGTCGGTGCAGTACTCGCTGGACTTCGAGCACTCCGGCGCGGTGGTGAATCCGATCTGGTTGTTCACGATGATGTGGATGGTGCCGCCGACGCGGTAGCCGGGCAGGTTGGCCAGGTTCAGCGCCTCAGCGACCACTCCCTGGCCGGCGAAAGCGGCGTCGCCGTGCATCATCAGCGGGACCACGGAGAAGTTCTCCTCGCACCCCTCGTTGTCCGCATCCGGGTCCAGCAGATCCTGCTTGGCCCGGACCAGACCCTCGAGCACCGGGTCGACGGCCTCCAAGTGCGACGGGTTGGCGGTCAGCGATACCTGAATGTCGTTGTCGCCGAACATCTGCAGGTACACGCCGGTGGCGCCCAGGTGGTACTTGACGTCGCCGGAGCCGTGGGCCTGCGACGGGTTGAGGTTGCCCTCGAACTCGCTGAAGATCTGCGAGTAGGGCTTGCCGACGATGTTGGCGAGCACGTTGAGCCGCCCGCGGTGGGGCATCCCGATGACGACTTCGTCCAGGGCGTGCTCGGCGCACTGGTCGATCGCCGCGTCCATCATGGGGATCACGCTCTCGGCGCCTTCAAGTGAAAAGCGTTTCTGTCCAACGTATTTGGTTTGCAGGAAGGTCTCGAAAGCCTCGGCGGCGTTCAGCTTGCTCAGGATGAACTTCTGTTCGGCCACAGTCGGTTTGACGTGCTTGGTCTCGACTCGCTCCTGCAGCCACTCCTGTTGCTCGGGATCCAGGATGTGCGTGTACTCCACGCCGATGTGGCGGCAGTAGGCGTCGCGCAGCAGCCCCAGGATGTCGCGCAGCCTCTTGTACTCGCAACCGGCAAAACCGTTGACCTTGAACACCCGGTCGAGGTCCCACAGCGTCAGACCGTGGTTGAGGATTTCGAGGTCGGGGTGGCTGCGGAACCGGGTCTTGTCCAGCCGCAACGGGTCGATGTCGGCCATCAGGTGCCCGCGGTTGCGGTAGGCCGCGATCAACTCCATCACCCGGGCGTTCTTGTCGACGATGGAGTCCGGGTTGTCGGTGCTCCACCGCACCGGAAGGTACGGGTTGCCGAGCTCGCGGAAGATGTCGTCCCAGAACGCGTCCGAGAGCAGCATCTCGTGGATGGTGCGCAGGAAGTCGCCGGATTCCGCGCCCTGGATGATGCGGTGGTCGTAGGTCGAGGTCAGCGTGATCAGCTTGCCGATCCCCAGTTCGGCGATGCGTTCCTCGCTGGCGCCCTGGAACTCCGCGGGGTATTCCATCGCGCCGACGCCGATGATCGCACCCTGGCCCGCCATCAGCCGCGGCACCGAGTGCACGGTGCCGATGGTGCCGGGGTTGGTCAGCGAAATCGTCACGCCTGCAAAGTCTTCGGCGGTCAGCTTGCCGTCGCGGGCGCGGCGGACGATGTCTTCGTACGCGGTGACGAACTGGGCGAACCGCATCGTCTCGCACGCCTTGATGCCGGCCACCACCAGGGAACGCTTTCCATCTTTGCCCTGCAGGTCGATGGCCAGGCCGAGATTGGTGTGCGCCGGGGTGATCGCGGTGGGCTTGCCGTCGATCTCGGCGTAGTGCCGGTTCATGTTCGGGAACTTCTTGACCGCCTGTACCAGCGCGTAGCCCAGCAGGTGGGTGAACGAGATCTTGCCGCCGCGGGTGCGCTTGAGCTGGTTGTTGATGACGATCCGGTTGTCGATCATCAGCTTGGCCGGAACGGCGCGCACGCTGGTGGCCGTTGGCACGTCCAGCGACGCGGACATGTTCTTGACGACGGCGGCCGCGGCGCCGCGCAGTGTCTGCAGTTCGTCGCCTTCGGCCGGCGGGGGAGTCGCGGCTTTGGCCCGCGCGGGTGCGGCCGGCGCCGTCGCGCCGTTGCCCGCGGCGGTGCTGGCGGGGGCGGTGGGCTTGGCGGACGCGGCTGCCTGCGGGGCCGACTCGGCCGGCTGGGCTGGCTGGGCCGCGGGCTTGGCGGCAGGCGCCTCAACGGCGCTCGGGGCGCTGGGGGCTGATTCGGCGGTGGGCTCGGGGTTGTAGTCGACGAGGAATTCATGCCAGCTCGGATCGACCGACGAGGGGTCGTCGCGGAACTTGCGGTACATCTCTTCGACCAGCCATTCGTTTTGCCCGAATGGTGAACTTATATTGCCCACGGCCGCTGTTCGCCTCAATCCTTTTGTCCTGCAAGCGCATTCCGCGGCGCCTGCACCCTTGTCGGCCCCCGGATGGTGGTGCATTTCACACCATTGGCGACCGTCAAACTTTCCGCCCTATAAAGGCTAACCTTTCGCCAGCAATTCGCCAGGGAGAGCCGGAAAGGCAGGATATCGCCGAGCGCTAGCCGGCCTCGTGTACGGGGGGCACCAAGTGCAGGCTCCGCGGCCAGCGGGCGGGCGGAGCGCCGAATGCCCGGTTGGCGTTGCGGATGATTTTCTTGCCCGCGAGGTAATTGCCGATCGCGCCTACTACGACCCCGAGGCCGACGGGGAGCAGCTTGCCGAACAACAGCGCGCCGCGGCGCAGGGTGTAGCGCCGGACCCACGATTTGAGCAGTCGCGAGTTCAGTTGCGACATTGACGACAGCGGCAGGGCGGCCATGCTTTCAGAAATCCAGCCGCCGCTGGTGCGCCCCGGGCCGATCAATTGAGAGATCGCCTGCTTGCCGTTGTCGCCGACCAGCACCGACAGCACCAGCGTGCGGCGTCGTTCGTGGTGGTCGGCGGGAACGCCGTACACCACCGCCACCGCCAGCACATAGAACGCGGTCGTCTCCAGGAACGCGACCGTCTCGGCCGCGGCTGCGGACAGGGCGCTCACCGTGCCGATTCCGGGGACGGTCGCCGTCGCACCCACGGCAACGCCACTGGCGGTCACGATGGCCAGGTAGCGCTTCTGCAGCTTGGCCAGGATCTCGGCGGGGCTGGCGTCCGGTTGCGCGTTGCGCAGCCGGTTCACGTACGCCTCGGCCGCCGGTCCCTGGATACGCGAGCTGCGCTCGATGGCCTGCGCCAACGCGCGGGCGGACGCCTTGGGCCGACCTTTGTCGGAGGTCGGCGCCTGTTCCGCGCCGGACATATTGAAAAACCGGTTCCGTCGGGCCCGCATATCGTCTCTCCTGCAACTGGCGTTCCTTCAGGCTAACCCGCCCGTCGCCGAACACCGGCCGAATAAAACGCCTTCCCGCCCTATCTACCCGGTATCGGGTCCTTGCCTGCCGACGAATTTTGTCGGGCGGAATAATGCACGCTGGATGTCCGGAGTCCGCGGGGCCCACCGGTGGGCTTTCGCCAGACGAGTGGGGTATATCACTCTGGTGGGTTCGGCCGGACGCGGCATCGGGAGCTGAAGCGAGGTGGGTAGATGACCACGGCGACGCCCCGCTCACCCCGGGGGAGCGGCCGCGCGGGGTCGACTCCAGCCCAATTCCCGAAACGCTGGGATTTCCTCACCAGGAGTTCGCCGCAGTCGGAGAACCCCTGGAACGCGCTGTGGGCGATGATGATCGGCTTCTTCATGATCATGGTCGACTCGACCATCGTCGCCATCGCGAACCCGACCATCATGGCCGACTTGCGGATCGGGTACGGCGCCGTGGTGTGGGTGACCAGCGCCTATCTGCTCGGCTACGCGGTGGTGCTGCTGGTGGCCGGGCGCCTCGGTGATCGGTTCGGACCCAAAAACCTGTACCTGATCGGCTTGGTGGTGTTCACCGCCGCCTCGGTGTGGTGCGGGCTGTCGGGCAGCGCCGCCATGCTGATCGCGGCGCGCGTCGTGCAAGGCGTCGGGGCCGGGGTGCTGACCCCACAGACCCTGTCGACGATCACCCGGATCTTCCCGCCGCAGCGGCGCGGGGTGGCGGTGAGCTTGTGGGGCGCCACCGCGGGAGCCGCCAGCCTGGTGGGGCCGTTGGTGGGCGGGTTGCTGGTCGACTGGCTGGGCTGGGAGTGGATTTTCTTCGTCAACGTCCCCATCGGCATCGTGGGGTTGGCGTTGGCGTTCTGGCTGGTCCCGGTGTTGCCGACCCAAGCGCACCGGTTCGATGTGGCCGGTGTCGTGTTGTCCGGGGTGGGGATGTTCCTGATCGTGTTCGGGCTGCAGCAGGGCCAGACCGCGCACTGGGAACCCTGGATCTGGGCGATGATCGTCGCCGGCATCGGATTTATGACCGCATTCGTCTATTGGCAGTCGGTGAACACCCGCGAGCCGCTGATCCCGTTGGTGATCTTCGCCGACCGGGATTTCAGCCTGTGCAACGTCGGGGTGGCCATCATCTCGTTCGGTGCGACGTCGATGATGCTGCCGCTGACCTTCTTCGCCCAGGCGGTCTGCGGTCTGTCGCCGACGCGCTCCGCCCTGCTGATCGCGCCGATGGCGATCGCCAACGGGGTGCTCGCGCCGTTCGTCGGGAAGTTGGTCGACAGGTATCACCCGCGCCCCGTCCTCGGCTTCGGATTCTCGGTGCTGGCCAGCGCGCTCACGTGGCTCGCGTTCGAGATGTCCCCGGACACCCCGATCTGGCGGCTGGTGCTGCCGTTCTTCGGGATCGGCGTCGGGATGGCGTTCATCTGGTCGCCGCTGACCGCCACGGCGACGCGCAACCTGCCGCCGGAACTGGCCGGCGCCAGCTCCGCCGTGTACAACTCGGTCCGTCAGCTGGGGGCGGTGCTCGGCAGCGCCAGCATGGCCGCGTTCATGACATCGCGAATCGGTGCCGAGATGCCGTCGCGGCAACCCGGCGGGGCGATCGGCGGCGACGGCGGCCTGCTGCTTCCCGGATTCCTGCGCGTCCCCTTCGCGTCCGCGATGTCACAGTCGGTGCTGTTGCCCGCGTTCATCGCGCTGTTCGGGATCATCGCCGCCCTGTTCCTGACCGGCTTCACCCCGTGGGCGGACACGGGCGCCCGCACGCGCGGACAGCCGGCGCCCGAGGGTGGTGATGTCGTCGACGACGACTACGACGATGACGAATACGTTGAGTTCGTACTCGTTCGCAACCCCCCGAACGCGCCACCGCCCCGGGCCCGTACCCGTGCCGTCGCTGCCCCACCGCGCGAGAAAGAGAGCGACGCCGGCCCGCCACTGGGGCGGGTCGAGCACCCGCTCCCGGCGCCCGCCGAGACGTGGCACAGCGATCCCGTCGAGTCGTGGCACAGCCTGCTCGATGACCCCGACCCGCCTGCTCAGCCGATTGGCTTCGCGCACAACAGTTCTCATTCCGATGCCCAGCAGCGCTTCCGTCCGGCCACGGGGTTTTCGGGTCGCGCCGGCAGGTCCCGCGATGAGCGGCATGCGCCGCCCGAACGCCAGCACAACGGCTTCACCAGGCCGCAGTTCACCGAAGGCGAGCGTCGACGCGGTCATCGCTACCGGCCGGACCCAGATGACGATCCGACCGGACACGGTCGGCACTCGTCCGGCAACTAGCCGCTCAGGTGGGGTGCCCCCGTCAGCGCCAGGAACGCGCCCAGATCCAGCAGCCCCGCGGGCGTGGACGGCAGATACTCGGTCAGCGACTGCGAGCGCACGATCACCGCCGCGTACTGGGCCCGGCTGACCGCGACGTTGAGTCGATTCCTGTTGAGCAGAAACGCGATGCCGCGCGGCACCACGTCCGCCGAGGACGCGGTCATCGAGATGAAGACCACCGGCGCCTGCCCGCCCTGGAACTTGTCGACGGTCCCCACCCTGACCTCACCCTGCCCCGCCGACGTCAACCGCTGACGCAGCAGCCCGACTTGGGCGTTGTAGGGCGCCAGCACCAGCACGTCGGAGGCGGTCAACGCCCGGGCACCGTGCTCGTCGGTCCACGTGGTGCCGAGCAGCCGCGTGATCTCGCCGGTGATCGTGTCAGCCTCCTCGGGGCTCTCCGTCGAGTTGCCATGATGATCGACCGTGAGCGTCTGCACGCCGGGCCGATAACCCTCGAGGCTCCGGGCGGCGGTGCGCTCGGTGTGCGAGCGCAGCCTGCCCTCGTAGGCCAGCGCGGAGACCGCGGCGCAGACCGCGGGATGCATCCGGTACGAACGGTCCAGGAAGTAGCCGCGTTCGTCGGGCAGGGTGCGCTGACCGTCGACTAGCCAGTCCAGCGCGGACGTGTCAACGGGTTCCGGGTGGGTGCCCTGGCTGACCTGAGGCAGCTGCTGGGGGTCGCCGAGCAGGAGGAGATTCCCGGCCGCCGGTGCCACGGCGACGGTGTTGGCCAGGCAGTACTGGCCTGCCTCGTCGATCACCAGCAGGTCCAGGCTGCCCGGCGTCACCTTGTTGGCGTTGGCGAAGTCCCATGCCGTGCCGCCGACTACACATCCCGCCGTGTCGGCGATGAATGCCGCATAGGCGTTGCCGTCGATCTCCTGCCAGCGCGGCGCGTTGTGGTCGTTGCGCTTCTTGGCGACCCGCTCCGGGTCCAGTCCGGCGTCGATGACGCAGTCCAGCAGGTTTTCCACCGTGGCGTGCGATTGCGCGACG
>NZ_JAFAUS010000292.1 GCF_019243155.1 Mycobacterium sp.
CTCGGCGCGACACCTCAACATGCACCGCGAAGAGGTCACGCTCGTCATGGTGTCGGCCTACAACGACTGGCACATCGACGACTGGGCCGGGTCGTATCCGGACCGCTTCATCCCGATCGCCGTCCTGCCGACGTGGAATCCCGAGGCCATGTGCGCCGAGATCCGCCGGGTCGCCGCGAAGGGCTGCCGGGCCGTCACCATGCCGGAACTGCCGCATCTGGAAGGACTTCCGAGCTACCACGACGAGGACTACTGGGGCCCGGTGTTCCGCACGTTGTCCGACGAGAATGTCGTGATGTGTCTGCACATCGGCACCGGCTTCGGGGCGATCAGCATGGCCCCCAACGCGCCGATCGACAACCTGATCATCCTGGCCACCCAGGTCTCGGCGATGTGCGCCCAGGACCTGTTGTGGGGTCCCGCGATGCGCAACTATCCCGACCTGAAATTCGCCTTCTCCGAAGGCGGTATCGGCTGGATTCCGTTCTACCTCGACCGCAGCGACCGCCACTACACCAACCAGAAGTGGCTGCGGCGCGACTTCGGCGACAAGCTGCCCAGCGACGTGTTCCGCGAGCACTCGCTGGCCTGCTACGTGACCGACAAGACCTCACTGAAGCTGCGCCACGAGATCGGCATCGACATCATCGCGTGGGAATGCGACTACCCCCACTCCGACTGCTTCTGGCCCGACGCCCCCGAGCAGGTGCTGGCCGAGCTGAAAGCCGCCGGCGCCGACGACTCGGACATCGAGAAGATCACCTGGCAGAACTCGTGCCGGTTCTTCGGCTGGGATCCGTTCGCCCGCACTCCGCGCGAGCGAGCGAACGTAAAAGCGTTGCGCGACAAGGCTCTTGACGTGGACGTGTCGATCCGGCCCCGGGCCGAGTGGGCCCGGCTGTATCAGCAGAAGCAGCTCGCCTAGCCGACCTGCGGCTTGATCTCCTCGATCACCCAGCGCGCATAGTCGAGGTATTCGTCGACTCCGCGCACCGCGGGCAGCGGCACGGCGCTCACCGTAACGCCCTGCTGCGCAAGCCAACTCAACCGCTCGACCAGCTCACCCGCGCTCATCCCCGGGCGCGCATTCGGGTCGTCGCGTGTTACATGGCCTTCCCCGACGCGGGTCGTCGCCATGCCGTGCATCACCTCAAAGGGCCTCCCGTCATACCCGGGTTGCGACTTGAGGAAATCCAGCCGCTGCGCGATCTGGTCCGGCGGGGTCAGAAACGGCCACCACCCCGACGCGTACTTCGCCGCCCGGCGCAGCGCGGCGTCGGCGTCCCCGCCGATCCAGATGGGCAAGTGTGGCTGCTGAATCGGTTTGGGCTCGAACGCGATCTGGTCGAACGACACGTACTTGCCCTCGAACCGCGGTGTGTCACTGGTCAGGAGTTCGATGATGGCTGCCAGGTATTCGTCGGCGATGCGGCCGCGCTCCCCGAACGGAACGCCGAGTAACTCGAACTCGCGTTGCAGCCAGCCGACGCCGAAGGTGACCATCATCCGCCCGCCGCTCATCCAGTCGGCGGTGGCGAGGGCTTTGGCCAGCACGATCGGATGTTGCAGCGGCAGCAAGGTAACGCAGGAATTGAGCCGTATCCGTTCGGTGGCACCGGCGAGGTACGCCTGCGCGACCGTCGATTGCAGATAGTGCGGCCCGGACAGCTCGACGTGCTCGGTCGGGATCGCGAAATGCTCTGGGACGGCGATCATGTCGTAGCCCCACTGGTCCGCGCACTTGGCCATCCGGGTCTGATCGGCGCCCGTCACCGCCGCCTCCCACGGCTGCGACATCGCCTTGAGCCGCAGCATGTGTGGAAGGTTGAAGACGAGTTTCACCCCTGGCACCTTAGCCAGGCGGGCGCCTCAGCGACAAGGGTTCCTCACGCGACGGCACCATCGACCAGCGCCGGCGCCAGCCGTTCGAGGTGGTCCACGCCGGCCGCGAATTCTCCGCCGACGGCGGGCAGCAGCGTGACGTGATCGGCGCCCGCGGCCAGATGCTCGCTCACCTTGGCGACGATGGCGGTCGAGTCATCTTGCGCGACAGTCGCTTTCGCCCGCTCCTCGTCGTCGCCCGGCGTCACCGACAGCCCGACTACCAGTAGCTTGTCCGGCCCCAGCTGCCGTCGCACTCGTGCGGTGAGTTCCGGGGGCATCATGGCCGGCAGCGCGCCGTCCGCCGCGTCGCCCGCCAGCGCGAGCATCTTCGGTCCGTTGGCGGCGATGATCCGTGCGTAGGGGGCATCGGGCGCCGGCGGAAAGGTGGGGGCTCGCATCTCGTCCAGATAGTCGCGCATGGTGGCCAGCGGCTTGCCGAATTCCCGCCCGACGCTGGCCGCCTGCTCGGGGTAGCCGACTCCCAAGCCGAGGACGAACCTGCCCGGATACGCCTGTGCCAGTTGGGCTGCCGCGGCATGCATCGTCTGAGCCGGCCGCGCCCAGATGTTGGCGATACAGGTGCCGAACACCATGCGCTCGGTGGCTGCGAGCAGCGTGGCGAGTTGCACCAAGGCGTCCTTGCCGATCACTTCGTTGGTCCAGACGGCGCCGTACCCGGCGCGTTCCAATCGGCCCACCGCTTCGCGTTGCGATTCGGCGGATGGCGCGCTGGTGAAGGAAACCGGCAGGCATACGCCCACCGGTCCCAACGCCTTGCGGGCCGCGCCGACCACTGTGTCAGTCATTTTCATTCCCCTTCACTCGCCGAAGTAGTGGCCAGCGTCGAGGTCTTCGATCAGCCCGGGCCGTTCCGGGTGCCAGTCCACGACCTTTTGCGTCAGAGCGCTCGACGTCGGATTGTCCAGCGGTGCGAAGCCGGCGAGGAAGCCGAGGTGAGCGGCCTCCTCGGTGGAGACGCCGACCGTGGGCACATCGAGATGCCGGCCGATCACCCCGGCGATGTCGCGGAATGGCACGCCTTCGTCGGCGACCCCGTGCAAACGCGTTCCGGCGGGCGCGTTTTCGAGCGCGAGCCGGTACAGGTGTGCGGCGTCGAGCGTGTGGACAGCGGGCCAGCGGTTGGCTCCGTCGCCGATGTAGACGGACTTGCCGGCCTCGCGGGCGCCATTGATCAGGATGTGGGTGAAACCGTGGTGGTCCAGATTGCTGTGTACCAACGGCGACAGCCGCACAACCGATGACCGCACCCCGCGCTCACCCAGCCCGATCACGAAATTCTCCGAGTCGATCCGCGGGCCGGCCTCCAGCGTGTCCTGTTCGGTCGCGAGCGTGCCGGGCGCCACGAAGGCCAGTATCAGTGTTCCGCAGGTGCTGACGAACGGGCGGTCGGAGCCGACCAGCGCCTCGCCCATGGCCTGAACGGCGCGCAGGTCCGTCGCGGCCGCACCGACGAAGTCGTCAAAGTCGTGCCGGAAGGCGAGGTGGATGACCCCGTCCGAGGCCGCCGCGCCGTCGCGCAGGGCGTCAAGGTCGTCGAGGTCGCCCCGGCGGACGTTGACGCCCTTCGCCGCTAGGGCGGCGGCGGATTCGTCGGAGCGGGCCAGACCGGTGACGCTGTGTCCGGCTTCCAGGAGTTCGTCGACGACGGCTGAACCGATGTGTCCGCTCGCGCCGGTCACAAAGACATGCATGGTGATCCCTTCTGAATTTCCTTGTCGAGCTACGCCATCAAGTCAAAGGCCGGCCCCGCGGCATGTCCAAGTCCTCTTCCATATCGCGCGATGCAATTCAGGTATCACTGCACGTAAATCTGATATTCGGCGGCTGGCCGTCGATACAGCCGATTACACTGGGCGCATGACGGACTCGCCATCACCGGTGGTGGACCTCGACCTGCGCCTGGTCGGGTACTTCGTGGTGGTGGCCGAGCACAGCCACTTCGGCCGGGCGGCCACCGCGCTGCGCGTCGCGCAGCCGTCGTTGAGCCGGCAGATTCGCCGACTGGAACAACAGCTGGGGGTCCGGCTGCTGGACCGCACCCCGCAGGGCACCCGCCTCACCGATGCCGGCCAGGTGTTCCTGCCGCGGGCCAAGGCGCTACTGCGGTCGGCCGTTGCGGCCAGGGCGCAGGCGCTGGCCGCCGCGCAGCCCAGCCGCATCGTCATCGGCTACACGATGGGGATGATCACCACCCCGGCGGTACGCGAGCTGCGTCGCGAAAACCCCGACGCCGACGTGCAAGTCACGCACCTGGACTGGAACCAGGCGCGCGACGCGCTACTCGAACACCGGGTGGACGCGGTGGTGACCCGGCTGCCGTTCCCCACCGAGCAGCTGCACGTGACGGTCCTCTACGACGAGCCCCGGGTGCTCGCGATCCCCATCGACCACCGGCTGGCGGGCAAGGAGTCGGTCACGCTCGACGACATCGCCGACGAGCCGATGCCGCGGGTGCGGCATTCCGATCCGGCGTGGAGCGCGTACTGGCGCGTCGACCCGCGTCCCGATGGGCGCCGGGCGCCCGACGGCCCGTTCATCGAGGCGCTCGAGGACAAGTTCGAACTCATCGCCTCCGGTCAAGCCGTCGCGATCACGGCCGGCTTTCACGGCAACGCCCTGCGGCCGGATATCACCACGGTGCCTTTGGAAGGCGTCGAGCCCAGCCACGTCGTGCTGGCGACGCGGGCCGGTGACCGCAGCCGGCTGGTCGCCGTGTTCCGCAAGCTCGCCGAGGCCCACCTGAACGGTCCGGCCCGGTCAGCCCCGGGCGCCGACTAACCTTCGGACAGCTTTGGCGGTGGCCGGTATTCGGGCTCGTAACCCGAAACGTTGATCGGACTCCTGATGAGCCGGAAATCGCCCGCCGTGACTACGACTTCGGGTGTCGCTTCGAGTGCTTCGGGCAGCGTCCGAACCGCCGCGGCCGGAACCCCGAGCGGACGCAGTCGCCGCTCCCAGCCCGCCGCGGTGTCCGTCGCCAGCATCGCCGTGACGATGCTCAGCACCTCGTCGCGGCGGGCCACCCGTTCGGCCATGGTCTCGAAACCGCCGATACCTGCCTCGGCGGCAAAGGATTTCCAGAATCCGTCGTGGGTGATGAACAGCGCGAGATATCCATCAGAGGTCGGAAAGAGCTGAGCGGGAACGTAATACGAATGCGCCCCATGGGGGCGGCGCTGCGGCTCGATGCCGTTGTTCAGGTAGGCCGACGCGTGGTAGTTCAGCTGCGAGAGCATGACGTCGCGCAGCGACACGTCCACCTGACCCCCGGTGCCCGAGATGATCTTGGCCAACAGCCCCAGCGCGGCGGACATTCCGGTGGAGTTGTCGGCCGACGAATATCCGGGCAGCGTCGGCGGGCCGTCCGGATCGCCGGTCAGCGCGGCGATGCCGAAGCCCGCCTGAACGACGTAGTCGAACGCCGGATCGTCGCCGCCGTGCAGACCGAAGCCGGTGATCGCCACACAGACGATCCGGTCGTTGTGCCGTCGCAGCTGGTCGTAGGTGAGGCCCAGTCGGCGGATGGCCGAGGGTTTCAGGTTCACCAGCAGCGCATGTGATTGCGCCACGAGCTCGCCCAGGCGTTGCTGTCCCGCATCGGAATTCAGGTCCAGGCAGATGCTGGACTTGTTGCGGTTCAGGCTGGCGAAGTACGTCGGCCCGACCCCGCGGGAGATCTCGCCGCCGGCGGGCTCGATCTTGGTGACCTCGGCTCCGAGATCGGCCAGCAGCATGGTGGCGTACGGGCCGGCCAGCATGGTGCCGACCTCGAGGATCCGGATCCCCGCCAGCGGCCCGGCATTTCCTGCACTCAACGCAGCTCCGTCGCGAGCGAGGCGATCATCTCGCGGGTGCGGCGTTTGGACGCGACCAGCTCGTCGCGGTTGTCGCCGATCGGCAGCAGCCGCACCGACAAGTCCGTCACACCGGCGTCGGCGAAGCGGCGCATCCGGGCCAGAATCCCGTCCTCGTCGCCCGCCGCACACAGGTCACCGACATCGCGGGCATCGCCGCGATCGAGCAGGCGCTGGTAATTGGGCGACACCTCGGCCTCGCCCAGGATACGGTTGGCCCGCTCCTTGGCCTCATCGACTTGCGAAGGCGCACAAAGGCATACCGGGATGCCCGCGACGATGCGCGGCGCGGGACGCCCGGCATCCGCGGCGGCCTTGGTGATCTTCGGCGCGATGTGATCGCCGATGGCGCGCTCATCGGCCATCCACAACACGGTGCCGTCGGCCAGCTCACCGGCGAGCTGCAGCATCACGGGCCCCAGCGCGGCAACCAGCACCGGCATCGGGGTGTCGGCCCCGATCGCCGTCGGATTGTGCACCGTGAACGAATCGTTCTCGACGTCAACCGGTCCCGGACCGGTGATGGCGGCGTTGAGTACCTGCAGGTAGTCACGGGTGTAGGCGGCGGGCTTCTCATAAGGCAGGCCGAGCATGTCCCGGATGATCCAGTGGTGCGACGGCCCGACGCCCAGCGCCAACCGTCCCCCGGCCACCGCATGCGTCGAGAGTGCTTGGCGGGCAAGGGCAATCGGGTGTTGGGCCTGCAGCGGCACCACCGCGGTACCCAGCTCGATGCGCGAGCTGTGGGCGGCCATCAGCGACACCATCGTCAGGCAGTCGAAATCGTTGGGCACCTGCGGCATCCACGCGGTATCCAGACCCGCGGATTCGGCCCATTCGATATCGGAGGCCAGCTTGGATACCTTGCGGGCCATGTCGCCACGCTCGGCGCCGATCATTACTCCGATGCGCACTGTGTTTCCTCTACTTCGGGGGCCTCGGGGTCGCGGGTACCGGTCAGTGCGCGGACGTCGCGCACCAGGGTGTCCAGAGGTGTCCCGGTGGGAAACACCGCTGCCGCACCGGCTTCCAACAACTTGGGCACATCGGCGTGCGGAATGGTTCCCCCGACGACGACGGCGATGTCCGCGGCATCGGCGGCGCGCAATGCCTCGATGGTGCGCGCCGTGAGCGCCAGGTGGGCACCGGACAGGATGCTCAGGCCGACCACGGCCACGTCCTCCTGCACGGCGATCGAGGCGATGTCTTCGATGCGCTGCCGGATGCCGGTGTAGATCACCTCGAAGCCGGCGTCGCGCAGGGTGCGGGCGACGATCTTGGCGCCGCGGTCGTGGCCGTCGAGGCCGGGCTTGGCCACCAGGATGCGGGCGGTCATCAGAACACCACCGGCTGCTGGAATTCGCCCCACACCGCTTTGAGCGCGGAGACCATCTCACCGACCGTGCAGTAGGCATTGGCGCAGTCGACCAGCTGATGCATCAGATTGTCGGTCCCCTCCGCGGCGCGCGACAGCTCGGCGAGCGTGGATTTCACTGCGGCAGCGTCCCTTTCGGCCTTCACCTTGGAGAGTCGCTTGAGCTGCAGATCGCGGCCCTCGGCGTCGAGCTCGTAGGTGACGACGTCGGGCTCGGTCTCCTCGGAAACGAAGCGGTTCACCCCGACAACCGGGCGTGTGCCGGCCTCGATGTCCTGATGCATCCGGTAGGCCTCGTCGGCGATCAGCCCCTGCAGATAGCCATCCTCGATCGCGCTGACCATCCCGCCGTGCCGCTCGAGATCGTCCATGATCTCGATGATGCGGGCCTCGGTGGCATCGGTGAGCGCCTCGACGAAGTAGGACCCGCCGAGCGGATCGGCGACGCTGGCCACACCGGTTTCGTGCGCCAGGATCTGCTGCGTGCGCAGCGCCAGCGTCGTCGTCTCCTCCGTGGGCAGGGCGAACGGTTCGTCCCAGGCCGCGGTGAACATCGACTGGACGCCGCCCAGCACCGCGGCCATCGCCTCGTACGCCACCCGGACGATGTTGTTGTGGGCCTGCGGTCCGTACAGGGACGCGCCGCCACAGACGCAGCCGAAGCGGAACATCGCCGCCTTGTCCTTGGTCGCGCCGTAGCGCTCCCGCACGATCGTCGCCCAACGTCGGCGTCCCGCACGGTATTTGGCGATCTCCTCGAAGAAATCCCCGTGGGTGTAGAAGAAGAACGAGATCTGCGGCGCGAACTGATCGATGGTCATCCGGCCCCGCTCCACCACGGTGTCGCAGTAGGTGACGCCGTCGGCCAGGGTGAACGCCATCTCCTGCACTGCGTTGGCCCCCGCGTCGCGGAAGTGCGCTCCCGCCACCGAGATCGCGTTGAACCTGGGAACCTCGGCCGCGCAGAACTCGATGGTGTCGGCGATCAGCCGCAGCGACGGTTCCGGCGGCCAGATCCAGGTGCCACGCGAGGCGTACTCCTTGAGAATGTCGTTCTGAATGGTGCCGGTCAGCTTCGCCCGCGGGACGCCCTTCTTCTCGGCGGCCGCGACGTAGAACGCCAGCAGAATCGCCGCCGTGCCGTTGATCGTCATGCTGGTGCTGAGCTTGTCCAGCGGAATGCCGTCGAACAGGATCTCGAAGTCGGCCAGCGTGTCGACCGCGACGCCCACCCGGCCGACCTCTTCGCCGAACTCGGGATCGTCGGAGTCGTAACCGCACTGGGTCGGCAGGTCGAGTGCGACCGACAGCCCCGTGCCACCTTGGTCCAGCAGGTAGCGGTAGCGACGGTTGGACTCCTCGGCGGTGCCGAAGCCCGAGTACTGACGCAACGTCCAGAGCTTGCCGCGGTAGCCGGACGCGAAGTTGCCCCGCGTGAAGGGAAACTCCCCCGGTTGCGGAGGCGGCGCGCTGATATCCCCCGGGCCGTACACCGGCGCAAGCGGAATGCCGGATGGTGTCTGAATCTCGTTATCCATCGACTGATAACGTACTTGCAAAAAAAGAGAATGCCAATACCATACTCTGACCTGCGAAAAAGGAGACGAATGTCGAACGGTAAGCTCGCCGGCCGCACCGTCGTGATCTCCGGCGGCAGCCGCGGCATCGGCCTGGCCATCGGACTCGGGGCGGCCCAGCAGGGCGCCAACGTGGTGCTGCTCGCCAAGACCGACACCCCCCATCCGCGCCTCCCCGGCACGGTGCACACCGCGGCCGCCGAGGTCGAGGCCGCGGGCGGTCAGGCACTTGCGGTCGTCGGCGACGTGCGCCGCGAAGAGGATGTGCAGCGCGTGGTCGACGCGGCGGTGGAGCGGTTCGGCGGCATCGATGTCTGTGTCAACAACGCCAGCGCCATCGCGGTGGAGCCCACGGCCACGCTGTCGGCCAAGAAGTACGACCTGATGCAGGAGATCAACCTGCGCGGCACCTTCCTGCTGACCAAAGCCTGCGTGCCGCATTTGCAGAAGTCCGCCAACCCGCACGTGCTCACCATCTCGCCCCCGATCAACATGAATCCTCGCTGGCTGGGCGCGCATCCCGCCTACACGCTGTCCAAATACGGGATGACGTTGCTGTCACTGGGCTGGGCGGCCGAGTTCGCCGACGACGGGATCGCGGTGAACTGCCTGTGGCCGCAGACCTACATCGCCACCGCGGCCGTCGCGAACATGGCCGACGGCGACCGGCTGGCGGAGTCGTCGCGCAGCCCCGAGATCATGGCCGACGCGGCCGTGGAGATCATCACCCGCCCCTCCAGGGAAGCCACCGGTGACTGCCACATCGACTCCGAGCTGCTGCGGTCGGCCGGGATCACGGACCTGTCGAAGTACGGGGGCGGCCAGCAGCCGATTCCGGACCTGTTCCTGGACTGATCAGCGCGGACTCCAAAACCTATGCGCGGCAGATGATTTCGCCGTGCGGGATCGCGATCCAGCCGTCCGGGGCCGCGGCCCAGGCGCGCCACGCCGCGGCGATCTCGTCGAGCTGCTCGGCCGTGGCCAAACCGAGGTCGAGCAGGTCGCGGGCGATCCGCGAATGCACGATCCGGTCGGCCCACATTCCGCCCCACCATTCGCGCGACGCGGGCGTGGCGTAGCACCACAGGCTGCCCGTCGGCGCGATGTCGTCGAATCCGGCCTGCTTGGCCCACGACAGCAGCCGGCGTCCCGCGTCCGGCTCACCGTGGTTGGCGCGGGCGGCGCGTCCGTAGAGATCGCGCCACCGGTCCAGCGCCGGCAGCTGGGGGAACCAGATGAACCCCGCGTAGTCGGCGTCTCGGGCCGCCACGATGCCGCCCGGCGCACACACCCGTCGCATCTCGCGCAGCGCCGCAACCGGATCGGCAACGTGCTGCAGCACCTGGTGCGCGTGCACGACGTCGAAAGTGTCGTCGGGAAAGTCGAGTTGGTGCACGTCGGCGGTTGCGAACGAGACATTGGACAGGTTGCGCTGCTGCGCTTCGGCACGCGCCACGTCGAGGACGTCGGCGGATTCGTCGACAGCCGTGACCGATCCGGGCGCCACCAACGCGGCGAGGTCGGCGGTGATGGTGCCGGGACCGCACCCGACGTCGAGCACCGACGCACCGGATTCCAGATACGGCAGCAGGTAGGCCGCGGAGTCTTGCGCGGTGCGTCGCTGGTGACCGCGGAGCACCGACTCGTGATGTCCGTGGGTGTACTTCGCAGCGTTCATGGGGCCAAAGCTTAGCGGCGCTGTTCGTATTATGAAACTGACGTCTCAATATATGAGATAGGCCTAATCGACCGGGACGTTGAGAATCGGGCGGTCGACGCCGGCGCCGGCGCCGTCGAAATGCCACCACTCGCCCGAATACGGCTGCAGCCCGCCATACTTCATGGCGTCCCGCAGCGCGGCCCGGTTCGCCTGGGCGTCGGCGCTCACCCCTTGGGTCGCGAAAGCCGTTGCCCGCGGGGTGAAGTCGTCGAAGTCGGTGCCCATGTCGGCAAGGCAGAGTCCGCCCGCGTGCTGACCGGACTGACATGGCGACTGCGTGGTAGTGAACGTCACGTCGACCGAACGGCCCGACTCGTGGCTATGCGCATACTGGCCCGGACGCGCGACCCACGCGGGGTTCGGAACGACGTTGAACATCCTGACCTGGACGTCGTGGGGTCGATAGCAGTCCCAGAAGACCAGGACGTGCCCCTGCGGTCGCAACGCGCCGGCCGCGGTGGCCAGGCCGGAGGCCATCGACTGGTGCACGAGGCAGCGGGCATCGGACGGATACAACTGCGTGCGGGTGAAATTGTTCGTGGTTGCGTAACGCAGGTCGATCACCGCGTCGGGGACGACGGTTAGGACGTCGACGAATCCGGCCGCGCGTGCGGCGTCGCTGACCGGCGGCACGTCGGGGCCCGCGTGCGCGGTGAGCGTCCCGCCCGCAGCGACCAGTCCCACCGCGATCGCCGACCGCAGCATCCACGCGATACGCATGGGGTCATTGTCCTCATCGCCCGAGGCATTGATGAAGCGAGATCCGTCATCTATGGTCGTGGCTAGCCGATCGGCTAGCCTGTGGCCGGCGGCTCGAAGGAGCTAAGGCGATGGCGAAGTTCGGCGTGGGTGTCATGCACAACACGATCAATTCGCGTTTCGGCCCAAAGGCTTTGATCCATGCCGACTACCTGACCGGGCTCGCCTGCGGCGCCGACCTCGTCGTGGGTGGGCGACGGCGGCAACATCATCTACTACCAGCAGGTGAAAGGGCTGGCGAGCCGCGATCAGTAACGCCGAAAAGTCCGGTGGGCTGGTGCGAAGCAACCGCACCAGCCCACCGCGATGTATGTGAGGTTCTTAGACGGCGGTGACTCCTACTGCCTGGGGCCCCTTGGCTCCTTGCTCAACCTCGAACTGAACACGCT
>NZ_JAFAUS010000046.1 GCF_019243155.1 Mycobacterium sp.
CGTGCCGAGGGCAGATGCGCGGTCAGCCGGCCGACGTAATCGACAGTGCACTGGGCGATCACTAGACGCACCCGACTCACCTTAGAGCGTGGGCCACAAATTAGGCTGACGCCACCATGTCGGCCAACCAGTCCGTGGCACAGCGAATAGGCCGGGTGCTCGAGAAGGTCACCCGCCAGAGCGGTCGGTTGTCGGAGACCCCGGCGTACGGCTCGCTGTTGCTCGGGCGGGTTTCGGAAAGCCAACGGCGCCGGCGAGTGCGCATCCAGGTCATCATGACCGTCCTCGTCCTGGGGGCCAACCTGCTCGGGATCGCCGCCGGGCTGATCCTGGTAACAGTCGCCATCCCCGTACCTAGCATCTTCGACGACGCGCCGGCGTGGATCACCTTCGGGGTTTCACCGGCCTATATCGTCCTGGCGCTGACGGTGGGCACCGTGTGGATCACCCGCAGGACCGTCCTTGCGTTGCGCTGGGCGATCGAGGAGCGCGCTCCTACTCCCGAGGATGAGCGCAACACGTTCATCGCCCCGTGGCGGATCGCATTGGTTGACCTCGTCTTGTGGGGAACCGGAGCAGTGCTTTATTCGGTCCTCTACGGCCAGGTGAACACCATGTTCATCCCCCGTTTCCTGGTCGGGGTGAGTTTCTGCGGCGTTCTCGTGGCCACCGGCAGTTATCTGCTCGCCGAGTTCGCATTGCGTCCGGTGGCGGCTCAGGCGCTCGAGGCGGGTCCACCGCCGCGGCGGCTGGCGTCGGGGATCATGGGCCGAACCATGACGGTGTGGTTTCTCGGCTCGGGCGTTCCCGTCATCGGCATCGCCCTCCTGGCGCTGTTTGAGTTATTGCTGAACAATCTCACCGAGACCCAGTTCGCGGTCGGTGTGCTGATCGTGTCGTCGGCCGCGCTGATTTTCGGGTGCATCCTGATGTGGATCCTGGCGTGGCTGACCGCGACGCCGGTGCGCGTGGTGCGCGCGGCGCTTCAGCGAGTCGAGAGGGGCGACCTCCGCGGCGACTTGGTGGTGTTCGACGGCACGGAACTCGGCGAGCTGCAACGCGGTTTCAACTCGATGGTCGACGGCCTGCGGGAGCGCGAACGGGTCCGCGACCTGTTCGGCCGCCACGTGGGACGCGAAGTGGCCCTGGCCGCCGAACGCGAACGACCCAAACTTGGCGGCGAAGAACGCCATGTCGCAGTCCTTTTCATCGACATCGTCGGCTCCACCCAATTAGTGACCAGTCGTCGTCCGGCGGAGGTCGTCGCGGTGCTCAACCAGTTCTTCGGGATAGTGGTCGAAGAGGTGGACCGCCACCGCGGGCTGGTCAACAAGTTCGAGGGCGACGCGACGCTGGCGATCTTCGGAGCACCGAATCACCTTGACAGTCCCGAAGATGAAGCGCTGGGGGCCGCGCGCGCGATCGCCGACAGGCTCCGCAACGAGATGCCCGAGTGCCAGGCCGGCCTAGGTGTGGCGGCGGGGCAGGTCGTCGCCGGCAACGTCGGCGCCAGGGAACGCTTCGAATACACCGTCATCGGCGAGCCCGTCAACGAGGCCGCCCGGCTGTGCGAGCTTGCCAAGTCGCACCCCGCCCGGCTGCTGGTCACCGCGGACACGCTCGATGGCGCAAGCGAAAGCCAGCGCGCCGCTTGGACTTTGGGCGACACGGTGACTCTTCGCGGACATGAGCGTCCGACCCGGTTAGCCTCGCTCGCCGACGCCACTGAACAGACGTGACGGGCCGTCCGCTGGACCGCGCGCGCGAGATCTTCTTCGCCTACGAAGGTTCCCGCTTTTATATGTCTCGCGATGGCGTTGACAGTGAGTACCAGCGTTTCTCAGTACCTCGAGAGCTCGAGAAACAGTGGCTCGACGAACTGACCGTAATCCAGCTCGACATGCTTGAGTCGCCGGGTAATTGGCGCGTTGTGAACTTTCTGAAGAATCATGACGATGTCCGCCACCTGTCACGGTTGGTCCATACCACGCCGCTAGGCGCCTTTTGGGAACGCTGCGCATACCTCGAACTCTTGGTGCTCTACATCAAGCGGTGCTCACTCACCGATGCGGCCGACGAGACCCAGAGGGCCAGACAGTACGTAATCGATCAGGGCAGAATTCTCGAACACGTTGCCCCCGACGAGAGATCACGTCAACGCGCGTGTGCCGTCATCGACGCCGCCAAGGATTTACGCTCCTGTAACGGCTAGTTCACTTGCGACAGTAGGGATTTGGCGCGAACACCTTCGATAGGAATCCTCTATCAGACGATAGAAAAAAGTTAATTGACCGGAGGATTGCGCGGCGTCGATAGTGACGTGGGCCGAGCTGCGGCCCGGCGACCTTCGAGGGGTGCATCGTGACCGTCACTGGCTTGCTGGACCGCTCCACGATCATCGCCGGACCAGGCTGGAGCCGTTGGCTGGTTCCTCCCGCCGCGCTGTCAATCCACCTGGCCATTGGCTCGGTCTATGCCTGGAGCGTCTTCAAGATCCCGCTGGAGAAGTCGCTACACATCTCGGGCACCGCCAGCGCACTCCCGTTCACGATCGGCATTGTGATGCTGGGTATTTCGGCTGCCGCGTTCGGCACGCGCGTGGACCACTACGGGCCCCGCTGGGCCATGTTCGTAGCCACGGTCTGCTTCTGCAGCGGACTCCTGATCGCGGGATTCGGCGTCTCGCTCCATCAATACTGGCTGGTCCTATTAGGCTATGGCGTGGTCGGCGGCATCGGTCTCGGGATCGGATACATCTCGCCGGTGTCCACGCTGATCAAGTGGTTTCCGGACCGCCCTGGGATGGCGACCGGTTTGGCGATCATGGGATTTGGTGGCGGAGCTTTGATCGCGTCGCCGTGGTCGAATAGCCTCCTGACCGCATTCGGTCGTGCCAGCACCGCCGGCGTCGCCGAGACCTTCCTCGTGATGGGCTGCACCTACGCGGTGTTTATGTCGATGGGCTGCCTGTTGATCCGGGTGCCCGCACCGGGGTGGGCACCGCGCAACTGGGAACCTAAGGCGCACAAGGCTAAAGCATTAGTCACCACAGCAGGTGTGTCCGCGGCCAACGCGATCAAGACGCCCCAGTTCTGGCTGCTCTGGGTGGTGCTCTGCTTCAACGTGACCGCCGGGATCGGCATCCTTGAAAAGGCCTCGCCGATTTATCAGGACTTCTTCCCCACAGTTCCGCGCGGGGTGTTGCTGACCTCCGCGGCCGCCGGGTACGTCGCGCTGCTGTCGCTGGCCAACATGCTCGGCCGGATCGGCTGGTCGTCGCTGTCGGATGCGGTGGGCCGCAAGAACATGTATCGGCTTTACCTCGGCGGCGGCGCGCTCTTGTATGTGACGCTTGCCTTGACGACCAACTCCAACAAGATCATCTTTCTGCTGAGCACCCTGTTCATTCTGTCGTTCTATGGCGCGGGATTCTCGACGATTCCGGCGTACCTGCGTGACTTGTTCGGCACGTACGAGGTTGGGGCGATCCACGGCAGGTTGCTCACCGCGTGGTCGGTCGCCGGGGTCCTGGGCCCGCTCATCGTGAACGCCATCGCGGACTCGCAGGAGGCGTCCGGCAAGCACGGCCCCGACCTGTACATCATGTCGTTCGTGGTGATGATCGCTCTCCTGGTCGTCGGCATGATCTGCAATGAGCTGATCAAGCCGGTGGCGCCCAAACACCACGACCACGCCCCGACCGACGACGCCCTGTTGGAACCCGAGTCGGTTCCCGACCCACAGCCGGAGAAACAACCATGACCAATCCAAGCAATGACCGCGGATCCCACCCGGCTCTGATCGCGCTGGCCTGGTGCTGGGTGGCCCTTCCGTTCGCGTACGGCATCTTCGAACTCCTCGCGAAGATCACCCAGTTGGTCAATTCATAACTCGCACAGGCTTTTACGGCGCCGCTGCGGTGCTGAAGGTCCGGCGGTAGGTGTCCGGGGTGGTGGCGAGCGACTGACGGAAATGCCGTCGCAGCGTCGTCGCGGTGCCGAAGCCGCATTCGGTGGCGATGCGTTCGACGGTCGAGTCGGTGGTTTCCAGCAGCTGTTGCGCACGGCGCAGGCGTTGGGCATTGAGCCAATCCAGCGGTTTGCTTCCGGTACGCGAAACGAGTTGGCGGTGCAGGGTTCTGACGCTCACCCCGGATCGGCGGGCGAGCTGCTCGACGGTCAGCGGCTCGCCTAGATGCGCGAGCGCCCAGTCCATCGCGTCGCCGACGACGTCGTTGGCGACATTCCCCGGCAACGGATTCGAGTACTGCCGCTGGTGCCCTTCACGGTGTGGCGGCGCGACCAGCCGCCGCGCCACCTCATTGGCAACCGTTGCGCCGTAATCCAATCGGACGATGTGCAGGCATAGGTCGGTGCCCGCGGATTTTCCCGCCGAGGTGAGGACGTCGCCCTCGTCGATGTAAAGGGCGGAGGCGTCGACGGTGATCTGCGGGTAGCGCGCGGCGAGCGCGTCCGCGTGCCGCCAGTGGGTCGCAGCGCGCCTGCCGTCGAGCAGGCCGGCGGCCGCCAGGACGAACGCGCCGCTGCAGATCGACGCGATCCGGGCGCCGCGCTGTGACGCCTCTCGGATCGCGTCGACCAGATCCGCCGGCGGTCGCAGCTCGTCGTCGTGGCACGCCGGGACGATGACCGTGTCGGCGGTGATCAGATCGGCGTACGAGTAGGGCGTCGCCGCGGTGAACCAGCGGTCCACGCGCAGGCCGTTCGATGGACTGCAGACCTTGAGGCCGTACCAGTCGTCGCGCCCTGGCCAGTTGGTGCCGAAGACCGCGCACGGCGCCGCGAGCTCGAAAATCGGCACCTGGTCGCTCAGCGCAAGCGCGACGCTATGGCCCATGGCCGAAATTGTACGTCATATGGCGTATCGGTCACTGGCCCGCCGGGTCCCGATGCCGAATGCTCGAACGCGTGACTCAACGAGCCCTTGTAGCGGACCCTGCCACCGCCTTTGCCGGCAGCGGCTGGCTGCGACCCGCCATCGCCGTCGCGGCCATTGGATGGGGCGCCAACCAGTTCGCTCCGCTGATCGTGCTGTATCAACAGCACGGCGTGTCCGCGACCGCGACGTGTGTGATGTTCGGCCTGTACGCGGTGGGCCTGATACCGGCGCTCATCGTGGGGGGCCGTTGGTCTGATCGCGCCGGGCGCCACGTCGTGGTGGTGGCGGCGTTGTTGTTCTCGCTCGCGGCTTCCGGGGTCCTGATGGCCGGCTCGGCCTGGCACGGGCTGTTGTTTCCGGGGCGCCTACTGGGCGGAGTGAGCAGCGGACTCGCGTTTGGGACCGGAGCCGCGTGGATCAAGGAGCTGTCCGCCCTGGAGGCCCACCCGCACACCGGGCCGCGCCGGGCGACGATCGCCATGACGATCGGGTTCGGCGGGGGCCCGTTCATCGCAGGGCTTGTGGCACAACATGTGTCACGCGCGGAACTGTGGCCCTACGTGCCGCAGATGGTGCTCGCGGTGATCGCGCTTTTCGCCATCCGCAAGGCGGGAACGAATTCCGCGGGCGCCACTGCGCAAAAGCCGCCCGCTCAACGAGCGCCCGCGGACGGCGAGTTGTCGAAACACCTCATCCTGGTGTCAGTGCCGTTCGCGCCCTGGGTATTCGGTACCGCGGCCATCGCGCTGGCCTACCTCCCGGCGTTGGTCGCACACCGGGCCGGCTCGCAGCCATTGACCTTCGCGGCGGTGGCTACGGCGATCCCGGCGTTCGCCGGTGTCATGGTTCAGCCATTGGTCGCTCGCGTGGGCCCAAGGCTTCGAATTAGCCTGCTGGCGCAAGCAATGGTGGTGGTCGTCGTCGCTCTGGTCGTCGCGGTGTGGGCCGCGTCGGCCGCCACTGTGTGGGCGGTCTTCGTCGCTGCCGCGGGATTGGGTGCCGCCTACGGGATCGCCCTCTTCGCAGGCCTCGCCGATGTGCAGGCCATCGCCGATCCGGCCCGGCTGGGAGTCGCGACGTCCGCCTTTCAGGCAGTGAGCTATCTCGGATTCGCGCTGCCGTACCTGCTCACGCTCAGCCACTCGCGCCTCGGCTGGTCTCCCGTCACGGGCTTGACAGCGGTGCTGATCCTCGCTGTGGTGTCGGCAATCTGGCTGGGCGCCAACGGCAACCGCGCTACTGGCCGCCGAGAAGACGTTGCTTCTGCTCGATGAACTCATGTTCGGTCAGCGCTCCGGTGTCCCGGAGTTGCGCGAGTTTGCCTAGCACTTCGGTCATTTCGCGCAATTCGGCCGCGGCCCCACTAGACCGTCCGCCCGAGGCACCACTCGGAACTTCGACCCGGGGGTGCGGAGCCGCTGCCGCAGGCGCTTGACGGCCCCGCGCGCCGCCTTCGTCGCCCGGGCGGCGGGAGTCGGCTTTGTCCCGGCCCGACAGCGCCATCAACGGCGCCCCGCCGAAGAGGGGCATCTGGCCGCCGAACAGACCGGCACCCGGACGGGCCGGCGGCGCGGATCCCGCGGCGGGCGACTCGAGGGCGGTGAGCCGCAGCTGCGGGGCCGACGTGGTCCAGCCCTCGGGCACCTTCAAGCCGCCGAGGGACGGCGAACGGCCCATTTCTGCCGACACCTTCTCGGCCGGGCGCGAAGACGACGGCGCCTTCGCCGCGTGCCCCGGCGCGGACGCCGCGGGTGGGGACCCCAAAGTCACCCCGGTGATTTTCTGTTCCGCGTTCGAAATGAAGCCCGCGGCCCCCGAGAGTCCAATCAGCCCGACGCCGTTTCCGAGCAGGCTCGAGCCGAGCGACACCAGGTCGTACGGGTTGGAAAACTCTGAAAAAGCAGAACTGGACAGTCCCGATGCCGGCGAAGTGAGCGACTGTAAGGCCTTCGGCACCGCGGACGTCGCGTTGCCACCCGACAACGCCGACTGCGCGTTTCCCGCCGCGGTACTGGCGGCCTTGCCGGATGCAGCGCCCTGCGCCGCGACCCCGCCCTCGTTGGTGGCCTGCTTTGGTGGGGTGAACGGCGTCACCTGCGTGGCCGCCTGCGATTCGCCGGCATAGCTGTACATCGCGGCGACGTCCTGGGCCCACATGTCGCCGTACGCGACCTCGGTGGCCGCGATCGCGGGAGTGTTCTGACCCAGCAGGTTCGTCGCAACCAGTGAGCTCAGTTGCGTACGGTTGGCCGCGACCTCTGCGGGGTGGACCGTCATCGCATACGCCGACTCGTAAGCCGACGCGGCGGCTTTGGCCTGGGCGCTGGTCTGCGTGGCCTGCGCCGCCGTGCTACTCAGCCATGCCACCTGCGGTGCGGCCGCGGCCGCCATCGACGCCGATGAGGGCCCCTGCCACGGTACGGTCGCCAGGTTCGCGATCACGGACTCGAGGCTGGCCGCCGCGGTGTGCAATTCGTCTGCCAGTTCGTCCCATGCCGCCGCGGCGGACAGCATCGGCCCCGCGCCGGGGCCGGCATAGATCCGCCCGGAGTTGACCTCCGGCGGCAATGCCGCAAAATGCATCTGCCTTCCCTTTGCTACCACGCGATCCGTGGCTTTCGAATCCACGGCAAAACGTCGGCACACGAAATGTTTGGCTTGCTAACGTTTCGCCAATTGGCTTGCCTTCACAGGTCTTTCGACCGCAGTTCAACCTGTTGCCTGCGAGCGGGGTCGACAAAACGTGTTCCTGTTCACACCCCGTTGAGGGCCCAGTTTCCGCCCTGTGGGACTGCGATGTCGTTTTTCCGCCAGTCTTGTCGGTGGGCGGGTGTAAGCCTTGAAGCGTGCATGACGATTTCGAACGCTGCTACCGGGCCGTCCAGTCCAAGGACGCGCGGTTCGACGGCTGGTTCGTGACCGCGGTGCTCACCACCCACATCTATTGCCGCCCGAGTTGCCCGGTGCGGCCGCCGTTCGCACCCAACGTGCGCTTCTATCCGACGGCCGCGGCCGCCCAGCGGGCGGGCTTTCGAGCTTGCAAGCGCTGCCGCCCGGACGCTTCGCCCGGCTCGCCCGAATGGAACGTGCGCCACGACGTCGTCGCCCGCGCGATGCGGCTCATCGCCGACGGCACGGTCGACCGCGACGGGGTCAGTGGCCTGGCTGCCCGTGTCGGCTACACCACCCGCCAGCTGGAACGGCTCTTGCAGGCCGAACTCGGCGCCGGGCCTCTCGCCCTGGCGCGCGCGCAGCGGGCCCAGACGGCCCGTGTGCTGATCGAAACCACAGAGCTACCGTTCGGCGACATAGCCTTCGCCGCAGGGTTTTCCAGCATCCGCCAGTTCAACGACACGGTGCGATTGGTGTTCGAGAACACACCCTCGGCGCTGCGCAAGCGTGCGGCGTCCCGGTTCGGAACCGAGGGCGCGTCAGCAGGATCCTTATCGCTCCGGCTGCCGGTTCGCACCCCGTTCGCCCACGAGGGCGTGTTCGGCCATCTGGCCGCCAGCGCGGTACCCGGCTGCGAGGAGGTCCGCGACGGCGCGTACCGGCGCACGTTGCGGTTGCCGTCCGGCAACGGCCTGGTCAGCCTGACTCCCGCGCCCGATCATGTGTGGTGCGTGCTCGTACTCGACGACTTCCGCGACCTCGCCACAGCCACGGCCCGCTGTCGGCGCCTGCTGGATCTCGATGCCGATCCCGAGGCGGTGGTCGAGGCGCTGAGCGCTGACCCGGAGTTGGCCCCGATAGTCGCCAAGGCGCCAGGACAACGCATACCGCGCACGGTGGACGAGAACGAGCTCGCCATCCGCACGGTGCTGGGCCAACAGGTGTCGCTCAAGGCCGCGCGGACGCACGCGGGCCGGCTGGTCGCGGCATACGGACAGCCCGTCCACGACGCTTCGGGCCGATTGACGCACACCTTCCCGTCGGTGGAAGAACTCGCCGACATCGACCCCGTGCACCTGGCCGTCCCCAAAACCCGCCAGCGGACGCTGAGTGCGCTCGTCGCCAGCCTCGCCGACGGCAGCATCGCCCTTGACGCGGGCAGCGAATGGGAAAGCGCGCGTAGCCAATTGCTGGCGTTGCCCGGCATCGGCCCCTGGACGGCGGAAATCATCGCGATGCGCGGTTTGGGCGATCCAGACGCGTTCCCCGCCAGCGACCTTGGCCTTCGGCTGGCAGCCAAGCAGTTGGGCCTGCCCATGCAGGAGCGCCAGCTCAGCGAGCACAGTTCACGCTGGCGTCCTTGGCGCTCCTACGCCGTCCAGCACCTGTGGACGACCCTCGAGCATTCGGTGAATGACTGGCCACCACAGGAGGTTGCATGATTAATTACCGCACTATCGACAGCCCGATCGGGCCGTTGACCCTGGCCGGCCGCAATTCGGCTTTGACGAACCTACGGATGGTCGACCAAACCTACGAGCCGAGTCGAGCCGGTTGGATGCGCGACGACAACGTGTTCGCCGACGCCGTCGAGCAACTCAACGCGTATTTCGCCGGCGAGCTGACCGATTTCGATCTCGAGCTCGATCTGCAAGGGACGACGTTCCAGCAACGGGTTTGGGAGGCGCTGCTCACGATCCCCTACGGCGAAACCCGTTCCTACGGAGAAATTGCCGAGCAGGTCGGAGCGCCAGGGTCCGCGCGCGCAGTGGGACTGGCTAACGGGCACAATCCCATCGCCATCATCGTTCCGTGCCATCGCGTCATCGGCGCCAACGGGAAGCTCACCGGCTACGGCGGCGGGATCGACCGGAAAGTCACCCTGCTCGAATTGGAAAAGAGCCGGGCGCCGGCGAATTTAACCCTTTTCGATTAGTTAGTTGTAAATGCAAAAACACCCCCGTTGCCGGGGGTGTTTTTGTGTATGTTCGGCGGTGTCCTACTTTTCCACCCGAAAGGGCAGTATCATTGGCGCTGACAGGCTTAGCTTCCGGGTTCGGAATGGGACCGGGCGTTTCCCTGTCGCTGTGGCCGCCGTAACTCTATTTAAATTTGGTATCGGTGGGGGGTGTGGTGTCCACGATAAATAATATCGTGGGCTGGAATGTGGTTGCGATTGTGTGTTGGTAAGTTTTCGGCCGGTTAGTGCCAGTTCCCTGCACCCATTACTGGGCTTCCAGGTCTGGCCTATCGATCCCGTGGTCTGCGGGGGGCCTTATCCCTCTAAAAGGGTGAGAAACCTGATCTTGGAGAAGGTTTCCCGCTTAGATGCTTTCAGCGGTTATCCTGTCCGAACGTGGCTATCCAGCCGTGCTCCTGGTGGAACAACTGGTATACCAGAGGTTCGTCCGTCCCGGTCCTCTCGTACTAGGGACAGGTTTCCTCAAGTTTCTGACGCGCGCGGCGGATAGAGACCGAACTGTCTCACGACGTTCTAAACCCAGCTCGCGTGCCGCTTTAATGGGCGAACAGCCCAACCCTT